>NZ_SMKR01000050.1 GCF_004348725.1 Kribbella turkmenica
CTGCAGACACGCGTGAGGATTACCGGTAACACCCATGGAAACCAGTGAGATCAGGCGGCGGTTCCTGCAGTACTTCGAGGACCGGGGCCACACCGTGGTGCCGAGCGCACCGCTGCCGTCGCCGGACCCGAACCTGCTGTTCAACGTGGCCGGCATGGCCCAGTTCGTGCCCTACTTCGTCGGCCAGCAGACGCCGCCGTACGCGCGGGCCACGAGCGTGCAGAAGTGCGTCCGGACACTCGACATCGACGAGGTCGGCAAGACCACCCGGCACGGCACGTTCTTCCAGATGAACGGCAACTTCTCCTTCGGCGACTACTTCAAGGAGAAGGCGATCGAGTACGCCTGGGATCTGGTCACCCGGTCCCAGAACGACGGCGGCTACGGCTTCGACGAGTCCGTGCTGTACGCGTCGGTGTACTACGAGGACGACGAGGCGATCGACCTGTGGAAGCGGGTCGCCGGCCTGCCGGACGATCGGATCGTCCGGCTCGGGATGAGGGACAACTTCTGGTCGATGGGCATCCCCGGCCCGTGCGGCCCGTGCTCGGAGATCCTGATCGACCGCGGCCCGGAGTTCGGCGCCGACCGGGACTGGGAGGCGGGCGACCGCTACCTCGAGTTCTGGAACCTGGTCTTCATGCAGAACATCCGCGGCGAGGGTGGCGGCAAGGAGGGCTACCCGATCCTCGGCGAGCTGCCGAAGAAGAACATCGACACCGGTCTCGGCCTGGAGCGGGTGGCCTACCTGCTGCAGGGCGTCGACAACATGTACGAGATCGACGAGATCTATCCGGTGATCGAGAAGGCGTCCGAGCTCAGCGGCCGCAAGTACGGCGTCGAGCACGTCGACGACGTCCGCTTCCGGGTGATCGCGGACCACGTCCGCAGCGCGCTGATGCTGATCGGCGACGGCGTGAACCCGGGCAACGAGCAGGGCGGCTACGTCCTGCGCCGGCTGCTCCGCCGGGCGATCCGCTCGATGCGCCTGCTCGGCTACGAGGACCCGAGCCTGGTCGAGCTGCTCCCGGTCAGCCTGGAGCAGATGAAGAAGTCGTACCCGGAGCTGGCCGCCGACTTCGGCCGGATCAGCCAGGTCGCGTACGCCGAGGAGGAGGCCTTCCGCCGGACCCTCACCGCCGGGACGAGCATCTTCGACATCGCCGTCCGCGAGACGAAGGCCGGCGGCGCGCACCAGTTGGAGGGTGCGAAGGCGTTCCAGCTGCACGACACCTACGGCTTCCCGATCGACCTCACCGTCGAGATGGCCGCCGAGCAGGGCCTGAACGTCGACACCGAGGGCTTCCAGGCGCTGATGAAGGAACAGCGCGAACGGGCCAAGGCGGACGCGCGGGCGAAGAAGGCCGGTCACGCGGACACCTCGGGGTACCGGGAGCTGCGGGAGAAGGGAGTCACCGAGTTCACCGGCTACCAGGAGCTCGCCACCGACTCACAGGTCCGCGGTCTGTTGCGCGAAGGCGTGGCCGCGTCGTCCGCCGAGCAGGGCGAGACCGTCGAGGTCGTGCCGCCTGGTCGTCGGCGCTGGACCAGGCGACCCGGTCCGAGATCGAAGAGGTGGCGAACCTCGCCGTCCGCCAGGACCTGCCGGTCTCGGCGCAGTACATGACGCTGCCGGAGGCCCGGGAGTGGGGCGCGCTGGCGCTGTTCGGCGAGACCTACGACGAGCAGGTGCGGGTGGTGGAGATCGGCGGCCCCTGGTCGCGTGAGCTCTGTGGCGGCACGCACGTGAAGCATTCGTCCCAGGTCGGCGCGCTGACCGTGACCGGCGAGTCGTCGGTCGGTGCCGGGGTCCGCCGGCTCGAGGCGTTCGTCGGCATGGAGGCGCTGCGCTACCTCGGCAGGGAGCGTGCGCTGGTCCGCCTGCTGAGCGAGAACCTGAAGGCACGGCCGGAGGAGCTGCCCGCGAAGGTCGCCGACCTCGCCGAGCGGCTGCGGGCCGCGGAGAAGGAGCTCGAGCGGATGCGGGCCGGCCAGGTGCTGGCCGCTGCCGCCGAGCTGGCCGCGAACCCGAAGGACGTCTTCGGCGTCCAGTACGTCGGCCATCGCGCACCCGACGGCGTGAACGGCGGGGATTTGCGCAAGCTGGCTCTCGACGTGCGCGGCCGGATGTCCGCCGACAAGCCGGCCGTGGTCGCCGTACTGAGTGTGAACGACGGCAAGCCCGGTGTGGTGATCGCGCTGAACGACACTGCGCGCGAGTGGCGGCTGAAGGCCGGTGACCTGGTCCGGGTCGCGGCCGAGAAGCTGGGCGGGCGCGGCGGCGGCAAGGACGACGTCGCACAGGGTGGCGGCACCGAGCCGGCGGGCGCGGACGACGCGCTGGCCGCGGTCGAGCACACCATCGGCCAGCTCGTCACGGGCTGAGTCTTGGACCGACCCTGATGAGACGTGGCGTGCGGCTCGCACTGGACATCGGCGACGTCCGGATCGGCGTTGCCAGCAGCGACCCGCACGGAATCCTGGCCACGCCGGTGACTACCATCCGGCGTGGACCCGGAGATCTGGAGAGGATCGCCGCACTCGCCGCCGAACTGGAGGCGGTCGAGATCGTGGTCGGTCTGCCGCGCTCGCTGTCCGGGCGTGAGGGGCCGGCCGCGCTGAAGATCCGGGAAACCGCGGAGCTGGTGCGGGCTAAAGTGCAGGAGGGCAACTCGGGGACGGCGGTGCGGCTGGTGGACGAGCGGTTCACCACGGTGACCGCCGAGCGCATGCTGCGGGAACGTGGAAAGAAGGGCTCCAAGCGGCGGGCCGTGGTCGACCAGGCCGCGGCGGTCGTGATTCTGCAACACGCGCTCGATGTCGAGCGCGAGACTGGGAACCCACCCGGGAGGCCCCTGTGAACAGAACATCGGTGGACGACGACGTGACCGACGGCGATGATCTCCCTACCGGCCTCGGGCTGCGGCCGGAGAGCCGGGTCGACCGCAGGGCCAACCGCCGCAAGGCCCGCGCCCGGCGCGGCTTCGGCTGCTTCGCAGGCCTGATCTCGCTGCTCGTCGTCGGTGCGCTGGTGGCCGGGGCGGTGATCGGCTTCGGCAAGGGCAAGGACGCGATCGAGCAGATGTTCGCCGCACCCGACTTCGAGGGCAGCGGCACCGGCACGGTGGTCGTGGAGATCACCCAGGGCCAGAGTGCGCAGGCGATCGCGGACACGCTGGAGAAGAAGGGCGTCGTCAAGAGCGCCCGGGCGTTCGAGCGGGTGGCCCGCGACGACCCGCGGTCCCGGCAGTTGCAGGCCGGCACGTACACGCTGCACAAGGAGATGTCGGCCGCGGCCGCGCTCGAGCTGATGCTGGACACCGGCAAGTCGATCCTGGTCACCCGGATCGGGTTCCGGGCCGGCCTGACCAAGGCCGAGGTCAGCGAGACGCTGCAGAAGTCGCCGAAGCTCAAACTCCCGGCCGGCGCCGCCGCGACCGCGCTGGCCAAGCCGGCCGCCCTGGGCCTGCCGCCGTATGCGAACAACAACGCCGAGGGCTTCCTCTACCCGGGCACGTACGACGTGCCGAAGGGCGCGACGGCGTACACCATCCTCAAGCTGATGACGGCGCAGTACGCGAAGCAGGCGGCCGCACTCGACCTGGTGAAGACCGCGCAGCGCAAGAAACTGGACCCGTACCAGGCGGTGATCGTGGCCAGCATCATCGGCGCGGAGACGAACCGCCCGCAGGACTACGCCAAGGTCTCGCGGGTGATCTACAACCGGCTGCGGATCGGGATGCGGCTGCAGATGGACTCGACGATCCACTACGTGGCCGGCAAGGACGGCGGGGTGTTCACCACGCAGGAGCAGCGGGACATGGACTCGCCGTACAACACGTACAAGAACAGGGGCCTGCCGCCGACGCCGATCAACTCGCCGACCAAGGACACGCTGCGGGCTGCGCTGAACCCGGCGCAGGGCAACTGGCTGTACTTCACCCTGGTCAACCTCGACACCGGCGAGACCGCGTTCGCGAGCACGTCGGACGAGCACCTGAACAACGTGAAGAAGCTCCAGGCCTGGTGCCAGGCCCACAAGGGCCGGTGCTGAATGAGGTGTGCGGTCCTCGGTAGCCCGATCGCGCACTCGCTGTCGCCCGCGATGCACCGGGCGGCGTACGCCGCACTCGGCCTGGACTGGCGGTACGACGCGTTCGAGGTCGGCGAGGACGAGTTGCGCGGGTTCGTCGCGTCGCTCGGTGACGACGTCCGCGGGCTGTCGCTGACAATGCCGCTGAAGCGGGTCGCGCTCGACCTGGTGGACACCGTCGACCCGGTCGCCGAGCTGATCGGGGCGGCGAACACGATGCTGTTCGAGCCGGACGGATCGCGCTCGGCCCACAACACCGACGTCCCCGGGCTGGTGAACGCGTTCGCCGAGCGCGGCATCACGGCCGCCGACAGTGCCGTGATCCTGGGCGGTGGAGCGACCGCCGCGTCGACGCTGGCGGCGTTGCGCGGGCTGAAGGTCAGCGAGGTGACCGTCGTAGTCCGGGACGTCTCCCGGGCCGAGCGGCTGCTCGACCTGGCGGCCGAGCTGGGGCTGAAGACCTCGGTCGCCGACTTCTCGCAGGTCGAGCAGATCGGCGGGTTCGACCTGTGCGTCTCGACGCTGCCCGGCGGTGCCGCCGACCCGTGGGCCGAGCATTTCGCGGCGGTCGCGCCGGTGATGTTCGACGTGGCGTACCACCCGTGGCCGACCGGGCTGGCGATCGCCGCGCACCGGGTCGGTACAGAGCTGTTGAACGGTCTCGACCTGCTCGTGCATCAGGCGACTCTCCAGGTGGAGATGATGACGGGCAGGTCGCCGGCCCCGCTGGCGGCCATGAGGTCCGCCGCGCGGGAGGAGCTCGACGATCGTGGGCCGGTCTGACCGCCCTACGCTGCTGAAGGCCGGCCAGTGTCTCCTGCTGATCGGCGCCGGTGCGGCGGTGGTCGCGCGGATCCTGGTCCGCCGGTCGTCCACAGGCCACGCGTGAACCTGCCCGGGATCGTCTAGGCTCCTGGATCGTGCCGGCTGACAATGCGTTGCTCGCCGCGGCGGCCGGGGTGGTCTGCTGCGGTCCGGCGGCGTACCTGCTGGGGTCGTGGCTGATGCGGCGCATCCCGGAGCCGTCGCTCGAGGAAGGCGAGACCAAGGTTCCGTACGCCGACCTCGCGGGGCCGCGGGCGGCTGCCTGGTGTGGATTGCTCGCGGCGGTCTCCGGCGGGCTGCTCGGATGGGTGCTCGGGACCGATCCGGTGCTGGTGGCCTGGCTGCTGCTGGCCGTCATCGGCGCGATCCTCGGGTACATCGACGCCCGGACGCGGTACCTTCCCTCGGCGATCATCTGGCCGTCGTACCTGGTGATCGGTCTCGCGCTGCTGGGCGCCGCCGTGGTGTCGGGGGAGTGGGGATCGTTGCGGCGCGCGGTGCTTGCGGGGGCGATCGGGTTCGTCGTGTTCTACGTGCTGTGGTTCGTGTTTCCACGGGGTGTCGGGTTCGGCGACGTGCGGTTGTCGGGGCTGCTCGGGCTGCCGCTCGGCTGGCTCGGCTGGGGTGAGTTCGTCACCGGCCTGTACGGCGGCTTCTTCCTCGGCGCGATCGTCGGCATCGCCCTGATCGCCGCCCGGCTGATGACCCGAAAGCAGATGGTCCCGTTCGGCCCGTACATGCTGATCGGCGCCCTGACCGGCGTCCTGCTGGGCGGGCCGCTCGCCCGGCTGTACGCCGGATAGCTGACACCGCCGGTCCGGCACAAGCTGTCGATCGAAGGTCAGGCGCCGGGATAGCGCGCCAGGCCCCACGCCGTGTGTGGACCGTAGTCGCCGTGGAGACGGTCGGCTCTGGTGAAACCCGAGCCTGCGGTCGGTCCGGACCCCGGCCCGGATCAGCCCCTCGACCGTGAACAACGTCATCTGGGTGTCGTCGGTGATCGTCTCGGGCGGCCAGCCGGAGACGAACGTCCGCAACCCGTCCGGGTGCGCGGCGACGATCGACCAGCCGCTCTCGAACTCGACCGGTGCTCCCAGTGCGTCGCCGATCGCCCCACCGAGCAGGCACCCGCGAACCCGCGAGCGCCACGTCTCCTCCGCACCCCGATCCATGCTCTGAACCCTATCCACGGGCGCATGCCCGACCGGGCACGCGGTGAGACCGGCGTCGGGGCGGTGGGGGGCGCGTGGAAGAATCGGGGCATGCTGCGCTGGCTCACCGCCGGCGAGTCGCACGGACAAGCGCTCGTCGCCGTACTCGAAGGTCTTCCCGCAGGCGTCCAGGTCACCACGGATGACGTGGCCGACGCCCTCGCCCGTCGTCGGCTCGGCTACGGCCGCGGCGCCCGGATGAAGTTCGAGCGGGACGAGGTCACATTCGTCGGCGGGTTCCGGCACGGGCTGTCACTCGGCAGCCCGGTCGCCATCCAGGTCGGCAACACCGAGTGGCCGAAGTGGGAGCAGGTGATGGCACCGGACCCGGTCGACCCGGAGACGCTGGCCGACCTGGCCCGGAACGCCCCGCTGACCCGTCCGCGCCCCGGCCACGCGGATCTGGCCGGCATGCAGAAGTACGGCTTCGACGAGGCCCGCCCGGTGCTCGAGCGGGCGAGCGCCCGGGAGACCGCGGCCCGGGTCGCCCTGGGCGAGGTCGCGGCCCGGTTCCTGAAGCAGGCCCTCGGCGTGACGATCGTCAGCCACGTCGTCGAGCTCGGCACGGTCAAGGCGCCGTACGGCGTGATCCCGTCGTACGACGACGTCGCGAAGCTGGACGCGGACCCGGTGCGCTGCCTGGACGCGGACGCGAGCAAGGCGATGGTGGCCGAGATCGACACCGCGCAGAAGGCCGGCGACACCCTCGGCGGCGTGGTCGAGGTGGTCGTGGACGGTCTGCCGCCGGGGCTCGGCAGCTACGTGCACTGGGACCGGCGGCTCGACTCGAAGCTGGCCGGCGCGCTGATGGGCATCCAGGCGATCAAGGGCGTCGAGCTCGGCGACGGGTTCGAGCTGGCCCGGACCCCGGGCTCGAAGGCGCACGACGAGATCGTCGCCCAGGACGGCGTCATCCGGCGGACCGGCGGCCGTTCCGGCGGCACCGAGGGCGGGATGAGCACCGGCGAGACGCTGCGGGTACGGGCCGCGATGAAGCCGATCGCGACCGTGCCGCGGGCGCTGCGGACGATCGACACCACCACCGGCGAGACCGCGTCCGCGCACCACCAGCGGTCCGACGTCTGCGCCGTACCGGCCGCGGGCATCGTCGCCGAGGCGATGGTGGCGCTGGTGCTGGCCGAGGTCGCCCTGGAGAAGTTCGGCGGCGACTCGGTCGCGGAGACCGCGCGCAACCACCAGGCCTACCTGGCGAACCTGCCGTCCACCATCACGCCGCGGGAGTGGGCAGAGCTGTGAGCCCGGTCGTTGTGCTCGTCGCTCCGCCCGGATCGGGGAAGTCGACCATCGCGGCGCTGCTCGCCGAGCGGCTCGGCGTGCCGCACCGTGACACCGACACCGATATCGAGGCAGGCGCCGGCAAGCCGATCTCGGACATCTTCGTCGACGATGGCGAGCCGCACTTCCGCGCACTGGAGCGGGCCGCGATCGTGGCAGCGCTCGAAGGCTCCGAGGTGCTGTCGCTCGGCGGCGGCGCGATCCTCGACCCGGACACCCGGGCGGACCTGGCCGGCCACAACGTGGTCTTCCTGGACGTGTCTCTCGGTGAGGCGGCCAAGCGGGTCGGCCTCGGCGTCGCCCGCCCACTGCTGCTCGGCAACGTCCGCACCCAATTGCGCAACCTGATGGAAGCCCGCCGCCCGCTGTACGCCGAGGTGGCGAAGCTGACCGTGCAGACCGACGAACGCACCCCGGACGAGATCGCCGCCGAGATCGTGGAGCACCTGGGATGACCCTGACGGATGCCGCGCTGCCGCGCGGCGGGACATGGGGCTGGAACTCCCGGCCTTCCCTCGTCACTCCGGTCGCTTCGCTCCCTCCGCTCCTCAGTCCAGGCCGGGAGGCCCCATGACCAGGATCAGAGTCGAGGCGGCGGCTCCGTACGACGTTGTCATCGGCAACAATCTGCTGGACGAGCTGCCCGGGCTGCTGGGGGACGGGGTGCAGCGGGTGGCCGTGATCCACCCGCGGGCGCTGCGCACCAGCGGGGACGCGATCCGCGACGACCTCACCGCGAGCGGCTACACCGCGCACGCGATCGAGATCCCGGATGCCGAGGACGCCAAGACCGCCGAGGTGCTGGCGTACTGCTGGTCGGTGCTCGGGCAGGCCGGGTTCACCCGCTCGGACGCGATCGTCGGCGTCGGCGGCGGGACGACGACCGACCTGGCCGGTTTCGTCGCCGCCACCTGGCTGCGGGGCGTCAAGGTCGTGCACATCCCGACGACGCTGCTCGGCATGGTCGACGCGGCCGTCGGCGGGAAGACCGGGATCAACACCGCCGAGGGAAAGAACCTGGTCGGCGCGTTCTGGGAGCCGGCCGGGGTGCTGTGCGACCTGGCCGCGCTGGAGACGCTGCCGCGCAACGACTACGTCAGCGGTCTCGCCGAGGTGGTGAAGTGCGGCTTCATCGCGGACCCGGTGATCCTCGACCTGGTCGAGAAGGATCCGGCCGGCGCGTCCAGCCCGGCGTACGACGCCACCGAGGAACTCATCGCCCGCGCGATCCAGGTGAAGGCCGACACGGTCGGCGCGGACCTGCGCGAGCGGACCACCGCGATCGGCGGGAAGATCGGCCGCGAGGCGCTGAACTACGGCCACACGCTGGGCCACGCGATCGAGCGGGTCGAGCGGTACAAGTGGCGGCACGGCGCCGCGATCAGCATCGGCATGGTGTTCGTCGCCGAGCTCGCCCGCGCGGCCGGCCGGCTCGACGACGCGACCGCCGACCGGCATCGCGCCGTACTGGAGTCCCTCGGGCTGCCGGTGACCTACCGGGCCGACGCCTGGCCGCACCTGCAGGACGCGATGAAGCTCGACAAGAAGACCCGGGCGGACCGGCTCCGGTTCGTCGTCCTCGACGGCCTTGCCAGGCCGGCCGTCTTCGAGGCGCCGGACCCGGGCCTGCTGATCGCCGCGTACGCCGAGATCAGCTGACCGGATCCGGTCATGGACCGGACGCGCCCTTGTGCATCGACGGCGACCTCGACGATGCTGGCTGGGAAAGGGCTTTCCAGCGAAAGGGCCTCATGTCTGACAGCAAGCACCGGATCGCCATCGTCGGAACCGGCGGTATCGCCAACGCCCATGCCGGGGCGGTGCGGGCGTGCGCGGACCGCGCCGACCTCGTCGCCGCGGTGGACGTCGACGTCGACCGCGCGAACGCGTTCGCGACCAAGTGGGACATCCCCGCCGTGTACCCGGGCCTGTCCGACCTGCTCGCGGCCGGCCAGGTCGACCTGGTCCACCTGTGCACGCCGCCGAGCTCGCACGTGCCGCTGGCCGCCGAGTGCCTGGCCGCGAACGTCGACGTGCTGACGGAGAAGCCGCCGACGTTGTCGCTGGACGAGCTCGACGCGCTGCTCGACGCGGAGCGGGCATCGTCCGCGCAGGTCGTGTGCGTGTTCCAGCACCGCTTCGGCTCGGGCGCCGTACGGCTGCGTGAGCTGGCCGCGAACGGCGTGCTCGGCCGGCCGTTGGTTGCCCTGTGCAACACCGTCTGGTACCGCGACGACGAGTACTTCGCGATGCCGTGGCGCGGGACCTTCGAGGTCGAGGGCGGCGGTCCGACGATGGGGCACGGGATCCACCAGTTCGACCTGCTGCTGTCGGTGCTGGGGCCGTGGGAGAAGGTGACCGCGATCGCGGCCCGGCAAGCCCGCCCGACCAAGACCGAGGACGTCTCGATGGCGCTGGTGACCTTCGAGAACGGCGCGGTGGCGTCGGTCGTCAACTCGCTGGTCTCGCCGCGGCAGACCTCGCAGCTGCGGTTCGACTACGAGAACGCGACGATCGAGCTGGAACACCTCTACGGCTACAAGAACGAGAACTGGACGGTCACCCCCGGCCCTTCGCAGGAAGCCGTGGCCTCGGCGTGGGCAGACGGTCTTCCCGAGGTCGCGAGCGGGCATTCCGCCCAGCTCTCCGCCGTACTGGACGCCCTCGCGGCGGGCGAACCCGCACCGGTCCCACTTGCCGAAGCCCGCAACACCCTCGAGCTCGCAGCCGCCATCTACGCCTCGGCTTTCACCGACGAACCGGTCCGCCGCGGCGACCTCACCCGAGGCTCCGACTACGCCCAGCGCATGGGCGGCCCCGGAGCTCCCTGGAGCTGAGGCTCTAGGGTTGGGGTGTGACTGACGTGAGTGGGCGGCGGGTGCTGGTGCTGAACGGGCCGAATTTCGGTCGTCTGGGGTCCCGGGAGCCGGAGAAGTACGGGACGACGACGTTCGCGGATCTGGTCGCGGAGTGCGAGAAGGCCGGAGCCGAGCTCGGGCTGGACGTCGAGGTGCGGCAGACCGACGACGAGGCCGAGTTGGTCGGCTGGCTGCACGAGGCGGCCGACGGCAGGCTCCCAGTGGTCCTGAACCCGGCTGCCTTCACCCACTACTCGTACTCGCTACGGGACGCCTGCGCCCAGCGGACCGCGCCGCTGATCGAGATCCACCTGACCAACCCCGCCACCCGCGAGGAGTTCCGGCACACCAGCGTGGTGGCCGGCGTGGCCACCGGCACGATCGCCGGCTTCGGCGTCGACTCCTACCGGCTGGCGCTGCGCGCGCTCACCACCCTCCCGGACTGAGTTGCCGAACTGAGACCTCCCCCGAACGCAACCAACCTGCCCTTTCGGGCATCTAGCCAGTGAGTGCAGGTTCGCGCCGGACCGTCTGGCGCCGATGCCCTGGGGGAGTGGCACGGATGACGACGCAGCAACGTGTTCCGGTCTGGATGAAAGCCCTCGACCCGCTGTCGCAGTTCGGGTTGGTGCACGCCCTCCGGCCGCGGCCGGAGATCGGCCTGCTGACCGACGCCGACCTGGCGGTCATCCAGGCGCGGATGCTCGAGCAGCGGACCGCGTCGCCGGTGGTCGCGCTGATCGCCGTCGACTCGCTGGACCGGGCGGCGGTTGAGGTACTCCGCTCGGCGAAAGAGCGGGGGTGCGGCCGGGCCGTGCTGATCACCGGCATGATCGACGACGACGCGCTGATGACCGCGGTGGAGCTCGGGGTGTCCGGCGTGCTCCGGCGGACCGAGGCGACCGCCGACCGGATCGTGCACCTCGTGCAGACCGCCGCCGCGGGTCACGGCAGCCTGCCGCCCGAGCTCATGGGTCGCCTGCTCGGCCGTGTCCCGCGCATGCAGGTGCTGACGCCACGGAGGCCGTCCCAGACCGGTCTGTCCGACCGCGAGACTCAGGTCTTGCGGCTCGTCGCCGACGGCAAGGACACCCAGGAGATCGCGCGGGAGCTGTCGTACTCCGAGCGGACGGTCAAGAACGTCCTGCACGACGTAACCAGCCGCCTGCAGCTCAGGAACCGCTCACACGCCGTCGCCTACGCCTTGCGTGAGGGCCTGATCTAGGCCGGCCCGGTGGGAGCACTCAGCGCTGAGCAATCCACGATCCCTCACCGCTAAGCAAGCTGGACTACGCTGGCCGTATGGTTGATCACCTCGACCTGGTGCTCGAGCAATGGGCGGAGCAGCGGCCGGACCTGGACGCGTCGCCGATGGGCGTGGTCGGGCGGGTGAGCCGGCTGAACCAGTTGTTCGGTGCCCAGCTGGCGCGCAACTTCGCCCGGTTCGACGTCGACCGCGCCTCGTTCGACGTACTCGCGACGCTGCGGCGCAGCAACGCCGAGCACAGCCTGACCCCGGCCGGACTGATGCGGTCGTCGATGGTGACCTCGGGCGCGATCAGTCAGCGGCTGGACCGGCTCGAGGCGCGCGGACTCGTCACCCGGGCGCCCAGCGAGACGGACGGGCGCGGCGTTCGGGTGACGCTGACCGACGAGGGGCTGCGGCTGATCGACTCGGTGCTCCCGGCCCACATCGAGACGGAGCAGCAGATGCTCGCCGGACTGTCGACGGTCGAGCGCGAGCAGTTCGCCGAGCTGTTGCGGACGTTGCTCGAATCCCTCGGGGACACGAGGGACTGAGACCATGACCGCCGACGACTCGCGCCGGGCCGAGTCGTTGCGTGCGGCCCTGACCCGCCACCTGGTCGCCGAGGGCTCCATCCGGGACCAGCGGGTGGCCGCCGCGTTCGAGACCGTGCCCCGGCACCTGTTCGTCCCGCAGGCACCCCTCGACCGGGCGTACGCCGACGACGTCGTCCTGATGAAACGGAACGACGCCGGGATCGCGGTCAGCTCGGTGTCCCAGCCGAGCATCGTCGCGCTCATGCTCGGCCAGGCCGGGATCCAGCCCGGCGACCGCGTTCTCGAGATCGGCTCCGGTGGCTACAACGCGGCCCTGATGCGCGAGCTTACCGGTCCGGCAGGTGCCGTGACCACGGTCGACATCGATCCCGAGGTCGCCGACCGGGCCCGGGAGGTGCTGGCGTCGGCCGGGTATGACGACGTCCGGGTGGTCCGGGCGGACGGGGAGTTCGGCGACCCGGAGGACGCGCCGTTCGACCGGATCGTGGTCACCGTGACGGCGTGGGACGTGCCGCCGGCCTGGATCGGCCAGCTCCGGCCCGGCGGGCGGATCGTCGTACCGCTGCGGCTGCGAGGCCAGACCCGGTCGATCGGGTTCGACCGGGTCGGCGACCACCTGGAGAGCCGGTCCGCGACGATGTGTGGCTTCGTCTGCATGCAGGGCGCCGGCGCGAACTACGAGCGGCTGGTGCCGATCGCGGGTGACCAGGTGTTCGTCAGCTTCGACGAGGACCAGGAGATCGAGGCTCATCCGTACGACGGCGTCCTCGGGCAACCGCACGTGCAGGCCTGGTCAGGGGTGGTGATGAACCGGCAGGAGCCGCTGGCCGAGCTCAACCTGTGGCTCGCGTCGGCCCTGCCCGGATTCTGCATCCTCGGCGCGGACCGATCCGTGAAGACGGTCGCACCGACACCGCGGTGGGGTGCCGCGGCGGTGGTGACGCGCGACAGTGTGGCCTACCTGACGTCCTGCCCGGCCCGGCGACGACCGGCGTCGTTCGTCGAGCTGGGCGTCAACGGTCACGGGCCGGAGGCGTCCCGGCTGATGGACAGGCTGATCGACCAGCTGCGGCTGTGGGACGCGCATCACCGGCACGGGCCGGGGCCGTCGTTCCAGGTGTGGCCGGCGGGTGGCGACGTACCGGCCGGGTTCAGGATCACGCGGCGGCACGCTTGCCTGGTGGTCAGCTGGGCGGAGTAGTCCCGGGACGCGGCGGGTTCCGGACCGTCTGCCAGAGCTCGTCGATGTCCGAGCGGTCGTCGGGCTCCGGGGTGTCCACCCAGCCGCTGGCCCAGGTGTCCTCATCGCGGTCGAGGTCGAAGATCGACTCCGCGAACGCGGCCGAACCGACGTACCGGGTCTCCGGCTCGTCCTGCCCCTGCTCGTCCTGCCCCTGCTCGTCCTGCTCCGGTGCGGCCGGCCCGGCCTGTGCGGACTGGGCCGGACGGGCCGGGGTGGGCGACGTCCCGGGAGGTCCGACCAGGGCCCGCGCATGCTCCTGCGCCTCGAGGATGCCCATGTCCTGCTCGTCGCACAGCAGCCGGATCGCCGCCACCTCGCTGCCGGCCTCCATCAACTCCCGGACCCGGGCGTCAGTGTCGTTCCGCGCGGCCGGCAGGTGGTGCTGCGGCGGGCGATGCCCCTGCGGCGGCCCGTACGACGGCAACCATTGCGCCGGCGGCTGGTACTGGGGCTGGAACTGGGGTGGCGGCACCTGGCCGCCGGTGGGCCGGGTGAACTGGCCCTGGAACTGGGTCGGCACGTTGCCGCCCTGCTGGGCCTGCATCCGCTCGATCAGCTTCTGCATCCGCGGGTTCGGGCGGCCGCCGGACTTCGAGGCCTGCTGCCTGGCCTTGCCGATCACGCTGACCACGATCATGACGATGACGAAGATCGCGAACTCCACCACCGGCTGCCCTCCGTCGTCACAGTCGCCACTCGGGACTGCCAGCCTAAGCCCCGCCGGGTCCGCCCGCGGGCGCGGAATCGAAGGAAGGGGCAGGTGACCGCTACAATCCGGTGTTACCGCTGATCAATTCGAAGGGCATATCCGCGTGGCAACGACGAACGACCTCAAGAACGGCATGGTGCTCGACCTGGACGGGCAGCTGTGGTCCGTCGTCTGGTTCCAGCACCACAAGCCCGGCAAGGGCGGCGCCGTCGTCCGGACGAAGCTGAAGAACGTGCTCTCCGGCAAGGTGGTCGACAAGACCTTCAACGCGGATGTCAAGGTCGAGGTCGCGACCGTCGACAAGCGCGACATGACCTACCTGTACAACGACGGCACGTCGTACGTGTTCATGGACAAGCAGACCTACGACCAGCTGCAGATCCAGCCCGAGACCGTCGGCGACGCCGCGCACTTCCTGCTGGAGAATCAGGACGCCATCGTCGCGGTGCACGACGACCTGCCGCTGTACGTCGAGCTCCCGGCCTCGGTCGAACTCGTCGTCGAGTACACCGAGCCCGGCCTGCAGGGCGACCGGTCCACCGGTGGCACCAAGCCGGCCAAGCTGGAGACCGGCTACACCATCCAGGTCCCGCTGTTCCTGACCACGGGCGAGAAGGTCAAGGTCGACACCCGCACGGGCGACTACCTCGGTCGCGTCACCTCCTGACCACTTCGGATCCCGGAAGAGCTGACAACCGCACATGTCTGCCCGTAGCAAGGCCCGCAAGCGCGCCCTCGACGTGCTGTTCGAGTCCGAGGTCAGGGGGTTGCCCGTCGGCGGCACCCTGGCCGACCGGGTGGCCGACAACGACCCGCCGGTGAACGAGTTCACCGTGGCACTGGTCGAGGGTGTGGCGAAGCACATCGAGGTGATCGACGACCTGCTGCAGACCCACTCGGTCGGCTGGTCGCTGGACCGGATGCCGGCGGTGGACCGCAACATCCTGCGGATCGGCAGCTACGAACTGCTGTTCGACGACCAGGTCCCGGACGTGGTCGCGGTCAGCGAGGCGGTCGCCCTCGCGCGGGACCTGTCCACCGACGAGTCGCCGGCGTTCGTGAACGGGCTGCTGGCCAGACTGCTGCAGCTCAAGCCCACCCTCGGCGTCTGAGCGGCTGAGGAGCGAGGGGGGCGAGCCCTCTCGGGAAGTCCTGATGTCGGGGCCCGGTGACCGTCTCGGTACGGTCCCGGGCCGGATCTGCGTCCCCGTGGTGGTGGCGCGGGGGAACGGCCCCGGCCTCTGGTGCAGCGGGTGAGGTGGTGCCCGCCGCGGGTCGTGCGCTACTGCGGATTACTGCTGCGGATTCCTTCTGCGGATGAGAAGGCGGGCGGCCGCGGGCCAGCTGCTACGAGCCCCGACCGTCTCTGCTGCCTTCCGATCAGGCGCCGGCTGCCTCGGACTCCTCGACGTCGCCCTTCGCCTCCGGGTTCAGCACACCCCAGGAGATGAAACGCTCGGTCAGAGTCGTCGGCGACTCGTCGTAGATCACGGCCAGGGTCCGCATGTCGTCCTGACGGATCGACAGCACCTTGCCGTTGTAGTCACCCCGCTGAGCCTGGATCGTGGCCGCGTACCGCGTCAGCGGACCGGCCTCGCTCGCGTCGAGGTGTTGCAGGGCCTCCAGGTCGAGGATCAACCGGGGCGGAGCGGCAGCCGCGGCGGCCGCGCTGGCGGAACCGGGCAGGAGCTCACGGATCGGCACGCCGTAGAAATCGGCGAGCTCCGCGAGCTTCTGGACCGTGACGGCTCGATCGCCACGCTCGTACGAGCCGACGACGACCGCCTTCCAGCGACCCTTGGACTTCTCTTCCACGCCGTGCAGCGACAGCCCTTGCTGCTGGCGGATGGCGCGCAACTTGCCACCCAGTGTCTTCGCGTATTCGCTAGGCACGCTGGTTCTTCCCTCCGACTAGTTTCGTCTTGTCCGGCCCGCCGGAACGGGTCGGTCGGCCAAACTGAATTACCAAGACCCCCCTCGGTTACACAGAGTAACAATATTCCGGGTGCGAGGCCAGCGTCAAGACGGCGTGTCACTTCCGATACCATGTCAAGCGGTCCGAACGTCCTTTAAAGACCCGTCCAGAGAGGCGGGAAAGGAGGAACGGTAGCGATGAATCCTGCCCAGAGTGCTGATCAGACTGCCGCGCCCAAGCGCGGGACCCGCACTGTGCTGGACGCTTCCGACATTTCCCGGGCACTGACCCGGATCGCGCACGAGATCCTCGAGCGCAACCGCGGGGCCGACCCCGTCGTCCTGCTCGGCATCCCCACCCGCGGCGTCGGCCTGGCCGCCCGGATCGCGGCCCGGATCGCGGCCGTCGAGGGGCAGAGCGTGCCGACAGGGTCACTCGATGTGACGATGTACCGCGACGACATCGGTCTCAAACCACCCCGCGGCCTCGAGCACACCGACATCCCGGCCGGGGGGATCGACGGCAAGGTCGTCGTCCTGGTCGACGACGTGCTGTTCTCCGGCCGCACCATCCGGGCCGCGCTGGACGCGATCGGCGACATCGGCCGGCCGCGGGCGGTCCAGCTGGCCGTCCTGGTCGACCGCGGCCACCGCGAGCTGCCGATCCGCGCCGACTATGTGGGCAAGAACCTGCCCACCTCGCTGGTCGAGCGCGTCACCGTCCACCTGACCGAGTACGACGGCGTCGACGCCGTGCTCATCGCCGACAAGACCACGACCGGGGTGAAGGCGTGATGAAACACCTGCTGAGCGCGGGCGACCTGTCCCGGGACGAGGCGAACCTGATCCTCGACACCGCCGAGGAGATGCGGTCGCTGGCCGACCGGCCGATCAAGAAGCTGCCGGCCCTGCGCGGCCGGACCGTGGTGAACCTGTTCTTCGAGGACTCCACCCGGACCCGGATCTCGTTCGAGGCGGCCGCCAAGAGGCTGTCCGCCGACGTGATCAACTTCTCCGCCAAGGGCTCGAGCGTGAGCAAGGGCGAGAGCCTGAAGGACACCGCGCTGACGCTGCAGGCGATGGGCGCCGACGGCGTGGTCTGCCGGCACGGCTCCTCCGGAGCTCCGCACCTGCTGGCCACCTCGGGCTGGATGACCGGCGCGGTGGTGAACGCCGGTGACGGCACCCACGAGCACCCGACCCAGGCACTGCTGGACGCGTTCACGATGCGCCGCCACCTCGGCTCGCTGGAGGGCCGCCGGGTCACCATCGTCGGCGACGTC
The DNA here is from genome assembly GCF_004348725.1 of Kribbella turkmenica. Lineage (GTDB taxonomy): Bacteria > Actinomycetota > Actinomycetes > Propionibacteriales > Kribbellaceae > Kribbella > Kribbella turkmenica. Next base: position 17,236 of record NZ_SMKR01000050.1, read on the forward strand.
CTGCACTCGCGGGTCGCCCGGTCGAACGTGCTGCTGCTGTCGACGCTGGGGGCCGAGGTGACCGTGGTCGCGCCGCCGACGCTGCTCCCGGTCGAGATGCGCAGCTGGCCGTGCGTCACGTCGTACGACCTGGACGCGGCGCTGCCGAAGAGCGACGCGGTGATGATGCTGCGGGTCCAGCGCGAGCGGATGAACGACGCCTACTTCCCGAGCGCCCGCGAGTACACCCGCCGCTACGGCCTCGACGTGCACCGGATGGCGCAGCTGCCGGACGAGGCGATCGTGCTGCACCCCGGCCCGATGAACCGCGGCATGGAGATCAGCGCCGAGGTCGCCGACTCCACCCGCTCGGTGATCGTCGAACAGGTCACCAACGGCGTGGCCATCCGGATGGCCGTCCTGTACCTGCTGCTGTCCGGCAGCAACGAATCGAACGAGGAGTCGAACGCGTGAACGCGTACCTGATCACCGGAGCGAGCATCACTGGCGGTGAGGTGGCGGATCTGCTGATCGACAACGGCGAGATCGTCGCCGTCGGAACCGGCCTGGACGTGCCAGACGGCGCGGAGACGATCGACGCGACCGGCCTGGTCGCGCTGCCGGGGCTGGTCGACCTGCACACGCACCTGCGCGAGCCGGGCCGCGAGGACGCCGAGACCGTGCTCACCGGCACCCGGGCCGCCGCACTCGGCGGGTTCACCGCGGTGTTCGCGATGGCCAACACCGACCCGGTCGCCGACACCGCCGGTGTCGTCGAGCAGGTCTGGCGCCTCGGCCGCGAGAGCGGGTACGCCGACGTCTACCCGATCGGCGCGGTCACGGTCGGCCGGAAGGGCACCCAGCTCGCCGAGCTCGGCGCGATGGCGGACTCGGCGGCCCGGGTCCGGGTGTTCTCCGACGACGGCGACTGTGTCTGGGACGCCGCGCTGATGCGCCGCGCCCTGGAGTACGTGAAGGCGTTCGACGGCACGATCGCCCAGCACGCGCAGGAGCCGCGGCTGACCCAGGGCGCGCAGATGAACGAGGGCGCGCTGTCCGGCGTCCTCGGCCTGACCGGCTGGCCGAGCGTCGCCGAGGAGGCGATCATCGCCCGCGACATCCTGCTGAACGCGCACGTCGGCTCGAAGCTGCACGTCTGCCACCTGTCGACGAAGGGCTCGGTGGAGATCGTCCGCGCGGCGAAGAAGCGCGGGTACGAGGTGACCGCCGAGGTGACGCCGCACCACCTCCTGCTGACCGAGGACCTGGCCGCGTCCTACAACCCGGTGTTCAAGGTGAACCCGCCGCTGCGCACCAAGGAGGACGTCGAGGCGGTCCGCGAGGGACTGGCCGACGGCACGATCGACATCGTCGCCACCGACCACGCGCCGCACCCGGTCGAGGACAAGGACTGCGAGTGGAGCGCGGCCGCGTTCGGCATGACCGGCCTGGAAACGGCGGTGAGCGTGGTCCAGCACGCGATGATCGACACCAAGCTGATGACGTGGGCGGACGTGGCCGATCGGATGAGCTACCGGCCGGCAGTCATCGGCCAGGCCGGCGACCACGGACGCCCGCTCGAGGCGGGTGCGCCGGCGAACGTCGTCCTGGTCGACCCGGCGGCCGAGCGGACCGTCGTCCCGGCGGAGTCGGCATCGCTGTCACGGAACACGCCGTTCGGCGGGATGACGCTGCCGGGCAAGGTGGTCGCGACGTTCCTGCGCGGTACGCCGACCGTCCTGGACGGAGCGCTGTCGCGGTGAAGGCTTTTCTGGGCGTCGCCGGCACGCTGCTGGTGATCGCGGTCGGCTACTACGCCATGTACCGGGGCTGGCGGAACCGGCAGTCCCGGCAGGCCGGCCTGGCGCCGCTTCCGCTGGTGCCCGCGGCGGACAAGAGCAGAGGCGTGGAGGGCGTGTACGTCGCCACCACGTCGGCCGGCGACTGGATGGACCGGATCGCCGTGCACGAACTGGGCGTCCGCAGTACCGCGGACCTGGCCGTCAGCGAGGCCGGCCTGATCTTCCACCGGCAGGGCGCGGCGGATGTCTTCATCCCCGCGGACCAGGTGACCGGCGTCCGGACCGACCGCGGCATCGCCGGCAAGGTGACCGCGGAGAGGTCCGGGCTGGTGGTGGTCACCTGGAACCACGACGGCCGTGCGCTCGACACCGGGTTCCGCCCGCGCCGCAAGGCCGACACCGCCCCCTTGACCGAATCCATCTCGACCCTGATCGGAGCCGAGGAGAAATGAGCCAGCCTGCACTGCTGGTCCTGGAGGACGGCCGGAGCTTCTCCGGTACGTCGTACGGGGCGACCGGCGAGACGTTCGGCGAGGCGGTGTTCACCACCGGGATGACCGGCTACCAGGAGACGCTGACCGACCCGTCGTACCACCGGCAGATCGTCACCCAGACCGCGCCGCACATCGGCAACACCGGGATCAACGACGAGGACGACGAGTCGCAGAAGATCTGGGTCGCCGGGTACGTCGTCCGCGACCCTGCCCGGGTGCCGTCGAACTGGCGGGCCACCCGCTCTCTCGACGACCAACTGCGGGCCCAGGGGATCGTCGGGATCTCGGGTATCGACACCCGGGCGCTGACCCGGCACCTGCGGGAGCGCGGCGCGATGCGGGCCGGCATCTCGACCGAGGTCCTCGACCCGGACGCCCTGCTGGACAAGGTCCTGCAGCAGCCGCCGATGGTCGGCGCGGACCTCGCGTCCGAGGTGACCACCTTCGAGCCGTACGTCGTTCCGGCCGAGGGGGAGAAGCGGTTCACCGTGGTCGCGCTCGACCTCGGGATCAAGTCGATGACGCCGAAGCGGATGGCGGAGCGCGGCATCGAGGTGCACGTGATGCCGGCCACCGCGTCGCTGGACGAGGTGCTCGCGGTGAACCCGGACGGCATCTTCATGAGCAACGGCCCGGGCGACCCGGAGACCACCGAGCACCCGACCACCCTGCTCAAGCAGCTGCTGGAGCAGAACAAGCCGTACTTCGGCATCTGCTTCGGCAACCAGGTGTTCGGCCGGGCTCTCGGACTCGGCACCTTCAAACTCAAGTACGGGCACCGCGGCATCAACCAGCCGGTGCTCGACCGGGCCACCGGCAAGGTCGAGATCACCGCGCAGAACCACGGGTTCGCGGTGGACGCGCCGATCGAGGAGACCGTCGAGACGCCGTACGGCGCGGCCGAGGTCAGCCATGTCTCGCTCAACGACAACGTGGTCGAGGGGCTGCGCCTGACCGGGAAGGACGGCAGGGTGCTCGCCTTCTCGGTCCAGTACCACCCCGAGGCGGCGGCCGGTCCGCACGACTCGGCGTACCTGTTCGACCGGTTCGTCGAACTGATGGAGGGGCGGGCCTGATGCCACGTCGTACAGACATCGAGTCGGTCCTGGTGATCGGCTCCGGCCCGATCGTGATCGGTCAGGCCTGTGAGTTCGACTACTCCGGCACCCAGGCGTGCCGGGTGCTCAAGGAGGAGGGCTTCCGGGTCGTCCTGGTGAACTCCAACCCGGCCACGATCATGACGGACCCGGAGTTCGCCGACGCCACCTACGTCGAACCGATCACCCCGGAGTACGTCGAGAAGGTGATCGAGAAGGAGCGCCCGAACGCGCTGCTGGCCACCCTCGGCGGCCAGACCGCGCTGAACGCGGCGATCGCGCTGCACGACAACGGCGTGCTGGACAAGTACGGCGTCGAGCTGATCGGCGCGTCCGTCGACGCGATCCAGCGCGGCGAGAACCGGGAGTCGTTCAAGCAGATCGTCGAGAAGCTCGGCGCCGAGGTGGCCCGTTCGCGGATCTGCCACACGATCGACGACGTCCTCGGCGCGGCCGCCGACCTCGGTTACCCGCTGGTGGTGCGGCCGTCGTTCACCATGGGCGGCGTCGGCTCCGGGATGGCCTACGACGAAACCGACCTGCGCCGGATCGCCGGTGCCGGCCTGGTCGCGAGCCCGACCACCGAGGTGCTGATCGAGGAGTCGATCCTCGGCTGGAAGGAGTACGAGCTGGAGGTGATGCGCGACAAGGCCGACAACGTCGTCATCATCTGCTCGATCGAGAACGTCGACCCGATGGGCGTGCACACCGGGGACTCGGTCACGGTCGCCCCGGCGATGACGCTGACCGACCGCGAGTACCAGGTGATGCGGGACCTGGCGATCGGCATCATCCGCGAGGTCGGCGTCGACACCGGCGGCTGCAACATCCAGTTCGCGGTCAACCCGGCCGACGGCCGGCTGATCGTGATCGAGATGAACCCGCGGGTGTCGCGGTCGTCCGCACTGGCGTCGAAGGCCACCGGGTTCCCGATCGCCAAGATCGCCGCCAAGGTCGCGATCGGCTACACGCTCGACGAGATCCCGAACGACATCACCAAGCAGACCCCGGCCAGCTTCGAGCCGACGCTGGACTACGTGGTGGTGAAGGTGCCACGGTTCGCGTTCGAGAAGTTCCCGGCCGCGGACGCCACCTTGACCACGCACATGAAGAGCGTCGGCGAGGCGATGGCGATCGGCCGGAACTACACCGAGGCCCTGCAGAAGGCGCTGCGGTCGCTGGAGAAGCCGGAGGCCCGGTTCTCCTGGGCCGGGCAGCCGGCCACCGAGCTGGAGCCGTTGCTCCAGGCGATCGGGACGCCGCACGACGGCCGGTTGCGGACCATCATGGACGCGATCCGGGCGGGGGCGACGCCGGAGCAGATCTTCGCGGCCACGAAGATCGACCCGTGGTTCGTGGACCAGCTGTACCTGATCCACGAGACCGCGCTCCAGGTCGCGGCCGCGCCCCGGCTGACGCCCGAGGTGATCAGGCTCGCCAAGCGGCACGGGTTCTCCGACCTGCAGCTGGCCGAGATCCGCGGGCTGGCCGAGGACGTCGTCCGCGGGGTCCGGCAGGCGCTCGGGATCCGGCCGGTCTACAAGACGGTCGACACCTGTGCGGCCGAGTTCGCGGCCGAGACGCCGTACCACTACTCGTCGTACGACGAGGAGACCGAGGTCGCACCGCGCACCGAGCCCGCCGTGCTGATCCTCGGGTCGGGCCCGAACCGGATCGGCCAGGGGATCGAGTTCGACTACTCCTGCGTGCACGCGTCGATGGCGCTGCGCGAGGCGGGCTACTGCACGATCATGGTGAACTGCAACCCGGAGACGGTCTCGACCGACTACGACACCTCCGACCGGCTGTACTTCGAGCCGCTCACCTGCGAGGACGTCCTCGAGATCGTCTACGCCGAGCTGCAGGCCGGCCCGGTCGCCGGGGTGATCGTGCAGCTCGGCGGTCAGACGCCGCTCGGACTGGCACAGCGGCTGGCGGACGCCGGCGTACCGATCGTCGGCACGTCGCCCGAGGCGATCCACCTGGCCGAGGAACGGGGTGCGTTCGGCAAGGTGCTCGCGGACGCGGCGCTGCCGGCCCCGAAACACGGGACCGCGCTGTCGGCCGGCGAGGCGCACGGGGTGGCCGAGGAGATCGGATTCCCGGTGCTGGTGCGGCCCTCGTACGTGCTCGGTGGCCGCGGGATGGAGATCGTCTACAGCTCGGCCGAGCTGACCGCGGCGCTGGACCGGCTGAGCGGCGGGTTCGGGTCGTGGGAGCACCCGGTGCTGATCGACCGGTTCCTGGACGACGCGGTCGAGATCGACGTGGACGGGCTGTTCGACGGCGAGGAACTGTTCCTCGGCGGCGTGATGGAGCACATCGAGGAAGCCGGCGTGCACTCCGGTGACTCGTCCTGCGCGCTGCCGCCGATCACGCTCGGCAACGCGGACATCGAGAAGATCCGGCAGTCGACCGAGGCGATCGCCCGCGGCGTCGGCGTCCGCGGCCTGCTGAACGTGCAGTACGCGCTCGCCGGTGACGTGCTCTACGTGCTGGAGGCGAACCCGCGGGCCTCCCGGACGGTGCCGTTCGTGTCGAAGGCGACCGCGACCCCGCTGGCGAAGGCGGCGGCCCGGGTGATGCTCGGGTCCTCGATCGCCGGGCTGCGTGCCGAGGGCATGCTGCCGGCCGAGGGCGACGGCGGCACGCTGCCGACCTCGACGCCGATCGCGGTCAAGGAGGCCGTGATGCCGTTCAACCGGTTCCGGACCGTCGACGGCCGGTCGGTGGACACCGTGCTCGGCCCGGAGATGCGCTCGACCGGTGAGGTGATGGGCATCGACGACACCTTCGGGACGGCGTTCGCGAAGTCGCAGGCCGGGGCGTCCCAGCCGCTGCCGGGTTCGGGCAAGGTGTTCGTCTCGGTCGCGAACCGGGACAAGCGGCACATGATCTTCCCGGTGAAGCGGCTGGCCGACCTGGGCTTTCAGATCTACGCGACCGAAGGGACCGCGGACGTCCTGCGCCGCAACGGGGTCGAGGCGGTCACGGTGCGCAAGAGCAGCCAGGGACCTGGCCCGAACGGCGAGCCGACGATCGTCCAGATGGTCCAGGACGGGGAGCTCCAGCTGATCGTCAACACCCCGATCGGCATCACCCAGGGCGGTTCGCCGCGCCTGGACGGGTACGAGATCCGCAGTGCCGCGGTCGCCCGCAACATCCCGTGCATCACCACGGTGCAGGGGCTGGCGGCCGCGGTCCAGGGAATCGAGGCCCAGCGGGCGGGGGACATCGGCGTCCGGTCGCTGCAGGACTGGGTGTCGAGGATCCGCGGTGTATAGGAAGGTCGTCCGGCCGGTCCTGTACCGGCTGGGCCGCGGAGACGCGGAGGTCGCGCACGAGCAGACGCTCGCCGGCCTCCGGCTCCTCGGCCGCGTCCCCGGCACGCAGCGTGCCGGGGCCCGCCTGTCCGGCGCGGCCGCCGCGTCACCCCGCACGGTCTTCGGTGTCCGCTTCCCGTCACCCGTCGGACTCGCTGCCGGGATGGACAAGAACGGGGTCGCGCTGCGCGCCTGGCCGGCGCTGGGCTTCGGCTTCGTCGAAGTCGGCACCGTCACCGCACATCCGCAACCCGGCAACGAGAAGCCCAGGCTGTTCCGGCTGGTCGAGCACGAGGCCGTGATCAACCGGATGGGTTTCAACAACCTCGGCTCGGAGGCGCTGGCCGCGCGGCTGGCGGCGTACGGCGACCTCGGCTACCCGTTGGGCGTCTCGATCGGGAAGTCGAAGGTGACCCCGCTCGAGGACGCGGTCGAGGACTACGTCACCTCGCTGCGGAGGCTGTACCGGTACGGCGACTACTTCGCGGTCAACGTCTCGTCGCCGAACACGCCTGGACTGCGGTCGCTGCAGGACGCGGGTCATCTGCGTGAGCTGCTGACCGCCCTGCATACCGAGGCCGCTTCGATGAGCGTCGCCGGGCTGGCCGGGAAGCCGATCCTGGTCAAGATCGCGCCGGACCTGACCTCGTCGGCGATCGACGAGCTCCTGCAGGTCTGCACCGACGTCGGCGTCGCCGGGATCATCGCCACCAACACGACCGTCGGCCGTGCCGGGGTGGAGTCGCACCCGCTGGCCGGCGAGACCGGCGGGCTGTCCGGCCGGCCGCTGACCGAGACCGCGGCCAAGACGGTCGCCCACATCCACGCCGAGACCGGGGGAGCGCTGCCGATCATCGGCGTCGGCGGGATCCTCGAGCCGGCCGACGCCGCGCGGCTCCTCGACGCCGGCGCCGGCCTGGTCCAGGTCTACACCGGACTCATCTACCGCGGGCCCGGGCTGGTCCGCCGGATCAACAGGAGCTTGCCATGAGCAACGAACCCTTCGGCACCCGGCTCCGGGCCGCGATGGACACCCGCGGCCCGCTGTGCGTCGGCATCGATCCGCACGCCCACCTGCTGGACTCGTGGGGGCTGCCGGACACCGCCGACGGCCTGGCGTCCTTCACGTACGGCGTCGTGGACGCGCTCGCCGACCGGGTCGCGGTGTTCAAGCCGCAGTCGGCGTTCTTCGAGCGGTTCGGGTCGGCCGGGATCGCGGTTCTCGAGCAGGCGACCACCCGGCTGCGGGACGCGGGCGCGCTGGTGATCATCGATGCCAAGCGTGGTGACATCGGGTCCACGATGGCCGGCTACGCATCGGCGTACCTCGCGGAGAAGGGGCCGCTGGCGTGTGACGCGCTGACGGTGAGCCCGTACCTCGGGTTCGGCTCGCTGCAACCGGCGATCGACGAGGCGCGGGTGGCGGGTGCCGGGCTGTTCGTGCTGGCGCTGACGTCGAATCCGGAGGGACCGCAGTTCCAGTCGGCCCGGACCGTCGCGGGTCCGACGGTCGCCGGCGCCGTACTGGATGGTCTGCGGGCGTTGAACGCGGACGCCGAGGACCTCGGGTCGTTCGGTGCGGTGGTCGGCGCGACCATCTCGTCCACGGACGAGGACCTGGACATCCGTGGGCCGTTGCTCGCGCCCGGGCTCGGCGCCCAGGGCGGCACGGCCGAGGGGCTGGCCGAAGTCTTCGGCCCGGCGGTGCGCAACGTCGTCCCGTCGAGCTCACGGGAGATCCTCGGCGCCGGACCGTCGGCCGCCGCACTGCAGGACGCCGCCGCCCGAGCCAACGACGCCTTCCGAACCGTCCTGGGATACTGACGAACCGCACCGGATTCGGAGAGAATATGCATCAACACATGGCGCGATGAATTTCGCGCCATGTGTGTTGTTTCGATTGAATTCCCGGGTCCGGGCGTGCGATCTTCGTCGGCATGTACTCTCCTGGGCTGGAACTGTGCCGGCGGTTCTACCGGGAGGTGGTGGCGCCCGGGTTGACGGTGCCGCACAGTGCCGCGTTGATCGGTCGCGGCTCGGAGGTGCTCGGGTTCGACGACGAGATGTCCACCGACCACAACTGCGAAGCGCGGGCCGTGGTGTTCGTGGCGGACGAGCACACCGGGCTGCGGCCGGAGGTCCCGGAACGGTTCATGGGGCGTCCCACACTGGTCGAGGTGCATACCGTCAGCGCGTACTTCGAGAAGCAGCTCGGCTGGGATCCCGGCGACGAACCGACCGTCCGGGACTGGCTCACCTTTCCGGAGCAGGGTCTGCGGATGCTGACCGCGGGTGCGGTCTTCCACGACGACCTCGGGCTGCAGGCGGTGCGCGACCGCCTCGCCTACTACCCGGACGACGTCTGGCGCTACTTGCAGATCTCGGCGTGGTGGCGGGTGCACCCGGAGATGAACCTCGCCGGTCGCGCCGGCTTCGTGGGCGACGAGCTCGGGTCGGCGCTGATCGGGTCGCAACTGGTGCACAATCTGATGCGGCTGTGCTTCCTGATGGAGCGGCAGTACGCGCCGTACTCGAAGTGGTTCGGGACGGCGTTCTCGCAACTGTCGTGCGCGGGGGAGTTGACCCCGCTGTTCTCGAAGGTCCTGCACACCGACTCGTGGCAGGACCGCGAGGAAGCGTTGATGGCGGCGTACACGGGGGTCGCGGAGCTGCACAACCGGTTGGCGATCACCGAGCCGGTGACGATCGGCGTCGAGCGGATGTGCGACCGGCCGTTCAAGGTGGTCTGGGGAGACTTCCCGGGAGCGCTGCTGGCCGCCATCAGGGACCCGGAGGTCCGGCGGATCGCCGAGCGCTGGCCGGTCGGCACGATCGACGAGATCCGGAACGTGCTCTGGGCGGCGCGTGATCGCCGCCAACTGCTGACGCTGCTCTAGTGTCGTGAGTACAGCTTGGTCAGCAGGGTGACGGCTGCTTCGGTGGCGGGGTGCGGGTCTCGGCGGTGCCAGATGAGGTGGACGTCGACCGGCGGCGCATCGCGGACCGGGCGGTAGACGACGCCGTCCCGGCGGTACTGCGTGACCGTCGCGTGCGGGGTCAGTCCGACGCATCGTCCGCCGGCGATCGCCGCCAGCCAGTCGTCGACGTCGTGCGTGTACTCGAGTCGGGGGCGTGCGTCCTCCGGCCAGAGGTCGGCGGTGGTGCTGCCGGTCCGGCGGTCGATCGCGAGGGTGCGGTCCTTCAACTGGTCCAGCGTGAGTGTGCGCTTCTTCGCGAGGGGGTCGTCGGCGGCGAGGGCGCAGTACCTGCGTTCGCTTGCGACGGTCGCGTGTGCGAACCGGCGATCGACCTGCGTGCGCACGATCGCGAGATCGCACAGGCCCTCAGCCAGTCCACCGGTGGCCGTGTTGGTGCGCACGAACTGCAGTTCCACGTCCGGGTGCTCCGTGGCCCACCGTCGCTGGAACTCGGCCGTGTGCCGCCCCATCGCCGACCACGCGTGGCCCACGCGCAGCCGGGTGTGCCCGGTCGTTGCCTCGCGCACCAGTTCGTCCACCTCGGCCAGCACCTGCCGGGCCCGCGCGAGCACCTGCACGCCCGCACTGGTCGGCGCGACCGACCGGCTGGTCCGGTGCAGCAGCCGAACCCCCAGCACGCGCTCCAGACCCATCACGTTCCGCGACACCGCCGCCTGCGACACTCCCAGCTCGATCGCAGCGTCCGTGAACGTCCCGGTCTCGGCCACCTCCACCAGACACCGCAGCTGCCGCAACTCCACCTGATCCATAACCACAGCGTATAGATCCGGCGATGGATGCATTTTGCGCAGGCGCCGCCCGGCCGCACGCTCGATGCATGACCGCCACCCCGCCTGTCACCAACCCCCCGGGCCCGGCCGCGCCGGCTTCCACCGCCCCGCGCGCACCGGAGGCGCGGACGGGGCGGGTCGTTGCGGTGTTGATGATGGTGGGAAGCGGGCTGTCCACCCAGGTGGGGGCTTCGGTCGGGGCGCTCGCGTTTCCCGTGGTGGGCCCGGTGGGCGTGGTGGCTGTCCGGCAGTGGGTGGCCGGGGTGGTGCTCGTTGCGGTCGGACGTCCGCGATTCCGGGCTCTGACGGGCAAGCAGTGGCGGCTGGTGCTGGGGCTGGCGGCGGTGTTCGCGGTGATGAATTTGTCGCTGTACACGTCGATCGACCGCGTGGGACTCGGCTTGGCGGTGACGCTGGAGTTCCTCGGGCCGCTGGCGGTGGCGCTGCTGGGTTCGCGGCGGTTGATCGACCTGGTGTGTGCTCTGGCCGTAGCGCCCGCGGTGGTGCTGCTCACGCGACCGCAGGCGACGACCGACTACCTGGGGATCGGACTCGGCCTCGTGGCCGCTCTCTGCTGGGCGTCGTACATCCTGCTCAACCGGCGCATCGGGCGGGAACTCCCCGGCGTGCAGGGCGTGGGCGCCGCGGCGGCGGTGTCCGGGCTGGCTTACGTTCCGATCGGCCTGATCGTGCTCTGGCACCACCCGCCGACACCCGCGACCCTCGGATACGCCGTCGCCGCCGGGGTGCTGTCGTCCGCCGTACCTTTCCTGGTCGATCTGCTCAGCCTGCGCCGGGTCCCCGCGCAGTTCTTCGGCGTCTTCATGAGCGTCAACCCCGTCCTCGCCGCCCTGGTCGGCCTCCTCGTCCTCGACCAGCGCCTGGCCCCACTCGACTGGCTCGCCATCACCGCAATCGTCACCGCCAACGCCGTGGCGATCGCCCAACCCCGGCCGCCGGTGGCGGTCTGACGGCTGGGAGCGATCGCGGGGGTGACGGGAAAGCATCGGTTTCGGATGGTTTGGTCACCAGCGGTAGCGTCGCGGGTGACACCCCGAGGACGACCTCCGACTCCCGAGGATGAGAGCTTTGAAGCGCACACTCGCCGTCGCCGCGACGCTGATCGCCGGCACCGCCGCCCTGACCGCCTGCACCGAGGAGCAGGCGTACTGCGTCGACCTCGCCGGGTACGCCGCCAACTCGGTCAACGTGGACCCGCAGAACCCGGCCGACTACACCAAGATCCTCGAGGACGCGAAGAAGCTGCAGGGCTCCGCGCCGGCCGAGGTGAAGGACGACTGGGGCGTCGTGGTCACGTTCGCCGAGAAGGCGAAGGCGGCGGGCACGGACCGTGTCGAGCTGGCTCGGCTGAGCAAGGAGACCGGCGGCGTGATGTCGGCGTACAAGACCATCACCACGCACGCGAAGGACGCCTGCAAGGTCGACGTCCCGCAGCTGAGCTGACCTGCCTGCCGCCGCCGGGCAGGGAGTCGAACGTTCGATTCGGCGCTCCGCCCGGACCGGTCGCCGATCCGTCCCGGCTCCTGCGCCGTGACCTGCCCGAACCCGTGTTAGGTTCCCTTGCGAAGCCACACAACGGGACAGGTGAAACGGTGCCACTTCCTTCTTTGACCCCGGAGCAGCGAGCGGCGGCTCTGGACAAGGCCGCGGCGGCGCGGCGTGAACGAGCCGAGATCAAGAACCGGATCCGGCATTCGGGAGCGTCTCCGACGGAGGTGCTCCACGAAGGGCAGACCAACGACGTGATCGGCAAGATGCGGGTCAGTGCGCTGCTGCAGTGCATCCCGGGCGTCGGCAAGGTCCGGGCCCAGCAGATCATGGAACGCGCGGGGATCTCGGAGACGCGGCGGGTGCGCGGCCTCGGCTCGAACCAGATCGCCGCCCTCGAGCGCGAATTCGCCGAGTGAGCCAAACCGGAATCCTGGCCGGCTCGTTGGACACTGGTGTGAACACGACGGTGAACGTGACCCCGCACAGGACGGACGAGACGATGGCTCCGCGGCAGGACCCGCCACGCACCGCCGGGGGCGGGAGCGCCCGGCTGACCGTGCTGGCCGGGCCGACCGCGGTCGGCAAGGGCACCGTGGCGGCGGACATCCGGGAGCGGTTCCCGGACATCTGGATCTCGGTGTCGGCGACCACCCGCAAGCCCCGGCCGGGCGAGGTGCACGGGGTGCACTACCTGTTCGTGTCGGACGAGGAGTTCGACCGGATGATCGCCGCCGGTGAGCTGCTGGAGTGGGCCGTCGTCCACAAGGCGGCCCGGTACGGTACGCCGAAGCAGCCGGTGCTGGACAAGCTGGCCGACGGACGGCCGGCCCTGCTGGAGATCGACCTGCAGGGCGCCCGCCAGGTCCGCGAGACGATGCCGGAGGCGCAGTTCGTCTTCCTGGCCCCGCCGAGCTGGGACGAACTGGTCCGCCGGCTGCTCTTCCGCGGCACCGAGACGCCGGAGGAGCGGGAACGCCGGCTGGAGACCGCCACGGTCGAACTGGCGGCCGAGAAGGAGTTCGACGTGACGATCGTGAACGCCTCGGTTCGGGAGGCTGCCGATCAGTTGGTAAAGTTGATCCGATCACCCTCCATCCCTGGAAAGAGCTGAACTTGTCTGGCAACCAGCCCGTCGCCATCGGCATCACCTCCCCGCCGATCGACGACCTGCTCACCCACACCGACTCCAAGTACAAGCTGGTGCTGTACTCGGCCAAACGGGCGCGGCAGATCAACGCCTACTACTCGCAGCTCGGCGAAGGTCTGCTCGAATACGTCGGTCCGCTGGTCGAGACCCACGTCCAGGAGAAGCCGCTGTCGATCGCGATGCGCGAGATCAACGAGGGCGTGCTGACCTGCACCGACATCGACCCCGAGGCCGAGGCGGAAGCCGCCGCCGCGGAGAAGTCCGCGTAACTGCGCTCGCGATGACGTCCGGGAACGGGGTCCGCTGATGGCCGCAACCGGTGACCGGTCCCGTCCGAACGTCGTGCTCGGCGTCGGCGGCGGGATCGCGGCGTACAAGGTCTGTGACCTGCTCCGGCGGCTGACCGAGTCCGGGCACAGCGTGCGGGTGGTGCCGACCGCGGCCGCGCTGGAGTTCGTCGGCGCGGCCACCTGGGCGGCGCTGTCCGGCCAGCCGGTGACGGCGGACCCGTTCGACGACGTGCAGGAGGTCCCGCACGTCCGGATCGGCAAGGCCGCCGACCTCGTGGTCGTTGCCCCGGCCACGGCCAACCTGATCGCGAAGGCCGCGCACGGCCTGGCCGACGACCTGCTGACCAACACCTTGCTGACGGCTCGCTGCCCGATCCTGTTCGCGGCCGCGATGCACACCGAGATGTGGGAGCACCCGGCCACCCAGGCCAACGTCGCCACCCTCCGGTCGCGCGGCATCACCGTGCTCGACCCCGCCGTCGGCCGGCTGACCGGTGCGGACACGGGGCGTGGCCGGCTGCCGGAGCCGTCGGAGATCTTCGCGATCAGCCAGTTGATGCTCGCCGACGAGGCGGCCCGCGCCGCCGGGCAGGCGGTCGCCGACCTGACCGGCAAGCAGGTCCTGATCAGTGCCGGCGGCACCCGCGAGCACCTCGACCCGGTCCGTTACCTGGGCAACTCCTCGTCCGGCAAGCAGGGTTACGCGCTCGCCCGGATCGCCGCCGCCCGCGGCGCGAAGGTCACCCTGGTCGCGGCCAACTCCGAGCTGCCCGACCCGGCCGGCGTCCAGGTCGTCCCGGTGACCAGCACCAGGGATCTGTACGACGAGATCACCGGCCGCGCGGGGGACGCGGACGCGATCGTGATGGCGGCCGCTCCGGCGGACTTCCGGCCGGCCGACGTCGCCGAGCACAAGATCAAGAAGACCGCCGACGGCGCAGTCCCGGCGGTCAACCTGGTGCAGAACCCGGACATCCTGCAGACGATCTCCCACGACCGGGCGCGGGCCGGGCAGGTGATCGTCGGATTCGCGGCCGAGACCGGCGACGCGGAGCACGACGTGCTCGACCTCGGCCAGGCCAAGCTGGAACGCAAGGGCTGCGACCTGCTGGTGGTGAACGACGTGTCCGGCGGCAAGGTGTTCGGCAGCGACACCAACGAGGCGGTCATCCTCGACCGCGCAGGCAACGCCCTGCCCGTCCCGTCCGGCTCCAAGGACGCCTTGGCGGGCGTGATCTGGAACCTGGTCGCCACCCACTGGAACTGAGCCGTGGCAGTCACGGTCGAGGTGGCCACCGAGGCTCACGCGCCCGCCGTTCCCAGGTCGGCCGGGTTCGTGCCGGCTGGCCGCCGGACGAGCCGGAAGGCGGTTTGCGGCACCTCCTCCGGCTGAAGGTAAGAGGACCGATCCTGTCCGCTTCTGGCACTAGCGTCGGAGTCATGGTGATCTCATGGCGGTCCGTGGTCGCACGGCGGATGCGGCGGCACCACCTCGCGGGGAACCCGGCCGCCTCCGCGGCGGGCGCCGTACGGGCTATGTGTGGTGCGCATGCGCAGGTGCTGTCGGCGGGGGAGGTGTCGGTCGCGCTCCGGCTCGATGGTGCGACCAGACAGACGGTTCCGCAGGACGGCGGCCTGGTGAAGACCTTCGGGCCGCGCGGAACCGTCCACCTGCTGCCGCTCGACGACCTGCCGCTGTGGACGGGCGCGCTGTCGGCGTTGCCGGGTGGTACGGCGGTGCCGGAGTACATGCGGTTGACACCCGAGCAGCGGACCGAGGTGATCGCCGCGATCGGTGACGCAGTGGCGGACGACGACCTCACCGTCGACGAGCTCACGGCCGAAGTCGTCCGCCGTACCGGGTCCTGGGCCGGCGACCTCGTCATGCCGGCGTTCCAGACCTACTGGCCGCGCTGGCGCCAGCTGATCCCGGACGCGGCCAACGCCGGAGTCCTCTGCTACGGCCCGAGCCGTGGTCGCGTGACCACGTACTCGAACCCGCACCGCCTCAAGGCGTTCGAGCCGATGCCCGGCGACCGGGCGTTCACCGAGCTCCTGCACCGTTACTTGTACTCCTACGGACCCGCGACCCCTCAGCAGTTCGCCCGGTGGCTGAGCACGAGCCCCGCCTTCGTCAAGCCGTACTTCGCCGACCTGCCGCAGGCCGAGCTCGCCGGTCAACCCGTCTGGCACGCGCCCGGCGACGGCGAGTTCCCGGACGAGCCGGTGCGCGGTGTCCGGCTGCTGCCGTACTTCGACGCGTACGGCGTCGGCAGCTTCCCGCGCGAGCTGCTGTTCCGGGGCAAGGCGTTCACCCGGGCGCTCGCCCGCGGCCAGGCCGGCAACTACCCGCTCCTGCTGGTCGACGGGGTCGTCGCCGGAGTCTGGCACCACAAGACGTCCGGCCGGAAGCTGCACGTGACGGTCGAGGCACTCACCTCGCTCAGCCGCGCCCGGCTCCGCCTGCTGGACGCCGAGGTGGACCGGCTGGCTGCGATCCTTGGCTGCACACCGTCGCTCACCGTGGGCGACGTGACGGTCGGCCCGCACGCCTGAATTCCGTCCTGTCGTCCGACATGTGATCGCACGTCTCGGATAATGGACAAATTCGGAGCGTCACCGGGACGCGGGCGGAAACTGCTGGCATACTTCCCAGATGCATCGCCAACCGCCGGTGCATGGGGGGATCGCGCGGCCGTAGCACGTCGCGCGGCACAAGAGGAATCCGAGGGAGAACTGTGGCGAGGCGCCTTTTCACGTCCGAGTCGGTGACCGAAGGTCACCCGGACAAGATCGCTGACCAGATCAGCGACTCCATCCTCGACGCGTTGCTGGCCGAGGACCCGAAGAGCCGGGTGGCGGTCGAGACCCTGGTCACCACGGGTCTGGTCGTCGTCGCGGGCGAGGTGACCACGACGGCGTACGTCGACATCCCGGGGATCGTGCGGTCGCGCATCCTCGAGATCGGCTACGACTCGTCGCTGAAGGGGTTCGACGGCGCGTCCTGCGGGGTCACGGTGGCCATCGGCAGTCAGTCGCCGGACATCGCGCAGGGGGTCGACACCGCGTATGAGACGCGCTCGGACGCGTCGAAGGACGTCCTGGACCTGCAGGGGGCGGGCGACCAGGGACTGATGTTCGGCTACGCGACCAACGAGACGCCCGAGCTGATGCCGCTGCCGATCACGATCGCGCACCGGCTGTCGGAGCGGCTGTCCGAGGTCCGCAAGAACGGCACGCTGGCGTACCTGCGGCCCGACGGCAAGACCCAGGTCACCATCGAGTACGACGGTGACAGGGCGGTCCGGGTGGACACCGTGGTGGTGTCCAGCCAGCACGCGGCCGACATCAACCTGGAGTCGATGCTGTCGCCGGACATCAAGAAGCACGTGGTCGACCCGGTGCTCGAGCAGTTCGACATCGACTCGGCCGACTACAAGCTGCTGGTGAACCCGACCGGCCGGTTCGAGGTCGGCGGCCCGATGGGCGACGCCGGGCTGACCGGGCGGAAGATCATCATCGACACCTACGGCGGGATGGCGCGGCACGGCGGTGGCGCATTCTCCGGCAAGGACCCGTCCAAGGTGGACCGGTCGGCGGCGTACGCGATGCGCTGGGTGGCGAAGAACATCGTTGCCGCCGGGCTCGCGGACCGGGTCGAGTGCCAAATCGCGTACGCGATCGGCAAGGCCGCGCCGGTCGGCTTCTACGTGGACACGTTCGGGACCGAGAAGGTGCCGGTGGACAAGATCAGCGACGCGGTCCGCGAGGTCTTCGACCTGCGGCCGGCCGCGATCATCCGGGACCTCGAGCTGCTCCGGCCGATCTACGCCCAGACCGCGCGGAACGGGCACTTCGGCCGCACCGGTGAGGACTTCACCTGGGAACGCACCGACCGGGTCGAGGAGCTCAAGGCCGCGATCAACAAGTAGGTCTTGCGACGCGATCGGCCCGGCTGTGGTGGGTTGTCCACAGCCGGGCCGACGTGTTCGCACGGACTGTCGCCGTGGCGGACTAGAGTTTCCCGGTGACATCGAACGGGGACTCGCCGGAGCAGCTGACGCTGCTGCGCGACACCGTTCGCAGGTCCCGGACGAAGGCGCCGGCCGGGATCACCTCCTCGTTGCCGGTGGCCCGGATCGCGGTCGACGTCTCGCTGCCGCACCTGGACCGGCCGTTCGACTACCTGGTCCCCGACGACCTGGCCGAGGCGGCGCAGCCCGGGGCGCGGGTCAAGGTCCGGTTCGCCGGCAAGGACCTCGACGGGTTCGTGCTGGAGCGGCTGGAGTCGTCCGACCACGACGGCAAGCTGACCCGGATCCGCAAGGTCGTGTCGCCCGAGCGGGTGCTGACGCCGGAGATCGCCGATCTCTGCCGCGCCGTCGCCGACCGGTACGCCGGAGTGTTCGCCGACGTCACCCGCCTCGCGGTGCCGCCACGGCACGCGAAGGTCGAGGGCGAGCCGCTCCGCTGCGACCAGCCGGCGCCTCCTCCGCTGTCCACCTCCCGCTCCGAGTGGTCGTCGTACCCGCCGGGCTTTCTCGACGCGGTGGCGCGGTCGGAGGCGCCGCGTGCGATCTGGACGGCCGTGCCGGGGGCCGATTGGGCGCTTGGGTTCGCGCAGGCGGCCGCGGTGTGCGCGGCGTCGGGGCGTGGGGCGCTGCTGCTGGCTCCGGATGCTCGGGATCTCGAGCGGTTGGCGGCGGCGTGTACGACGGTGCTCGGGGCGACCGGGTTCGTGACGCTGTCGGCGGATCTCGGCCCGACGGCCCGCTACCGCGCGTTCCTGGCCGCGTTGCGCGGGGGCGCGCGAGTGGTGATCGGGACGCGCGCGGCCGCGTTCGCGCCGGTGGCGAACCTCGGGCTGGTCGCGCTGTGGGACGACGGCGACGACTCGTACGCCGAGCCGCGCGCGCCGTACCCGCATGCCCGGGAGGCCCTGCTGTTGCGGGCCTTCCGGCAGCAATGTGCCGCGCTGCTCGGTGGCTTCGCCCGTACGGCGGAGGCGGCGGCGCTGCTGGAGTCCGGGTTCGCGCACGAGTTGATCGCGGACCGGACGGTGATCCGGGCAGTCGCCCCGGCGGTCCACATCGCGGGGGAGTCGGACACGGATCTCGCCCGTGATCCGGCCGCCCGGGCCGCGCGGTTGCCGCACCGGGCCTTCGAGATCGCCCGTGAGGGGCTGCGGTCCGGGCCCGTGCTGGTGCAGGTGCCGCGGGCCGGGTACCTGCCGAGCCTGGTGTGCCAGACGTGCCGAACGCCGTCCCGGTGTTCGGCGTGCGGTGGCACCCTCCGCCGGACCGGTGGAGCCGGGCCGGCGAGTTGCAGCGTGTGCGGTCGCCCGGCGACGGACCACCGCTGCCCCGAGTGCGGTGACACCCGGATGCGCGCCGCCGTCGTCGGCGCCCGCCGTACGGCGGAGGAGTTGGGTCGCGCGTTCCCCGGCGTGGTCGTGCGTACGTCGGGCGGCGACAACGTGCTCGACGTCGTACCGGACTCGCCGGCCCTGATCGTGAGCACACCGGGAGCCGAGCCGGTGGCCGAGGGCGGTTACAGCGCGGCGCTCTTGCTCGACACGTGGCTGATGCTGGCCCGGCCGGACCTGCGCGCGCCGGAGGAGGCCGTTCGCCGGTGGTTCAACGCCGCTGCGCTCGTCCGGCGAACCGGGACGGTGATTCTCGTCGGCGAGCCGTCCGCGTTGCCGTTGCAGGCGGTCGTCCGCTGGAGTCCGGAAGGCTTCGCGGCGCGCGAGGTCGAGGAGCGGCGGGCAGCCCGGCTGGCGCCGGCGGCCAGGCTGGCCGAGCTCACCGGGCCCGCCGACGCGGTCGCCGACCTGATCGCCCGGCTCCGGCAGTTGCTGTCGGCAACCGCCGGGCTGGAGGTGCTGGGGCCGGTCGACGTCGACGAGGAGACGGTGCGCGCGGTCGTGCGGACGCCGCGCGCGGCCGGCTCGGCACTGGCGCGCACGTTGAAGGAAGCGCAGTCAGCTCGGAGCACCAAGAAGAGCCCCGGCTTGGTCCGCGTCCAGGTGGACCCGCCGAGCTTCGGGTAGCGGCGGTGTCCTGGTGCTCAGGCGGTCGAGGCCAGCGGGGTGGCGGCGGCGAGGAGTTGGCTGCCGAGCGACGTGCGGTAGTAGAGCACGGCCCGCCCGTCGCGGCGTGAATCCACCATCCCGGCGTTCCGCAGGATGCCGAGGTGGACGCTCAGCGTCGGCGCCGACACCCCGAGCTGGTGGGCCAGGTGAGTCGTCGACATCGGCAGGTCCAGATGGCTCACGATCGCCGCGCGCGTGCGCCCGACCAGGTCCGCGAGCGGGGACTCCGCCGTGTCCTGGCGGTCCTCCCACAGGCGCCCGAGCCCGCGCGGCGGGTAGGTGATCGTCGGAACGTGCGGCGCCGCCGTCACCGCGAGCCCGGCCGGCCAGGTGAACACGCACGGCACGAGCAGCAGGCCCTGCCCGGCCATCGGCTCGCCGTCGCAGACGAACGGCCGGTCGATCTCGATCCGGGTGCCGCTGAATCGCACCGACGGATGCAGGTTGCGGAACAGCCGCTCGATCCCGCCACTGGCCAGCTCGTCCAGCCGGAACGCGAGGTCATCCTGCAACAGCGAGCGCATCCGCCGCCAGTCCGGCTCGATCGCGCGCCGCCAGTAGCTGTCCAGCGACGAGGTGATCAGGTCGAGTGCCTTGTCCGGGTGCGCGATCAGGTCCGGCAGGAGCGGGTTCGGGGTGTCGTGGTGCAGCTTGCCGATCTCCTCGGCCACGAGGTGGTGCGGCGTGGCGGCGATCGCGGCCAGGCCGGAATCCAGGCTGGTCGACCGCCGCGGCGGCGCCGGTGTGATGAAGTCCGGGATGTAGCCGACCGGCGGGACGAGGGCCCTGAGCAACGTCAGGTCCGGGCCGTCGATGATCGGCCGGACCTTCTGCAGCCACGGCCCGTGCACGCTGCGCGCGGTGTCGTTGCTCAGCGCCCGCACGCTGGTGACCGCCTCCCACACCGGCGACAGCGCGAACCTGATCCGGCCCACGTCCCCCGCGTTCAACCTGATCGTGATCACGGCGTCATCCTAGCCGATTAGTCCTGTGCCTAATGTTCGACAGCGTCACGCCCACCCGGGAGAGTTGTCGGCATGAGTACTGTCGCCGCGGTCGAGACGCCCGCTCCGGCCCTGCCACGAGCTTTCTGGGCGCTCTGGGTGTGCCAGCTAGTCAACCGGCTCGGCAGTTTCGTCCAGCCGTTCCTCGTTCTCTACCTCACCCAGGACAGGCACCTCTCCGCCGGGACGGCGGGGGCCGTGGCGGCCGCCGTCGGTGCCGGCTCGGTCGCGTCGCAGCTCGCCGGCGGCTGGCTCGCGGACCGGGTGGGCCGCCGGGTGACGATGCTGACCTGCTTCTTCGGCACGGCGGCCGCGTTGATCATGCTCGGCTCGGCCCGGTCGATGCTGACGATCTGGGCGGCGGCATTCGTCGTCGGCCTGCTCGGAGACCTGTTCCGGCCGGCCGTGCAGGCGACCGTGGCCGACCTGCTGCAGCCGGGTGAGCGGGTCCGTGCGTACGGGCTGCTGTTCTGGGCGATCAACCTCGGCTTCTCCGTCTCCACCGTGAGCGCCGGAGTGCTCGCCTCGATCGGCTACGGACTGCTCTTCTGGATCAACGCCGCGACGTCGGTGGTCGCCGGCCTGGTGATCTGGGCGATGGTCCCGGAGACCCGGCCGGCCCTGGACGAGGGCTCCTCGCGCCGGCCGCTGTTGCCGGTCGCCCTCCGGGACACCGTGTTCCTGCTGATGATCCTGCTCCAGATCGGTTACGCGACCATCTACTTCCAGGGGTACTCGACCCTGCCGCTGGCGATGGCGGGCGACGGGTTGCCGTCGTCGACGTACGGGCTGGTGATCGCGCTGAACGGCGTGGTGATCGTGCTGGTCCAGCCGTTCCTCGGCAGGCGGCTGGCGCGGTTCGACCGGCCGAAGCTGCTGGCCGTGTCGATGCTGGTCGTCGGGCTCGGGTTCGGAATCGGCGCGGTCGTGCACGAGTGGTGGGGGTACGGGCTGTCGGTCGTGGTCTGGACGATCGGCGAGATCGGCTTCGCGGCGGTGATCGGCGCCGTGTTCGCGGACCTCGCGCCGGTCGACCTGCGCGGCGGCTACATGGGCATGTCCGGGATGGCCTTCGGCATCGGCACGGTGGTCGGCCCGCTGGCCGGGACGAACTCGCTGGAGTACTTCGGCCCGACCACCACCTGGCTGGGTTGCGCGCTCCTGGGTGTGCTGATCTTCGTCGGCCAGTACGCGCTGGCACCCGCGCTGCACGCGCGAGCGGCGGCGAACGCCGCAACCGCCGCCTAGGCGGTTCGCATAGGGTTGCGGCCATGACGGAGCGGACGATCGACGCGGTGGTGTTCGACATCGGCGGGGTGCTGCTGGACTGGAGTCCGGATTACCTGTACGCCGACCTGATCCCGGACGAGCAGGAGCGGACCCGGTTCCTGACCGAGGTGACGACGTCGGCGTGGAACCAGCAGCAGGACGCCGGGCGGCCGTGGGCGGAGGCGGTCGCCGAGCTGACCGCGCTGCACCCCCAGCACGCGGCGTGGATCGAGGCGTACGACACCGGCTGGCTGAAGATGGTCAAGGGTGTCTTCGAGGGCACCGTCGAGCTCGTCGACGAACTGCGGGCGGCGGGCGTCCCGACGTACGCGCTGACCAACTTCTCGGCGGAGAAGTGGGAGATCGCGAAGGAGACGTTCCCGGTGCTGACCGGGTTCGACGGCGAGGTCGTCTCCGGGGTGGAGAAGACCGTGAAACCGGACGAGAAGATCTACCGGATCCTGCTCGAGCGGTTCGGCCTGGACGCCGCCCGGACGTTCTACACCGACGACGCGCAGCACAACGTCGACGGCGCCCGCGCGGTCGGCATCGACGCCGAGCTGTTCACCGTCGCCGAGACTTTGCGCAAGCACCTCCGCGACCGCGGCCTCCCGGTCAGGTAGCCGGCGCGGCGAAGGTTTCGGTGTACGCCGGGTTGGTTGCGAGCTGTGCGGCCTCGACGTACACCGTATCGTCCTGGCAGGTCAGCGGAGTCAGCACGGTGCCGGGCTTGCCGGTGTAGATGCGTTGTGGCTGCCGCAGCCCGGGATGCCAGCGGTTGATCTGGTAGGCCTCGTCGCCGTCGGCGACGGTGCGCGTCTCCCAGAGAATCCAGTTGCCGCAGGCAATTATCGTGTCGGTGGCGATCATGCCGAGCGGCCGGGTGGGGGAGTCGGCCGACTCCCGGACGTACGCCTTGCTCTGGTACTGGTCCGGATCGGCCGCACCGACCTCCGACCACACGGTCGCCCCACCCAGGGACGCTCCGCTCCACTGGATGCACCTGGTCGCCGCCGGCACGGGCCGGGGCAGGCCGCCGGACAGCGAGGCAGTCAGGACGCGCTTGCAGCGGCCGGCGGTCTCCGGGGCGGTGACCTCGCTGAAGGTGACCGTGTCCGCCGACACCACCGGATCGGCGACGTACCCGGGGGCGGCGACGCAGCTCACGGTCCGCGACTTCAGCGTGGCGAGCTCGGCGACGATCAGGCAGGACCGGTCGCGGGCGTCGGTCGAGCTGTAGGCGAACGTGCCGTCGAGCGCGCCGATCTCCGGCTCGGACACCGCGGGCAGCCGGCCGGCGAGGTCAGTCGCCCGGCCGGTGGTCAGGTCGTACCGGTACACCCGGATCTGAGGATCGGACCCCTCGGACCGGATGTCCTGGACCAGTGCCCAGCGGTCGTCGATGACCACCGGCGACTGCGCCACGAATCCGGCGGGCGGGACGTGCCGGACGACGACCTTCTTGCTCGACCGGTCCGTGATCGTCGTCGTCCCCGCCTCGTCGCTGGCGCGGGTGACGACGTACTTGCGCTGCTGGGTGACCAGATGCAGCCCGTCCACCGGCTGTCGCATCATCCGGGTCCACACCGGCAGCGCTGTCCCGGTGCCGGCGGGTGCCGACGGGGTCTCTGTCGGCGTACCCGGTTTGGTGCTGGTCGGTCCACTGGACGGGGCGCTCGTGCCGGCGTCCTGGGGGGCGGAGGAGCAGCCGGCGACGAGCAGCAGGACGGCAGCAACGGCCAGTGGTGCGCGACGCATGGGAGTCAGAGACCGATGTTCTTGAAGGAGTTGGCCAGGGTCGCGTTGAACAGCGCGGTCGCCGGGATGTTCTTCGGGCCGTTGGTCACGTTGCCGCGACTGTTGAACCGGCGCTCGTTGAACACCTCGTAGATCGCGATCGTGCCCTTCGCCCGGTCGTAGCCGCGGCCGACCTGGTAGTGGCCGCTGTGGTTGAACGCCAGGTACGGGAAGTAGCGCTTGAGCAGCTGGGTGTGCTCGATGATCGGCGCCGGCTTGCCGTCGCCGAGGTGGTTCTGGTGCACGGTGAAGAACTTCTGCGCGTTCCAGTGGCCGACGCTCTGGACGATGTAGGTTCCGGCCGCGAGGTCCCAGTCGGTCTTCAGGTTGGTCTGCTTGACCATCGCGGTGATCGCGGTGCCGGACGTCGTCGTCCCGAGGTCCTTGGCCCAGGACGCCTGGGTGTCGCGCTGGTTGTCGTCGGCCCAGTCGATCGACTGGAACGTCGCCGGGCCGCACCAGTACCCCTTCTCCTGCGAGGTCTGGAAACCCTTCATGATGTACGACGAATTCGGCGGCTTGACCGGGGCAACCGGAGCCGGCACCGGGGTCGGCGTCCCCTGCGACGGCGCACTGCGCGTCGGCATCGGCGTGGTCGTCGGAGCGGCCGTGGCGGTCGAAGGCGTTGTCTCCGGCGCCGCCGGGTCCGCGTCCAGCAGGCGCAGGGCGCGGGCCTTGTCACGGCCTTCCCAGGCGGCCTGCATCTCGTCCAGCTCGACGTTGACCCGTGCGCTCTTCGGCATCGAGGAACGATCGGCCACGAAGGCCCCGGGGGTGAGCGCTCCGGTCGGGATGTCCTGCTCGGCCCCGGTCTCACTGTCCGCGCGCACGCTCGGCGCGGCCATCAACTCCTGCAGTTGCGCCCCGTCCGGCACGCGGTCGACGAAGCCGAGGCCGAGGCAGTAGTTCTCCTCCTCGAGCTTGAAGCACCGCAGGACCGACGACGCCCGCGTCGTGGTGTCCGCCGATCGGAGTTGGAGGTCGTCCGGGGACGTCTCGGCGACCTGCTTCGCCAGCTCGCTCCAGCTGCGGGCGGCGGGCGGGCCCGAAGTTTCCCGGGCGGTCGGCTCGGTCGTCGGGGCGACAGTTGCCCGGCCGGCTGTCGGGTCCGCAGCCGGCGCGGTAGTGGGTGCGGTGGTCGGCGCGGTGGTCGGCGCGGTGGCCGGCGGGGCGGACGCCGTACGGTCGCGGGGTTCGTAGGCCGCGGCGGTGAGGGGTGCCTGTGCGAGCAGGGCACCCAGGAGGATCAGAGTTGCTCCCCGTGCTGCTGTGGGCATTGGGCCTCCCGTTGGCCGTGTGACAGCAGTGACTGTAGGTACGCCTGGGACCACAGTACGTGCTTGTGGCAACAATGGGGAGGCCCCCTCCC
>NZ_SMKR01000051.1 GCF_004348725.1 Kribbella turkmenica
TACTGTCGTTGAGGCCGTACACCATGACGAAGTCGGTGCGCAGATCGATCGACTCGTCGTACGGCGCCTGCTCCTGGAAGCCGGTCGCCTCCCGGTGCTTGTCGGTGGTGCGGTCGTCTCCGGCGTTGCTGCTCGTCATACGCCCTTCCCGTCTCCTCGACTGCCGTCAACCCTTGCCGCTCCCGGTCGGCGAACGCCAGTACGGCGTCAGGAACTGGACAGTCACATCCTCGGAACCGTTGTCGGCGCCTCAGCGGGCGGCGTTCTGGAGGGCTTCGATCAGGGCGGTGGTGGCGGGCGGGTCCGGCGGTTCGCCGTAGGTGACGGCGAAGAGCTGGCGGCGGTAGTTGGGCACCTCGGTGGCCTGGATGCCGGGGTGGCGGTGGGCCTGGAGGGCGAGGCCGGGAATGGTGGCGACGCCGATGCCGGCGGCGACGAAGGCCTGGACGACGACGATCTCGTCGCTCAGCGACGCGATCCGCGGCGTGACGCCTTCCTGCCGGCAGACGGTGACCAGTTCTTCCTGGCATCGTTCGCAGCCGCCGATCCACGCGGAGTCGCGGTGGTTGGCGATGCTGTCGTCGGGTTGCAGGCTGAGGAGATAGATCGAGTCGTAGCCGACGTGGGTGAGGCGGAAGCCGTCCTGTTCTTGCGGGGCGTCGGCGTACCGGAAGATGAGGGCGACGTCGATCTCGCCGTGCCGCAGCGACTGCAGGGCCTCGACGGGGTGGCGCTCGATCAGGTTCAGCTCGAGCGCCGGGTGGTCCTCGGCCAACGCGGTGGCCGCGCGCGGAACGAGCGTGCTCAGCGCGGACGCGTTGGCGGCCAGCCGGACCCGGCCGGCCTGCAACCCGACGTGGGCGGCCAGTTCCGTGGTCGCCGCTTCGATGCGTCCGATGATCTCGGCTGCGCGGTTGGCGAGCAGTTCTCCTTCGGGAGTCAACCGGATGCCACGGCCGACACGCTGGACGAGCTTGACGCCGGTGGCCGCTTCCAGGCGGGACAGATGATGGCTCACCGACGGCTGGGAGTAGTGCAGCTCTCTGGCCGCTTCGGTCACGGACCCGTAGCGCGCCACCGTGGCGAGAACCTTGAGCTGGACTGGGCTGAGCATAAATCAAGAATATCAATGTGTTCCTGGAGAAATTGGCATTAGACGTCATCTGTCGGCCGTTCCATGCTGGGTGCAAAGCCCACCAGGAGGAACGATGAGCAAGCTCAAGTGCCATATCTCGATCTCGCTGGACGGTTACGTCGCCGGCCCGAACCAGAGCGTGCAGAACCCGCTCGGCGAGGGTGGCGAGAGCCTGCACGACTGGGTGGTCCCGCTGGCCACCTGGCGCGAGTCCCACGGCAAGGAAGGCGGCGAGGAGAACGAGAGCGCCCGGGTCGTCGAGGAGGTCCGGGAGAACATCGGTGCCGCGGTGATGGGCCGGGGCATGTTCGGCCCGATCGGCGGCGGCGACTGGAACGACGCCGAGGAGTGGAAGGGCTGGTGGGGCGACGACCCGCCGTACCACTATCCGGTGTTCGTCGTCACGCATCACCCGCGGGAGTCCGTGGAGATGGCCGGCGGTACGACGTACCACTTCGTCACCGACGGGATCGAGTCCGCGCTCGACCAGGCGAAGAAGGCCGCCGGCGGCAAGGACGTGATGTTGTGGGGCGGCGGCAACGTCGTGCAGCAGTATCTGGCGGCGGGGTTGCTGGACGAGCTCGAGTTGCACGTCGTCCCGCTGCTGCTCGGCGGCGGTTCGCGCATCTTCGGTGAATCCGGGGCCGCGAACGTGCGGCTCGAACAGGTGCGGGCCGTGGAGGCGCCCGGCGTCACCCACCTGAAGTACCGGGTCGTGAAGTGAGCTGACGAGACGGAGGGAGAACCCAGATGCCTGCGCCTACCCCGACAGCCGGATCGCCGGTTCGGGTGCCCGGCTCGGACGAGCACGAGTCGATGAACCGAGGTCTGCTCTACGGTGCGGCGACGTACGGGATCTGGGGTCTGCTTCCGCTCTACTGGCGTCTGCTCGACAACGCCGGCGCGGTCGAAGTACTCGCGCACCGGTTCGTCTGGACGCTCGGGATCATCGCGTTGCTGCTCCGGGTACGGCCACGCGCCGGCTGGTGGCGGGAGCTCCGGCAGCGTCCGGCCGCGCTGAAGCTTCTCGCCGCGGCCGCGGTGATCATCGCCGTCAACTGGTACCTCTACATCTGGGGCGTCAACCACGAGCGGGTGGTGGAGACGTCGCTCGGCTACTTCATCAGCCCGCTCATCACGGTTCTGGTCGGCGTCGTGCTGTTCCGCGAACGGCTGCGGCGACCACAGTGGTTCGCGCTCGGCCTGGCCGCGCTCGCGGTGGCGTGGCTGACGCTCGACTACGGACAGGTGCCGTGGGTGGCGGTCGGGCTGGCGCTCAGCTTCGCGGCGTACGGCGTCCTGAAGAAGAAGGCGGCCACCGGAGCAGTCGAAAGCCTCGCCGTCGAAGCGACGATCATCCTGCCGGTCGTCCTCGGCTACCTGGTCTGGCTGGACCTCGTCGGTCGCGCCACCTTCATCCACGCCGGCTGGACGACTACCCTCCTCCTCATCGCCGCCGGCCCCGCCACCGCGATTCCCCTCCTCTTCTTCGCCGGCGCGGTCACGCGGATCCCACTCACCTACCTGGGCCTGCTGCAGTACCTGACGCCGTCCGTCCAATTCGCCCTCGGCGTCTTCGTCTTCGCCGAACCCATGCCCCCCGAACGCCTGGCCGGCTTCGCCCTCATCTGGACCGCGCTCACGATCTTCACCGGCGAGAACCTGCACCACTTGAAAACCCTCCGGCGCAGGGCGCCCGTCACCCCGTGACCACGACAGCACGAACGGGGGATGGGCGCCGGCGGAGCGGGTGAGGCTGCAGGGAGACCGTGCACCTGGCGTGCAGCCAGTATCCGGTATACGATCTGATGGTTGTATTGGTGCTGGATATAGTTGCTGTGTTGTGGAGGGGAGTATTCCTCTCGGGTGCGCGAGCCCCGGCGCCCCGACAGCGGCAGTGTCGTCATCACGGGAGGCCCGGGCGGCCGAACCGGTGCTGCCGGCCCGGGTGATCGCCGGCCGATCGCCCGGGCGGAAGAGACCTCCGGGCCAAGCTGTTCATGCCGTCGTCCGGAGGTTCGCCATGGTCTCTGTCATGCCCCCTGCCGTCTGGGTGCTCACGATCGCCGGATTGCTGGCGATCGTCGCATTCGACCTGATCGTGATCGCGCGGCGGGATCACTCGGTGACGATCAAGGACGCGACCCGGTGGGTGTTGTTCTACGTCGGCCTGGCGGGGATGTTCGCCGTGGGCTTGTTCCTGTTCGCGCCGGGGCCGAGGACGACCGGCGGCGAGTTCGTGGCGGGCTACATCACCGAGTACAGCCTGAGCGTGGACAACCTGTTCGTCTTCGTGATCATCATGGCCAGGTTCGCCGTTCCGGGTCTGGCGCAGGACAAGGTGCTCTACGTCGGCATCGTGGTGTCGATGGTGCTGCGCGCGGTCTTCATCCTGGCAGGCGCGGCGGCGATCGCGGCCGCGAGCTGGGTGTTCTACATCTTCGGCGCGTTCCTGGTGTACACCGCGGTCCGCCTGGCGCTCGAGGGGGACGACGGCGGCACAGACTTCCAGGAGAACGCCGTACTGCGGGGCATGCGCCGCATCCTTCCGCTGTCGCACGACTACGACGGCGCGAAGCTGACGACGCGCGTCGACGGCCGGCGGATGGTGACGCCGCTGGTGATCGTGATCTCCGCGATCGGGATGGCGAACGTGATCTTCGCGCTTGACTCGATCCCGGCGATCTTCGGGCTCACCCAGGACGCCTACATCGTGCTGACCGCCAACGCGTTCGCGCTGATGGGCCTGCGGCAGTTGTACTTCCTCATCGGCGGGCTGCTGGAACGGATCATCTACCTGAACGTCGGGCTGTCGGTGATCCTCGCGTTCATCGGCGTGAAGCTGATCATCGAGGCCCTGCACGGTTCGCACATCGACGACATCGGCGCCATCCACCTGCCGCACATCGGCATCCTCACGTCGCTCGGTTGCATCGCCGGCACCTTGTTCCTCACCGCGGTTGCCAGTCTGGTCAAGTCGACGTACGACCGTCGCCGGGTCGAGGTCCGGGTCAGGCCGGAAGACTGACGTCCTCGCGGGCCGGCCGCAGCCGCAGGTACAGCAGGGGGATCGGGGTGAGGATGAGGCCGGACACGAGCAGGGCCGCGCGCAGTGACGAGCGCCCGACCGCGCCGAGCGGGGGACCGCCGACGACCTGACCGATCGCGTTCGCCTGCGACACCATCGAAATCACCGTCGCGCGGGACCGCGAGTCGACGTGCCGGTTCAGCCACGCGGACTCGATCGGCCAGGACAGGGTGCCGGTGATCGTCCGCAGCCACATCGCGGCCAGCGCCGGCCAGAGGTGGTCGAGCAACGCGAACGCGATCACGCCGGCCACCTGCAGGAGGCTGAGCAGCGCGAGGATGCCGTTCGGATGCGCGGCGCTGAGCCGATCCGGCGACAGCCGGTTCAGGATCAGCGAGGTCACCAGCGACAGGAGCGTGCCGACCAGGGTGATCACCGCGAACCAGAAGGCCGGGTCCGACGTGCCGAAGGTCGTCGGGAAGTCGAACTCGAGGATCTTCACCGACCACAACCGGTCGAACGCCTCGCTGGACAGACCGGAGATCAGGCTGATCAGCACCAGCATCCGTACGACGGGACGCCGCCGGGCGACCGCGAGTCCGTGCTTGAACGTCTGGCCCATCTGCCGGAACGTCTCGCGCTCGGCCTTCGGCGTCCGGTGGAAGTTGTCCTCGCGCATGAACGCGGCGAGCACCAGCGCCAGCAGGATCATCCCGGCGCCCGACAAGGTCAGCGGCAGCGGCAGGCTGACCAGTCCGAGCGCGCCGGCGCCGACGGTGCCGGCGATCGTCGCGAACAGACCGATCTGCTGACGGCGGACGAACACCGAGCCCGCCCGCTCGGCGCCGATCTCGTCGGTGATCCAGGCCTGGTCGGCGCCGGAGGTGAAGGTGAAGCCGACACCCCAGAGCACCTGTGCGGCCAGGATCGCCAGGAAGGCCGGCACGAGCCCCTGCAGCAGGAAGCCGGCGCCGATCAGGACGAAGCCGATGATGATGGACAGCCGGCGGCTGTACAGGTCGGCGACGATCCCGGTCGGCACCTCGAACAGGAAGCAGGCGAGCTCGAGAGTGGTCCCGACCAGGACCATCTGGAGCGGGTCCAGGCCGGCGTCGCGGACGTAGTACACCATGCTGAGCGTGAAGGTCAGCGCGGAGAAGAACGCCCAGGCGCCGTTGTAGGAGTAGTAGGTCCGGACCGGATCGGCCGACCGGAACGCGGGCAGAGACATCGTGAATGCTCCCGGGAAGCGTGTGCGGACATGACGAAGCGCGACCCGGGCTACAGGTCAAACGCTTGACGTGACGCACGACGGCGGCGCACCCGCGGGTGCGCGGCGGAGTGCGCTTTCAGGAGCGACGTTGCATGGCGTCAGGGTAGGGACGATCCGGCGAGTCCGCCTCCGATTTACCCGGCCACGAGTGGTGATCGGAGGTACCATCGGTAGTGCCTGGCCCGGCCGTTCCCCCGTGATGGTCGGGTCAGGTTCTTCATCGTCGGGTCAGGTTCTTCGCGCCCCGATGTAGAGGATCGCCGGCCGGCTCCGTCGCCCTTGAGACAGTCGGTACCGGCGAGAGGATCTGCATCATGCTGCTCGAGAACAAGACCGCGATCGTGTACGGCGGCGGCGGCGCGATGGGCGGTGCGATCGCCCGGTCATTCGCCGCCGAGGGCGCGACCGTCCACCTGGCCGGCCGGAGTCCGGCGAAGCTCGAGAAGGTCGCCGCGGACATCACCGCCGCCGGTGGTACCGCGTCCGTGGCCGTCGTCGACGCGTACGACGCCGACTCGGTGAACGAGCACGTGGCGTCGATCGCGGGCCGGATCGACATCGCGTTCAACGCGGTGAGCGTGCGGGTGAAGCAGGACGTCCCGCTGGTCGACCTCTCGGTCGACGAGTTCGTGCAGCCGGTCGAGGACGCGGCCCGGACCAACTTCGTCACCGCGACCGCCGTCGCCCGGCGGATGATCGAGCAGCGCGGCGGCGTACTGATGATGCTGTCCTCGTCGGCGGCCCGCGAGTCCGGTGCCGACTTCGAGATGGGCGGCTTCAGCCTGGCCTGCGCGTCGATCGAGTGTCTGGTCCGGACGATGGCCGGCGAGGTCGGCAAGTACGGCGTACGCGTCGTCGCTCTCCGCCCGAACTTCACCCCGGACACCCACCCCGAGTGGGACATCCCCGAGGACGGTCTCGACCACCTGCTCAAGGGCACGGCGCTCGGCCGCCTGCCGCGCAAGGCCGAGGTCGGTGCCACCGCCGCGTTCGCCGCCTCCGACCACGCCGGCCCGATCACCGGCGCCGTCCTCAACCTCTCGTGTGGTGCGGTGGTGGACTAGCGGCGTCGCCTCACCCCGGCATCCGGTGGGGGTTGACAGCGGTGTGCCCGGGCGGGTTGACTGCGACATAGTTCACTAAGGAAATAAAAGCGGTACGGACCGGAGTCGGTGGCTCAGAACGACTCCGTCCGGGACTGCGGCCTGTCCGGATCCCGCGGGAAACCCGGCCGGGCCGGTTCGTGCTTCCTGCCGTTCGATTGCCTTAGGCAACGCGACGAAAGCCCTGTGGACAAAGGGATCTGAGCCGATCGGTCAAGGTCTGGTATCGGCCGGAGTGAGGCTCTTCCGCTGCCCGCGGTTGTGTGTCATCCTCCCGGAAGGACGACCCGAAATCCTATCGGATATTGGAAGGATGCGGAGTGAGCGCAACCCTGAAACCGGCCGCACCGCCGCCGGCTCCGGTACGGCGGGAGGCGGTGCAACCGACTCCGATTCCGCGCCCCAGCCGCCGGACCGCGGCCCGCCGCAGCCTGCGCCGGCACTGGCAGCTGTACCTGCTGGTCGTCGTACCGCTCGCGTACTTCGTGATTTTCAAGTACATCCCGATCGCGAACGCGGTGATCGCGTTCAAGAACTACACCCCTGTCAAGGGACCGTGGGGCAGCGACTGGGTCGGCTTGCGCAACTTCGAGCTGTTCTTCGCCAACCCGGTGTTCTGGACGCTGGTGAAGAACACCTTCATCCTCGCGGCCTACACCGTCCTGGCCAGCTTCCCGATTCCGATCATCCTGGCGATCGCGCTGAACGAGATCCGCAACGGCCGGTTCAAGAAGATCACCCAGCTGGTCACCTACGCGCCGTACTTCATCTCCACCGTCGTGGTGGTCTCGATGACGATCCTGGTGCTGTCACCGCGGCTCGGCTTCGTCAACGACGCGATCGGGCTGTTCGGTGTCCCGGCGGTCGACTTCCTCGGCAATCCGGACTACTTCCGGCACATCTACGTCTGGTCCGACGTCTGGCAGACCACCGGGTACTCCGCCGTCATCTACCTGGCCGCGCTCGCCGGCATCGACCCGGCGTTGCACGAGTCGGCCACGATCGACGGCGCCACCCGGTTGCAGCGGATCTGGCACGTCGACCTGCCCGGCATCATGCCGACCGCGGTGATCATCCTGGTCCTCGGCGTCGGCAACATCATGTCGATCGGGTTCGAGAAAGCGTTCCTGCTGCAGAACCCGCTCAACCTCGCGCAGTCCGAGATCATCGCCACCTACGTCTACAAGACCGGTCTGCTGAACGGCGACTTCAGCATGGCGACCGCGATCGGGCTCTTCAACTCGGTGATCAACCTCTTCCTGCTGGTCGGCGTGAACTTCGCCGCCAAGCGCATCACCGGAAACGGACTCCGGTCATGACCATTTCCTTGCAGGGATCCCGCCGTACGACGCAACGGCCCGAGTCGGCCGTGATCGCGGAGACCCGGACCGACACGATCTTCCTGTTCGGCGTGAAGATCATGCTCTGGGTCGCGCTGATCCTGGTCGCGGTCCCGCTGATCTACATCGTCGCGAACTCGTTCAGCAGCGCGTCCGCGGTGAGCGCCGGCCGGGTGCTGCTGTGGCCGGTCGAGCCGAGTGTGCAGGCGTACAAGGTGGCCTTCGGCGATCCACAGATCATGCAGGGCTACCTCAACTCGTTCATCTACGCGATCGGCGGCACGCTGATCAGCGTCACGCTGACGATCGCGATCGCCTACCCGCTGTCGCGCCGGACCTTCTTCGGCCGCAACGTGATCATGAGCCTGCTGATCTTCACCATGCTGTTCTCCGGCGGCCTGATCCCGACCTACCTGGTGGTGCAGGACCTCGGGATGCTGAACACCCGGTGGGCGATGGTGATCCCGAGCGCGATCGGCGTCTGGCAGGTGATCATCGCGCGGACGTTCTTCCGCTCGACCATCCCGGACGAGCTGTACGAGGCCGCCACCATCGACGGTGCGAGCGACCTGCGGTTCCTCTGGTCGATCGTGCTGCCGTTGTCGAAGCCGGTGATCGCGGTGATCGCGCTGATGTACGCGATCTTCCAGTGGAACAGCTACTTCGACGCGCTCGTGTACCTGAAGGACCCGAGCCTGTACCCGTTGCAGATCGTGCTTCGCAACGTATTGATCCTGAACACGGTGACCGGAGGCTCGACCACCCAGAACCTGGCCCAGCAGCTCGAACAGCAACAGCTGGCCAACGTCCTCAAGTACGCGCTCATCGTCATCTCGAGCCTGCCCGTACTGATCATCTACCCGTTCGTCGCCCGCCACTTCACCAAGGGCGTGATGGTCGGCGCGGTCAAGGGATAACCGGAGAAAGGGAACAACGAATGCGCTCAACAGTGGGCATAGTCGCCGCGCTCGCGGTGGCCGGCACGCTCGCCCTCGCGGCGTGCAGCTCGGACAAGTCGGCGCAGGGGGCGGCGAACGAGACCTCGGCCGACGGCAAGGTCATCATCGACACCTTCACCCCGGCCGACCAGAACACCAACCTGGACACCAACCAGGTCACCAAGATCATGAGCGACAAGTTCAAGATCCAGTTCCGCTGGCAGACCACGACGTACGACGCCGGCCCGGCCAAGGAGAAGCGGCAGATCTCGCTGGCCAGCGGCGACTACCCGGACCTGTTTTTCCTGATCCCGTGGGTCGACGCGTTCACCCAGGCCGAGGTGCTCAAGCTCGGCCAGCAGGGCGTCGCCGTACCGCTGGAGGACCTGATCGAGGAGCACGCGCCGAACATCCAGAAGGCGCTCGACTCCAACAAGACGTACAAGGAGATGTCGACCGCGCCGGACGGTCACATCTACGCGCTGCCGCAGTGGGCCGACTGCTACCACTGCACCTATCCGGACAAGTTGTGGATCAACAGCGCCTGGCTGAAGAAGCTCGGCCTGCAGATGCCGAAGACCACCGAGGACCTGCGCAAAGTGCTGACCGCCTTCAAGACGCAGGACCCGAACGGCAACGGCAAGGCCGACGAGATCCCGATGACCACCGACGTCCAGGACAGCAGCCTGATCCCGTACCTGATGAACGCCTTCGCCTACGACCCGGTCGGCGCGAACAACGGGGTCCGGTCGCTGGTCACCCTGAACGGCGACGAGGTCGTCACGCCGGTGACGTCCGAGCAGTGGAAGGCGGGGCTGAAGTACATCAACTCTCTCTACCAGGAGGGGCTGATCGACCAGGCCGCGTTCACCCAGAACGCCGCCGCGCTGCAGGCGCAGGGCAACAACCCGAAGGCGGTCGTGCTCGGGGCGGTGCCGGTGCTGTGGCCGGGCATCTTCGTCCAGCTCGACTCCAAGGACGGCCGGGACAAGCAGTACGACGCGGTGCCGCCGCTGACCGGTCCCGAGGGCAAGAGCTACACCGGCCTGAACCACCCGACGTCGACCGGCTACACGTTCCTGCTGACCAACAAGGCCAGCAAGGAGGCCCAGGTCGCGGCGATCAAGATGCTGGACTACATCTACACCGACGAGGGCCAGATGACGACCAACATGGGCCCGGAGGGGGTCGGCTGGACCAAGCCGGGTCCGGGTGACATCGCGCTCGACGAGAAGGTCAAGCCGCTGTACAAGCCCAAGCAGGACGCGCCGAAGAACATCAACTGGGGTGCGCTCGGGCAGTACAACAACACCCTGGCCTACCGCAACGCCCAGGTCGTGCCCGCCGACATCTACACCGGCGCCGGCCTCGAACGGCGGCTGTTCCAGGCGACCAAGCTGTACGAGGGTCACGAGGACAAGGCGCAGTGGTTCCCGCAGACGTCGGTCTGGCCGGACCCGAGCCTCAGTGGTGAACTGGCCACGCTGCAGACGAACCTGAACAGTTACGTGAACCAGAACCAGCTGGCCTTCATCACCGGGTCGAAGAACATCGACGCCGAGTGGGACGCGTACGTGAAGGGCCTCGACAGCACCGGCATGAAGCGGTACCTCGAGATCCAGCAGCAGGCCTACGACAAGTACAAGTCCGGGAGCAAGTAAGTAGATGTCGCACGAACTGTGGTTCCACACCCCCGCCGCCGATTGGTTCGAAGCGTTGCCGCTGGGCAACGGCCACCTCGGCGCCAAGGTGTTCGGCCGGATCGCCGAGGAGCGGATCGTGCTCAACCTCGACGACGTCTGGTCGGGCGACGGCCCGCGCACGCTGACCGTGACGGACGGTCCGGCGGTGCTGGCCGACGTACGGCAGATGTTGCTGGACGAAGGTGATCAGCTGGCGGCGACGGAGCGGACGCGAGCCTTGCAGGGCCCGCTGGTCGAGTCGTACCAACCGCTCGCCGACCTGCTGATCCGCGCGACCGGGGAACCACAGGACTACCGACGAGGTCTGGACCTCCACACCGGGATCGCCGCCGTCGACTACACGGTCGACGGCGCGCGGTTCCGGCGGGAGACGTACGTGTCCACACCCGATCAGGTGATGGTGTGGACGATCACCGCCGACCGGCCGGGGTCGATCGACCTCGACCTCGAGCTGACGAGTCAGCATCCGGTCGAGGCGGAGGTTGCTGACGGCATCTATGGGGTCGTCGGTCACGCACCGTCCGATCTGACCATCGAGTACCGGCAGAGCCCGGACCCGATCCGGTACGAGGAAGGACGAGGGATCGGCTTCGGTGTCGCACTCCGTGCGATCAAGCAGAACGGCACGGCAACGGTGACGGATCAAGGCGTCGCCGTCCGCGGCGCCGACAGCCTGACCGTGGTGTTGTCAGCGGCCAGCACGTTCGCCGGCTGGAAGGTGTCCCCGGGACGGGATCCGCTGGTGGCGTTGCGCGAGGCGACCGCCGCGGTGAACGCGGTGTCCGTGGAGAAGCTTCGTGGGCGGCACCTGGACGATCACGTCTCGTTGTACGAGCGTGCCGAGCTGCGGCTCGGTGAGCCGGTGGACCTGCCGACCGATGAGCGGATCAGGTCGGTCGCTGCCGGCCGCAACGACCCGGACCTGGTCGCGCTGGCCGTCAACTTCGGTCGCTACCTGTTGATGGCGTCGTCCCGCCCCGGGACGCAGGCGGCCAACCTGCAAGGCATCTGGAACCAGGACCGCCGGCCGATGTGGGCCAGCGACTGGACCAACAACATCAACACCCAGATGAACTACTGGCCCGCCGACCTCACCGGTCTGGCAGAGTGCTTCCACCCGCTCACCGACCTGCTCGAGGGCCTGGCGGAGTCCGGCGCCGAGACCGCCCGGATCCTGTACGGCGCCCCGGGCTGGGTCTCCCACCACAACGCCGACATCTGGCGCGCGACCTGGCCGGTGGGCGACGGCGGCGACGACCCGGTGTGGTCGATGTGCGCGACGTGCGGCGTCTGGCTGACCGCGCACCTGATGGAGCACTACCGGTTCCAGCAGGACCAGGACTGGCTTCGCGACCGGGCGTACCCGCTGATCGCCGGTGCGGCCGAGTTCGTGCTGTGGATGCTGGTCGAGGACGGCGACGGCCGGCTGCAGTTCGTTCCCTCGACCGCGCCGGAGCACCACTTCGTGCTGCCGTCCGGCGAGAAGGCCTCGGTCGACCTCACCTCGACGTACGACAGCTGGCTCATCCGTGAACTGTTCGCCAACCTGGTCGAGGCGGAAGCAGCGTTGGGGCTCAGCTCGGAACTCGCCGCCCGCGCCGCCGCGGCTCGCGACCGGCTGCCCGGCATCCGCGTCACGCCGGACGGCCGGCTGCACGAGTGGCCGACCGACTGGCAACCCTCCGAGCCGCAGCATCGCCACCAGTCGCACCTCTACGGCCTCTACCCGGGTGCGGAGATCGACCCGGACCGTACGCCGGAGTGGGCCGCAGCCGCTCGTGCGTCGCTGGAGCTGCGGACTTCCGGGGCGACGAACGGCGGCTGGACCGCCGCTTGGCTGGTCGCGCTCTGGGCCCGGCTGTACGAGCCGGAGAAGGCGTCCGCGGTGATCGGCGACTACCTGAGCCGGCTCGTGTCGGACAACCTGTTGCACCGCGACGGCGACATCTTCCAGATCGACGCCAACTTCGGCATGACCGGCTGCATTCCCGAGCTGCTGATCCAGAGTCACACCGACACGATCCGGCTGCTTCCCGCGCTGCCGGCGGACTGGCCGGACGGCTCGTTCCGCGGATTGCGGGCTCGGGGCGGGTTGTCGTTCGACGTCACCTGGCGGGACGGTCGCATCACGGCGGCGACCGTTCGGGCCGCGCGCTCCGGTACGCACCGGATCGCGGTGGCCGGGGACTTGGTGACGGTCACGCTCACGGCGGGTGAACAGCTGGATCTAATTAGGGCAGCCTAACCACTGCTATGTAGGCTCAGGTTCGTGAAAACTCGCATCGTCATAGTCGTTACGGCTGCCCTGCTCGTCCTGGCCGGATGTGGTGGCAACGACACCACGACCACCGACGCAGGTGTCGGCGACACCGAGGTGGCGACCGGCGGACGGTTGTTCAAGACCGCCGACGAGGAGACCGCCAAGCTCGGCTCGGACGCGCAACCGGGCGCCTTCCCGAGGACGGTGAAGCACGCGCTCGGCGAGACCACGCTGGCGAAGAAGCCCGAGCGGATCGTCGTCCTGGACAGCGGTGAGCTCGACGACGTGCTCGCGCTCGGCCGCACGCCGGTCGGGATGGCGACGACCGCGGGGCAGGCCGGCGTGCCGTCGTACCTGGCGGACAAGGCGCAGGGGATCAAGACCGTCGGCGGGATCAGCGAGCTGAACCTGGAGGCGATCGCGGCGCTGACCCCGGACCTGATCCTCGGCAGCAAGTTGCGGGCGAACGACCTGTACGACAAGCTCAGCGCGATCGCGCCGACGGTGATGAGCATCCGGCCCGGGTTCCCGTGGAAGGAGAACTTCCTGCTGGTCGCGGACTCGGTCGGCGAGGAGACCAGGGCTGACGAGATCCTGAACGACTACCAGGAGCGCGCCGACGAGGTGAAGTCGAAGGTCGAGGGGTCGCCGACGATCTCGCTGGTCCGGTTCCGGCCGGCGGAGATCCGGCTGTACGGCAACCTGTCGTTCATCGGCGTGATCCTGAAGGACATCGGGCTGCCGCGGCCGAAGATCCAGGACGTGCAGGACCTGGCGGTCGAGGTGTCGCAGGAGAACATCTCGAAGGCCGACGGTGACTGGATTTTCTACTCCAGCTACGGGAAGCCGGAGACCACCGCCGAGAATGTCGTTGTCAACGGCAACCTGTGGAAGGCGCTGTCGGCGGTGAAGAACGGCATGGTGGCCCGCGTCGACGACGAGGTCTGGTTCCTCGGTCTCGGCCCGCTCGGTGCCCTGGACGTCCTCACGGATCTGGAGAAGCTGCTCGGCACCAAGGGCTGAAAGCTCCCCGCCCCTTCGCTGCGCTCGGGTGCGGGAGGAAAGGCGCCCCGGCGAGTGCTGCTGGGGCCGGACAGAACGCCCGCCCGGCTGACACTGTGCGCGGAGCGCCGGGCACGTTGGCGGTGAGGCGGAACGAGCGCGTCCGGCCTGACCACGCATGTCCGGCCTGACCGCGCCCATCGCACCGGTGGTCATGCGGAGACCGCACCCAGCCGGTGGTCGGACGGAGCGCCCGCAGGCTGATCGCCGCTCCGTGCCGGCTCCGATAGGTGGACCCACGAGGGTGTGGGTTCAACAACCGGACTCCGGTGAGCCAACCCACAGTCTGGTGGGTCAGCCCATCGAACGGCGGACCGGACCGGCGAGCCATCCACTCCCGTCGGTCAGCCAACGAGACGGCGGGTTGGCTAACGGGATTCCGGTTGGCCAACCCGTCGTGGGGTGGGTCAGCCCACCGGATGCGCGGGGTGCGAGTGGCGGAGCGGCCGGTTGGTGGTGGGGTGGTTGCGCGGCGAGCTCCCGGTCGGGTGGCGACTGATTCGCCGGCCGTGAGCACCTCCGAGGTACCCCGGGTTCAGTCCGGGACGCGGCCTCGGTTGGTTACCTGGACGTG
Organism: Kribbella turkmenica; assembly: GCF_004348725.1. Lineage (GTDB taxonomy): Bacteria > Actinomycetota > Actinomycetes > Propionibacteriales > Kribbellaceae > Kribbella > Kribbella turkmenica. Next base: position 14,417 of record NZ_SMKR01000051.1, read on the forward strand.
GGGGGCGTGGCGGGCTACGGCGGTGACCAGAGTGTCGTACGGGAGGGGTTTTCCGAGGATCTCGACGGTGCCGGGCCACTGTTTCGACGGCCCCCACGCCTTGGAGTTGCGGGGTAGGGCCTCGTCGTCGTACAGGAGGACGACGAGGTACGGGTGCCACGCTTCCGCGCCCTCGGTGTCGACCTCGCGCCGCTCGACCCGGCAGATGCCGCGCACCTCGCTCCACGGGACGGTGCGCGGCTGCTCGCCGCCGAGGTAGACGCCGGCCTCGTCGATCGACAGCAGGACGTCGTCCCGGCCGCCCTCGTGCCGTTCCTCGGCGGTCGTCACCAGACCGACCAGCAGCAGCACCGGCAGACCGACCGCGAAGATCAGCGGCATCCCGCCCCACGACAGCCAGACCGCCTCCAGCGGCTCGCGGACCGGCTCGTCCTCGACCACCGCGACCAGTACGGCGACCAGCGTGAGCAGCACCATCAGCCCGAACACGAGGGTGCCGAGGTACAGCATCGTCTTCGTCGTGCCGAGCCCGCGGCGCTTCACGACGAACGGCTCGGTGGTCTGCTCGGGCGGCATACCGGCATTGTCGGGTGCATCCGCCGTACGCACCAGCGCACTCACGGAACGCTGATCAATTCGTCCCGACCCGGTCGTCCGTAGGGATGAAATACCGTGTTCGGCCCGGCGCGGACTTTGGTCCGAACCGGGTGTCCGCAACAATCGCTGCATGCCGGACCGCCAGACCGCCGTCGCCTCCCGGAAGCCGCCGACGCGCACCACGACCCGCCGGCGCCGCCAGGGGAGCCGGTGGCGCCGTGGCTGGACGATCGCCGTCCTCGCCGTCCTGTCCGCGATGACGCTGCTGTTCCACCGCTGGGTGCCGAACTCGTTCGGCAACCTGGGCAGCCTGCTCGACACGTTCCTGCCCTGGGTCGGCCTCGCCGTACCGGTGCTCGCAGTAGCGGCGCTGTTCCGCCGGTCCGCCATCGCTGGGGTCGCGTTGCTGCTGCCCGCGGTGGTCTGGGGCTTGATGTTCGGCAACCTGCTGATCCCGGGCAAGGGCGGCGGTGCCTACGACCTGCGCGTCCTGTCGCATAACGTCGACGCGGCCAACCCCGATCCGGAGCGGACCGCGCGGGACCTGCTCGCGGCGGACGCCGACGTGCTCGCGCTCGAGGAGATCACCGCGGCGGACATGAAGGTGTACAAGGCGGCGTTCGCCGACGAGTACCCGTACGAGGTCTCCCGGGACACGGTCGCGCTCTGGTCGAAGTACCCGGTGGCCGAGAGCAAGTCGGTCGACGTCGGCTTCGACTGGACGCGTGCGCTGCGTGCCGAGGTCAGTACGCCGGCGGGCAAGGTGGCGGTGTACGTCGCCCACCTGGCCTCGGTCCGGGTCGGCACCGGTGGCTTCACCTCCGATCAGCGCAACGACACCATCAAGGCCCTCGGCCGGCAGATCGCCGACGAGCAGCTGAACGGCGTGATCGTGATGGGCGACTTCAACGGGACGGCGAACGACCGCAGCCTGGCCCCGCTGACCGCCGGACTGCGGTCGGCGCAGGGAGCGTCCGGGCACGGGTTCGGGTTCACCTGGCCGGCGCAGTTCCCGATGGCGCGGATCGACCACATCATGGTGCGCGGTGTCACCCCGACGAAGGCCTGGGTGATGAGCTCGACCGGCAGCGACCACCGCCCTGTCGTCGCCGAGGTGCGGGTCTAGGGCACGTCTCCGCGTCCTGGGTCAGGTAGCCCCGGGCGCCGGCCCGGAGGGCCGTGGCGATCGAGTCGTCATCGGCGTACGGCGTGAGCACCAGGACCGCGACGCCCGGGAAGCCGGCGGTGATCCGGGCGGTCGCCCGTACGCCGTCGAGGACCGGCATCCGGAGGTCCATCAGCACGACGTCGACGTTGCCTTTAGCAACTAGGTCGACCGCTTCGACGCCGTTCGCGGCCGCACCTGTCACCTTGGCCGCTCTCCCCGTGCAGGGTCAACCGCCCCGGCTTCCGCGACATCACCCCCGCAGCCTAGGCAGCGGAGACCGGCAGGCGGACCATCCAACGGTGGAGATCTGGGTCGGAGGCATGCCGCTGGGCACCTCATGTCGGAGGAGGAGCGGGTCGGCGCGCTTGTGCCGCACGACAGGAGTAACGTTCCCCACCGGTAACACCACGATGCGTCACAACGACGATTCGGAGGGCCGATGCCCGCGCAAGACTCCATCCTGAGGCTGGATGCCACGGCGATCGACTACCTCATCATCGCCTTGTACTTCGCCTTCGTGCTCGGCATCGGGTACCTGGCCAAGCGGGCGGTCTCCAACAGTCTCGACTTCTTCCTGTCCGGCCGGTCGCTGCCGGCCTGGGTCACCGGCCTGGCCTTCATCTCGGCCAACCTGGGCGCGATCGAGATCATGGGCATGTCCGCGAACGGCGCGGAGTACGGCATGCCCACGGTGCACTACTTCTGGGTCGGCGCGATCCCGGCGATGCTGTTCCTCGGCGTCGTGATGATGCCGTTCTACTACGGCTCGAAGGTGCGCAGCGTGCCGGAGTTCATGCTGCGCCGGTTCGGGCCGCCCGCGCACCTGGTGAACGCGATCAGCTTCGCGGTCGCGCAGGTGCTGATCGCGGGGGTGAACCTGTTCCTGCTGGCCACCATCGTCAACGTGCTGCTCGGCTGGCCGATCTGGGTCTCGGTGATCGTGGCCGCCGTGATCGTCCTCAGCTACATCACTCTCGGCGGCCTGTCCGCCGCGATCTACAACGAGGTGCTGCAGTTCTTCGTCATCGTCGCCGCGCTGCTGCCGCTGACCATCGTCGGTCTGCACAAGGTGGGCGGCTGGCAGGGCCTGACCGAGAAGGTGACCGGCTCGCCGGGTGGCGGCGAGCAGCTGAGTGCCTGGCCGGGCAACGCACTGAGCGGCTTCAGCAGCAACTTCCTGTCGGTGATCGGAATCGTCTTCGGCCTGGGCTTCGTGCTGTCGTTCGGCTACTGGACGACGAACTTCGTCGAAGTGCAGCGGGCGATGGCGTCGAAGAACATGTCGGCCGCCCGGCGGACGCCGATCATCGGGTCGTTCCCGAAGATGTTCGTCCCTTTCATCGTGATCGTCCCGGGCATGATCGCGGCCGTGCTCGTGCCCGAGCTGGCCGACTTCAAGGCCAACGGCAGCGGGGAGGTGGACTACAACGACGCGCTGCTGCTGCTGATGCGCGACCTGCTGCCGAACGGCATGCTCGGGCTGGCGATCACCGGTCTGCTGGCCTCGTTCATGGCCGGTATGGCGGCCAACCTGAGCTCGTTCAACACCGTCGTGTCCTACGACCTGATCGAGCGGTACGTGATCAAGGACCGGCCGGACGAGTTCTACCTGCGCACCGGCCGCTGGGTCACCGTCGTCGGCACCGTCATCGCGATCGGCACCGCGGCGATCGCGTCCGGCTACAGCAACCTGATGGACTACCTGCAGCAGCTGTTCTCGTTCTTCAACGCACCGCTGTTCGCCACCTTCATCCTCGGCATGTTCTGGAAGCGGATGACCGCGACGGCCGGCTGGGTCGGCCTGGTCAGCGGTACGGCGACCGCCGTACTGGTGTTCATCCTGTCCGAGAACGGCGTCATCGACCTGCCCGGCCAGGGCGCCAGCTTCGTCGGTGCCGGTGCAGCCTTCGTGGTCGACATCGTGGTCAGCGTGCTGGTCAGTCTGGCGACCGCACCGAAACGGGACGAGGAACTGGTCGGCCTGGTCTACTCGCTGACACCGAAGGAACAGCGGACCGAGGTGACCGTCCGCGGTGACCACGGCTGGTACCGCCGGCCGGTGCTGCTGGCCGGGATCTCGCTGGCGATGACCATCGCCCTGAACATCGTCTTCGGCTGACAAGGAGCGCAGTGATGGCTGATCAGACGTCGACCCCGAAGCAGAAGGCCGGGGCGTTCGACATCCGGGTGGTGATCGCGGCACTGATCGGGAGCTACGGGCTGGTGCTCACGATCCTCGGGATCATCGCCGATCCGGCGGAGGTGGCCAAGGCCGGCGGGCTCAACATCAACCTCTGGGGCGGGATCGCGATGCTGGTGTTCGCCGCCCTGTTCGTGCTCTGGGCCCGGCTGCGGCCGATCGTCGTACCGGTGGACGAGCATCCGCGGGAGTAACCGCTGTCGGTGCCGCTCGTTGTGAGACCAGTACCCGAACTGGTCCCCACCGCGGAGGACGTATGGTCCGTGCGCAAGTACTGTCCCGACGGGCCTTCCTGGCGCGGATCGGCCTGCTCGGCGCGGCGCTCGGAGGCGGTGGGCTCGCAACCCGCCTTCGAGGACGACGCGAACAACCCGCTGACCGGCTACCTCCGCTGGGGGCCGTCGGACCGGTCGAAGCCGGCCTGGTTCCGGGAGTGGCCGCAGAACTCGTTCGTCTGGCAGCTGTCCGGCGTCGGCGGCACCACGCAGCACTTCTACGGCAACTACCCGCGCGCGTATCCGGGCGTCTTCGAGGGGTACGACGGCGCCGACCGCTCGGCGTACGACGTGAAGCACCGGTTCCCGTTCACGTACGGCGAGCTGGTGCCGTACTTCGAGTGGGTCGAGGCGACCATGCCGGTGATGACCGCGGCGATGGGCCACAAGGAGCAGCTGTTCTTCCGCGGCGCCGAGACCCTCGGGCTGCCGGTGCAGACCACCAAGACGACACATGGGCCGTCGTACCGGCCGCAGGAGAACGCGATCCTGCAGCCGGGCGGGACGGCCGGCACCACGTCGTCCCCGGAGCTGCTCGTCTATCCCAAGGCCACCGGGTGCACGTTCTGCGGGTACTGCTTCCAGGGCTGCATGCGGCCGAACGGTGCCCCGCGCAACCAGTTCGCCAAGCGGTCGACGGACAACAGCTACGTGCCGATGGCGCTCACCGCGGAGGTGTGGTCACGCGGCGGGAAGCCGGTCGAGCTGGTCACCGGCGCGTTCGTGACCTGCGTGCACGCGGAGAAGCGGAACGGCGTTCTGACGGCGACCGGCGCGACCTGGTTGTCCGGCGGCTCGGAACATCGTGAGGACGCTCGCGTCGTGGTGATGTCGGGCGGCTGCACGGAGAACCCGCGACTGTGGATGAACAGCGGTCTGCCGAACCCGAACGGCTGGGTCGGCCGCGGGTACACCGACCACTTCTTCGACTGGGTGTTCGGTGTCTTCGACGACTACACCGGCAACCCGAAGGGCGTCGGATCGAGCGCCAGGCTCGACTTCCCGCCGTACGGCGGCCTGGAGAACGTCGGCCTCCCGCCGGCGCTGATGGCGTTCTCCGGGACGCTGTCGGACAGCGGGATCCGCGGTCGGTACACGAACGGCCGCGGCCGGACCGGGCCCTGGGACGGGCCGGCCGGGCGGGTGATGGGGCCGGAGCTCAAGGAGATCCTGGCGCACGGGCTGGACCGGCTGCTGAGCGTGCTGGTGATCACCGACGAGGACGTCGAAGCGCAGAACCGGGTCACCCTGTCGGCGCTGCCGGCGGACGAGCACGGACCGATCCCGAAGGTCACCTTCAAGCAGCGGCAGCGGACCGCGCGAACGCTGCGGAACCGCGAGTTCATGGCCCGGAAGGCGGCCGAGCTGCTGCGCGGTGCCGGTGCGCGCACGGTGTACCGGATCGACTGGGCGCCACTGATCCTGCACGTCCAGTCCTCGATGCGGATGGGGTCCTCGGAGAACGACTCCGTGCTCGATCCGCGCGGCGAGACCCGGGCGGTGAAGCGGCTGTTCGTGGCCGACAACTCCGCCCTGTCGAACGGCCTCGGCGGGCCGAACCCGACCCTGACGTCGCAGGCGCTGGCGACGCGGACGGCCGAGAAGATCTTCTCGACCTACTTCGGGGGTGACCCGTGGGTGCGATCGAGCTCCCCTGTCGTGTCCACGGATCCCCGGATCAGCGTCCGGCTCGGGGAGCGGGATCTGTAACCGTGTCCGTTTGACGAACATCGGCGTCCGGAGCGGTCCTGCCGTCCGGGCGCCGATGTTCCTAGTCTCGAAGTACCCGATCTGGAGGACCTCGAGATGACGATCACTTCGAGCGGCGCGGACCTGTCCACGCTGGCCCAGCAGTACACCGAGGACGGCTTCGTCCTGGTGAAAGGCCTGCTCAGCAAGGAAGAAGCCGCCTACTACCGGCAGCGCAGCCACGACCTGCTGGCCGCCCTGAACCGCAAGGACGACCCGACCTGGAAGTCGGCGATGGGCCTGTCCGACGGCGCGACCCGGCTGCAGCACCTGCACGACGCGCAGTTCTACGACGCCGCCTTCTCCCGTCTGCTGGTGGATCCGCGGTTCACCGACGTGGCCGCCGCGGTGATGGGCGTGGAGGGTGTGCAACTGCACCACACCAAGCTGTTCGTGAAGCCGCCGGAGAACGGTTCGCCGTTCCCGCTGCACCAGGACTATCCGTTCTTCCCGCACAAGTACCACCGGGTGGGCGCGGCCATCTTCCACTTCGACGACGCGCCGGAGGAGAAGGGCTGCGTGCGGGTGATCCCGGGCAGCCACAAGGACGGCCCGCGCGAGCACGACCCGGAGGGCTCGTTCCACCTGCCCGACGTACCGTTCGAGTCGGCGACACCGCAGCCGGCCGAGGCGGGCGACGTACTGTTCTTCACCTACCTGACCGTGCACGGGTCCGGGGTGAACGTCAGTGAGGAGGCACGGACCACCTGGCTGATCCAGTACCGCGACCCGGGGGACCCGCCGACGGTCAAGACGCACGACCACTCGCTCGGACAGGGCATGATGCTGCGGGGAGTGGACCCGACCGGCAGGAGTGCTTCTTGACGCTGGAGTCTGTCGCCGCGGCAGATCGCTTCGTCGACCTCGCAGGGCTGCTCGAGTCCTGCGAGGTCGACGGCTTCCGTGCGGACTTCCTGAGCTGGGGGCACTACCAGCCGGAGTACTGGCGCAACTACTGGCACAGCCACTCGTTCCACGAGGTCTGCCTGGCGTACTCCGGCGCCGGCCGGTTCAACTCGGGCGACACCGAGTACGACGTCCAGCCTGGGGCGGTGTTCCTCGCCCGGCCCGGCGACGTCCACGAGATCGAGTCCAGCCGGTCGGAGCCGCTCGGCATCGCCTTCTGGGGATTCACCTTCCGCCCGGCCACGTCCGGCAACCGCCCGGTGGCCTCGACCGTTGATCTCGGTTGGTGGTCCGGCCTGACCAGGCCCGACGGGCCGGTGCTGTCACACCGGGTCGGCTCCTTGCCGGCTCTGATCACCGCGCTGGCGGCTGAAGCGGCCGCCCCGGTATCCGGCTACAGCACGGCCCTCACCGCACTCGGCTCCACGCTGGTGATGGAAACCGCCCGCGCCTTCGCTCTGGGCGAGGACCTGGCCGTCGAGCCGGTCCGGCGCGAACGTGGCCCTGTGGTGGTCGAAGCCATGCAGCGGCACCTGCGCGACAACCTCTCCCGGCCGATCACCGTCCGGGACGTCGCTGCCGTCGCTCATCTGTCGGAGCGGCACGCCGAGCGCCTGTTCCACCAGCAGACCGGTGCGTCGATCATGTCCACCCTGCGTCGGCTCCGTCTGGAGCTGGCGGCGCAGCTCTTGCTGGACCCCTCGATGACCGTCACCGACGTCGCCCGCGCCTGCGGCTACTCCGACGTGCGTCCCTTCTCGACAGCCTTCCGCCGCCACTACGGCCGCACCCCGGGAGACCACCGCCGTACCGGCGGCACTGAGTTCGTTTAGCGCTGCCGGCGACGCCAGAGGCCGACGACGACGATCAGGCCGGCCAGCGACGGTAGTGCGGCGATGGTGCCGTGGAGGGGCGGCACGATCGTGCTGTAGGCCTCACCGCCGACGGACAAGGTGGTCAGGTGGAAGGTCACGCCGAGCGCGAAGAGCGTGGTCCCGATCGCGCGTGCACTTCGCTTGCCGCCGGCTACGGCCGCGAGCGTCCACATCCAGCCCACGAGCCCGAGGATTCCGACGGCCATCAGGTAGACGGTGATGGCCATCCGGTCCTTGGCGACGTCGTCGGCCGGCCAATCGGGGTACGCCGACCGGACGTGGTCGCCGATGCCGTCGGCCGTCGCGAAGTCGACCAGCGGGGTGACCGTGGCGACCAGGGTCAGCAGCACGCCGGCGTACAGGGCCGGCCTGAGGTACGCCGGCGAGCGCGTCGGCGCGGTGATGATGGTCATGGGTCCTCCTCTGATTCTTACGGTGTAAGAATCAGCCTATACTTACGACGTAAGAATGTTCAACGAGGAGGCTCGATGCCCGGTCGGCCCGGTCACAGCGTTGGTCTGACCCGCGCCACGATCCTCCGGGCCGCGCTCGCGCTGGCCGATCGGGAGGGACTGAAGGCGCTGTCGATGCGCCGGCTCGGCGCGGAGTTGGGAGTCGAGGCGATGACCATCTACCACCACCTGCCGAACAAGGACGCTCTGCTCGACGGTCTGGTCGAGCAGCTCGTCGCCCAGATCGCCCCGCCGACGTTCGAGGCGGTCTCATGGCAGGAAGGCCTGCGGGACTACGCACGCGGCCTGCGATCCACACTGCTCGCCCACCCGAACGTGGTGCCCCTGGTCGCGTCCCGGCCGGCGGTCACCGCGCAGAACCTTCGAGTGATGGAGGCCGCGCTCGAAACCATGCGCGCGGCCGGACTGCACCCCGCTGACGCTCTGGACGTGCTTTACGCGGTCACCGGCTTCGTCGTCGGGCACGTGGTCACAGCAGCCGACGGCGACCCGGTGGATCAGTTCGAAGCACTCGACCCAGCCACCTTCCCGCTGCTGGCCGAGGCGGTCAGCCGATCCGCTCCGAGAGGCACCGAGGCGCGGTTCGACTTCGCCCTCGACGCCTTGTTGTCCGGACTCGGGCCGGACGCGCTAGACTGATCACATGCGAGTGAGCCTGCTCCTTAGTTAGCCGTACTGGCATCCAGCGCTAGAGCGCCGGTCAGTGCGGCGTCCCCTCCTGTGTGAGGGGCTTTTTCATTTCCGGGAACGCCTTCTGGCAGATTTAGGCTCAACGACACACGAAATCAGGAGTAGGACCGTGAGCGAGCAGGTGGACGACGCCCCGATCGACCGGGGCGGGTACGACTTCGACGCCGTGCAGGCCAAGTGGCGGTCGGTCTGGGAGAAGCTGGACCCGTTCAAGACGCGTGACGACGGCTCGGCGGAGCGCCGGTACGCGCTCACGATGTTCTCCTACCCGTCCGGCGATCTGCACATGGGCCACGGCGAGGTGTTCGCGCTGCACGACGTGCTGGCCCGCTACTGGTTCCAGCAGGGGTACGACGTCCTGAACCCGGTCGGCTGGGACTCGTTCGGCCTGCCGGCGGAGAACGCCGCGATCAAGCGCAACGAGCACCCCGCGACCTACACCTACGCCAACATCGAGACCCAGGCGGAGTCGATTCGGCGCTACGGCCTGAGCTTCGACTGGTCGCGGCGGCTGCACACGTCCGACCCGGAGTACTACCGGTGGACGCAGTGGCTGTTCCTGCGGTTCTACGAGCGTGGGCTGGCGTACCGCAAGGCGTCGTACGTGAACTGGTGCCCGAACGACCAGACCGTGCTGGCCAACGAGCAGGTGGTGCAGGGCCGGTGTGAGCGGTGCGGCTGGGAGGTCACCAAGCGCGAGCTGACCCAGTGGTACTTCAAGACCACCGAGTACGCCCAGCGGCTGCTGGACGACATGGACCTGCTGCAGTGGCCGGAAGAGATCCTGCTGATGCAGCGCAACTGGATCGGCCGGTCCGAAGGTGCGTTCGCGGACTTCCAGGTCGAGGGCCGCGACGAGCCGATCCGGGTGTTCACCACCCGGCCGGACACGCTGTTCGGCGCCACCTTCATGGTGGTCGCGCCCGACGCCAAGCTGGCCGCCGAACTGGTCACCCCGGAGCAGCAGGAGGCGTTCGACGTCTACCTGGCCAAGGTCAAGGGCGAGACCGAGATCGACCGGCTGAGCACCGAGCGGGAGAAGACGGGCGTCTTCCTGGGCTCGTACGCGATCAATCCGGTGACCGGTGAGCGGATCCCGATCTGGGCGGCCGACTACGTGCTGGCCGACTACGGCACCGGCGCGATCATGGCCGTGCCCGGCCAGGACACCCGGGACTGGGAGTTCGCGGAGAAGTTCGGCCTGCCGATCGTCCGGACCGTGCAGCCCGAGGAAGGGTTCGAGGGCAAGGCGTACACCGGCGACGGCCCGGCGATCAACAGCGCGAACGACGAGATCAGCCTGGACGGTCTGGCCGTCGACGAGGCCAAGGCCCGGATCAGCGACTGGCTGGAAAGCAAGGGCCTGGGCGAGCGGACGATCAACTACCGCCTGCGTGACTGGCTGCTGAGCCGGCAGCGGTACTGGGGCTGCCCGATCCCGATCATCCACTGCCCGTCGTGTGGCGAGGTGGTGGTCCCGGACGACCAGCTGCCGATGGAGCTGCCCGACCTGCGCGGTGCCGACCTGGCACCGAAGGGCGTCTCGCCGCTGGCGGCGGCCCGCGACTGGGTCGAGGTCGACTGCCCGAAGTGCGGTGGCAGGGCCGAGCGGGACACCGACACCATGGACACCTTCGTGGACTCGTCCTGGTACTTCCTGCGCTACCTGTCGCCGGACTACACCGAGGGTCCGTTCGACCCGGAGGCGGCCGAGCGCTGGATGCCGGTGTTCCAGTACGTCGGCGGCAAGGAACACGCCGTACTGCATCTGCTGTACGCGCGGTTCTTCGTCAAGGCGCTACACGACATGGGCCTGCTGACCGCGGTCGAGCCGTTCACCCGGCTGCTGAACCAGGGCCAGGTGATCAACCAGGGCAAGGCGATGAGCAAGTCGCTGGGCAACGGCGTCAACCTGGGCGACCAGATCGACGAGTACGGCGTCGACGCGGTCCGGCTGACCATGGTGTTCGCCGGCCCGCCGTCGGACGACATCGACTGGGCCGACATGTCGCCGGGAGGCTCGCTGAAGTTCCTGCAGCGGGCCTGGCGGCTGGCGGGATCGGTCGAGGCGCCGCTGGGCTCGGATCCCTCGACCGGTGACGTCGAGCTGCGCAAGATCACCCACCGGACGGTGGCGGACGCGGCCGAGCTGATCGACTCGATGCGGTTCAACGTCATGGTCGCCCGGATCATGGAGCTGGTGAACGCGACCCGGAAGGCGATCGACGCCGGCCCGGGCACGGCCGACCCAGCGGTCCGGGAGGCGGCCGAGACGGTGGCGATCCTGCTGAGCCTGGTCGCGCCGTACACCGCCGAGGACATGTGGGAGACGCTGGGCCACGAGCCGACCGTCGCCAAGGCCGGCTGGCCGAAGGTCGACCCGGCCCTGCTGGTCCAGGACACGGTCACCTGCGTGGTCCAGATCGCCGGCAGGGTGAAGGACCGGCTGGAGGTGTCCCCGGACATCACCGACGCCGACCTGGAGCAGTTGGCGCTGGCCTCCGAGGCAGTACAGAAGGCGCTGGACGGCCGCGGTGTCCGCAAGGTCGTCGTCCGGGCGCCGAAACTGGTCAACATCGTCCCGGCCTAGTGGCGCGTTCCGGCCGTCCCGCCACCGCGCGGGACGGCTAGGCTGCGCAGATGCGTTCTGAGTTGATTGACGTAGCCACTGGTGGGTCCGAGGTCGTGTTCGACCTGACGAGCAGGTGCGAGCAGTTCGTGAACGCCGAGGCCCACCAGGCCCAGGGTGACGGACTGCTGCACGTGTTCGTGCCGCACGCGACCGCCGGGATCGCGATCCTGGAAACCGGCGCGGGGAGCGACACGGACCTGCTCGCCGTGCTCGAGGACCTGCTGCCGCGTGACTTCGGCTGGCGGCACCGGCACGGCACGCCGGGCCACGGCCGCGACCACGTGCTGCCCGCGCTGATCCCGCCGTTCGCGACCGTTCCGGTGCTGGACGGCCGGATGATGCTCGGCACCTGGCAGTCGATCTGCCTGGTGGACACCAACGTCGACAATCCGCGCCGCCAGGTCCGGCTTTCCTGGCTGCCCGGTTAATGGACCACCAGGTAACCGGACATTCCGGAATTCTTGTGACTTATCGTGATGTTGCGGACGGCGTTACGCATGCGAAACACGACTCCGCTTGAATTGCGGCCATGGCAGCGCTTGACATCCTTCGGGCCCGGTCGGTGGGGCTTGGCACCGAACTCCTGATCCGCGCCACCCGCGGCATCTGCGACGGCAGCCTGCTGAACGCCGAATCGGGCCGCGCCGACACCAGCGCCCGGCTCGAGGACTGGACCGGAGTGCTTTCTCTGTACTCGGCCGACAAGAAGCCGACGACGGTTAGCGCAACCGCTTGAATCAATTCTCTGCCGGTTCGGTAATGGAAATTCGAAGTAAACTTGTTGCCCTCGTCAACCGTGCGGTGTGACGTGTGACGTATCTTGCTCACCGGGCGTCCCCGGCGCGGACGGCCCAGTCACGCTATGTTGTGACGGGAACGTGAGGCTCAAGAGGGGTGACGGGCTTTGTCGGACACGGATGGCCGGGCTGAGGGACGGCGGGGCTTCGCCGATCTCCTGCTCGACCTGAGGGTCCAGGCCGGCCTCTCGCAGGAGGAGCTCGCCGACCGCGCCGGCCTGAGCGTGCGATCCATCCGCGAGATCGAGGCCGGCCGGGTCGCGCGCCCCCGGAAGGACTCCGTCCGGCTGCTCGGTGAGGCCCTCGGCCTGCACGATGGCGACGCCGAGCGCTTCCTGGCCGCGGCCGGGCACCGGACGGTGCGACCGGTCATCTCGGTCGCCGCCCCCGCGCCGACCGGACTGCGCTGGCGAGGCACGAGACCGATTCCCGACGGCCTGGTCGGTCGCGAGCAGGAGCTGCACGAACTGGAAGGACTGCTCCGGCAGAACCGGCTGGTCACCCTCGTCGGCCCGGGTGGTGTCGGCAAGACCGAGCTCGCCCTGGCCGCGGCCGATCGCTTCTCCGGCGTCGACACGACCGTCGTGGTCGTCGACCTCACGACCGTCCAGCGCGATGCCGCCGTATCCACAGCCATCCTGGACGCCTTCGGCACCGCACCGGGTACGTCGGACCTCGACGACGTGCTGTCCGGACGCGAACCGGGTGACCTGGTCATCGTCGAGGACAACGCCGAGCACGTGCTCGACGGGGTCGCGGCCGTGGCCAACCGAATGGTCCGCAGCTTCCCGGGCGTCGGCGTACTGGTCACGTCGCGGATCCCGCTCGGCCTGCCCGACGAGGTGGTCCGGCGGGTGGCGGTGCTGGGTCTGCCGGCGAACGACAAGGACTTCGACGAGATCGCCGCGAGTCCGGCGGTGGAGATGTTCTGCCGACGGGTCGCCCGCGTCCGTCCTGACTTCCACCTGACCGAGGAGAACGCTGCGACGGTCGCCCGGCTGTGCCGGCGGCTCGACGGATTGCCGCTCGCGCTGGAGCTGGCGGCGGCGCGGGCGGGGTCGTTGTCGGTGGAGACGATCCTGGCGGCGCTCGACGACCGGTTCCGGCTGCTGTCCGGGCCGCGAAGGTTCGGGGCCCCACACCAGCGCACGCTCGCGGACACGATCGCGTGGAGCGTCGACGCACTGTCCGACGCCGCCCGGCAGTTGCTCTACCGGGCGTCCGTGCTCGGGTCGCCGTTCACGCTGGACGCGGTCGCGGGCGTGTGTACCGGCGATCCGATCGACCAGGCCGACGTACCGATGCTGCTGGCCGAGCTGGTGGAGAAGTCGCTGCTGCAGCCGGTCAACGAGTTCGAGCAGTTGTACGGCGCTCGCTACAAGCTGCTGGAGACGATCCGGGAGCACGCGTACGCCGGACTGTCGTCGCAGGGCGATGATTTGACCGAGTTCCGCGACCGCGCGGTGGCGTGGTGCTCGACGTACGTCTCCGGCCTCGAAGGCGCGTGGTCGTCGCCCGACCGGGACCGGCGGTACCGGGCCGCGCATGCGAACTCGGCGCTGTTCGAGGTCGCTCTGGAGCGTGCGGCCGAGCTGGGGCAGTGGGAGGTGGCCGCGCGGATCGTGCTCGGCTTCCGGATCGCGTGGCAGTACCAGGCGAGCGTGGCCGAGAGCGGGATCCGCTGGGCGACGGTGTGCGCGGAGAACGTCCCGGACAAGGAGGTCAGCGGACGGCTCCTGGCCATCGCCGGACGTCTGTCCAGTCTGACCGGCGACGTCCACGGTGCCCGGCGGTACTACGAAGAAGCGCGTCAGCTCATCCCCGGCGAGACCGAGATGGGTCTGGTGGCCCGCGGCGGCTGGGTGTCGTCCGGTTCGCACCTGCTGGACATCCAGAGCCTGGCCGAGATCCCGGGCCTGGTGAACGACGCGCGCAAGCACGGTGACGTGCAGCGCTCCGCGACGGTTCAGGCGACCTGCGGGCTCGCCCTGCTGCGGTGGGGCCGGCTGCCCGAAGCCAAGGAGCTGCTGCTCGCCTGGGAGGCCGCGCTGGTCAATCCGGGCGTCTACCCGGACGAGATCGCGTACATGGCACTCAGCCGGGTCGACCTGGAGTTGGGCAATCTCTCCGAGGCACGGCGGTGGGCCGCGCTCGCCCGGGACAGCCAGGCCTCCGACGATCCCGAGCGTACGAAGGTCGCCGGCTGCCAGGCGATGGTCGAGTACCACGACGGCCGGTACGACGAGGCACGAGCGCTCCTGGACGAGGCCGACGCCGACATCCGCGGGCATCGGGGGTACTTCGACTACCTGGTGATGCTCTACCGCTCACGACTCGCCCGTGAGGGCGGCGACGCGGAGCAGGCCCAGGTGTGCATCCGGGACGCGGTCAACCGGCTGCTCCTCGAGGGACGAGTCGTCTACCTGCTCGAAGTACTGCCTGAGGCGGTCGCCGTGCTGCACGCCCTGGGGAAGTCCGCGGAGGCCGATGTCCTCTGCGGCCAGCTGATGGCGTGGCAGGAGTCGATGGACCCGCCGATGCTGCCGACCGCGTGGGCGGTGCTGCAGCAGTCGTGCGCGACCGCTTCGGTCGCCTCCGGATGGCCTGAGCCGGACCCGGCGGCCGCCGTTCAGCGGCTGGCGAACGACGTACTCACCGCGCTTTCGTGACGCGCATCCGCTGAAGCTGCCGGGTAACTGCCGGTACATCTGCCTCGTCCTGACATGCCCGCCGGCCGAAGAATTACAGCCGTAGGACAGGTTCCACGAAGCAGAGTCCGAGACCGGGCGCGCAGGCAGAGAATGGGCGGTGAACCGTGATGAGGCCATGGTGCTGCGCCGGACTGCCGACCAGCTTGGGGAGGCGACGCGGAGGGCATCCGGCGGCCGGACGGTGGGGGCGCCGATCGGCTGTCGAGAGCTCCGGAGTGCTGCGTCGTGCGGATCTGTCCTGCCTGAACCGGGTGCCGTGCGCCGTCAGGGCACCACACCCGGGGCGGGGTCCCAGTACTGGATCGAGCACACGACACAGGGGACGAGTGCCGGTCCGGCTGACACGGGGAAGCCGGCGGGTTTGGTCACCCGCCGGCGGGGTCAGCCACTGGGGCCTCCCGGGACCTCGACGAGCTCGCGGTCAGACCGGTATTTCGCGGAACCGGCACGGGGAGTGGCTCGGCGAGGACTGAACTCGGCTGACGACGAGGGGGAGTCAGCGCAGCGGTGAAGCGCCGGCAACGAGGGGGAGCCGGCGTCGGGAGGTGAGTGCTGACCGACAGGGGAGGTCAGCGCAACAGGTGAAGGCTGACTCACAGGGAAGTCAGCCGAGCGAGGTGAAGGCTCCGGAGGGGTGGCCTTCACCTCGCTGCCTTGTGCCCTACTTCTTCCGTTTCGCGGTCTGCTTCTCCGTCTCCGCGAGCAGTGCCTTCTGGTCGCCGTACCCGACCATCCAGGTCGGTTGCTGACGGCAGTACACGATGTCCGGCCCCCAGCTCGACGGGGAGCTGCCGTAGTACTTGGTCAGGTGGGCCTCGATCTCCTCGAAGTCCGGGTGCTCCGGGGTCAGGAACTCGACGTCGCCGTGACTGAACACGCCGATCCGCTCGCCGTCGACGTACGAGATGCTGGTCGCCGGTCTGGCCCGCAGGTGCCGGGCCTTGGCCGCCGTCCCAGCCGTGCTGAACACCCACCGGGCATGGATGAAGTGCCCGTCGACGGCGCTGATCCGCGGCTCGCCGCGGGCGGTGACCGTGGCCACGTTGAGCGTGCACATGCCGGTCAGAACCCGCACCAGCGCGTCGGCGTCCAGCCGGCGCGGGCCCGTGATGATGCTGCGCAGATGCTCCGTCGAGCGCTGGTACGCCGCGTCGAGGAGCGCCTGCAGTTCGGTGATCTCTGCGGCGGTCTCCCTCATGCTCCGGAGTCTGGCACCGCGCGCCGACAACTCCCCTGGGGTCGGAGAGCGCGCGCCGGCAAAAACCGTCCGGTAACCTCGCTGCATGTCAGCCCGCGTGCACGTCGTCACCGACTCCACGGCCGGTCTGTCCAGGCACGAGGTCCTCCGCCTCCCGCTGACCGTCGTCCCGGTGCAGGTCGTCATCGGCGGCACGTCGTACGACGACGGCGCCACCTCGGCCGACGCGGTCGCGGAGGCGCTCAAGACCTTCACCCCTGTCTCCACCAGTCGCCCGGCGCCCCAGACGTTCGCCGACACGTACGCCGCGTGTGCCGCGGCCGGGGCCGAGTCGGTCGTGTCCATCCATCTGTCCGGCGAGATGTCCGGCACGGTCGAGTCCGCCATGATCGGCGCGAAGGAGTCGCCGATCCCGGTCCGGGTGATCGACTCCCGCTCGATCGCGATGGGACTCGGGTTCCCGGTCCTGGCCGCGGCCGAGGCGGCCGCCAAGGGCGAGAACCAGGCCGCCGTCGAGGCCGCCGCCCGGGTCCGGATGGCTCCGATCTCGGCGTACTTCTACGTCGACACCCTCGAGTACCTCCGCCGCGGCGGACGCATCGGCGCCGCCCAGGCCCTCCTCGGGACGGCGCTGGCCGTCAAACCGCTGCTGACCATCAGCAGCGGCCGGATCGTCCCGCTCGAGAAGGTCCGCACGTCCAGCCGGGCCATCGCCCGGCTGGCCGACATCGCCGTCCAGCGAGCCGGCGACATGCCCGTCCAGGTCGCCGTCCACCACCTGGCGAACCTGGAGAAGGCCCAGACCCTGGCCGACAACCTCGCCGACCGGCTCCCGCAGACCGAGGAGATCGTCCTCCGCGAGGTCGGCGCGGTCATCGGCGCGCACGTCGGTCCCGGGCTCCTGGCCGTGGTGATCGCACCGCACTGACTCCACCGGTCCGGGTTTTCCACAGGCTGCGAATCGCCCGTCAGGGAGGTCCGCGGACTCGTACTTTCTCTGGCGTGAAGGTCTTTCGCCGTGCCGCCGCGCCCGACCCGGGTGCGCGCGAGCGTGCGCTGGCGCGTCTTGCGCCGCGGCCACCTCGGCACGACGAGACCGAGGAAGAACTGGAGGAGCGTGATGAGGAGGTGCGAGGTGGATGGATCCCCGAAACTGTCCGGCCCGAGCGACTACGTGAGGCCCGCTGGACCCTGTCACCACGTCATGTCGTGGTCCTGGCCGCCGTACTGTCCGTCGGCCTGGCCTGGGCGACGTGGTCTGTCTTCCGAGCCCGCCCCGAAACACTGCCCGACGCGCGTCCACCGTCCGTCGTCGCCACGGGGTCCCCGGTGGCAGGAGCGACACAGCTTTCGCCTGGTGCTCCGAGCCCGTCTGCCGGCACTGTGGTCGTCCACGTCGCCGGCAAGGTACGCCGTCCCGGTCTCGTCCACGCACCCACCGGCTCTCGCATCGCCGACGTACTCAGCCTTGCCGGCGGCGCGCTGCCCGGTGTCGACCTCACCACCCTCAACCTCGCCCGCCAGGTCACCGACGGCGAGCAGATCATCGTCGGCCGACCCGCGCCACCGCCAGGCGGCGCTACGAGTGGCCCGGGTGCGACCGCCAACCCCGCTAGCCCGGCCAGCACCCCGGTCAACCTCAACACCGCCACGCTCGACCAACTCGAGGCACTCCCCGGTGTCGGCCCCGTCCTGGCGCAACGCATTCTCGACTACCGCACCCAGAACGGCCCGTTCACCACGATCGACCAACTCCAGGAGGTCTCCGGCGTAGGCCCCAAGAAGTTCGACTCCCTGAAATCCCATGTCCGCATCTGACGAGTCCACCAACCCCCGCGAACCACTGGACGCCCGCCTCCTGGTTCCGGCCGCCATCGCCTGGCTGACCTCGGTCGTCCTGATGGCCCGACCCCCTCTCATCGGTTTCCTGACCGCAGCCGTCGCCCTTACCTTGGCTGGTGCGCTGGCTCTGTTCCTGCGACGTGCTGTCCGGCAGGCCGGGTGGGCCGTGGTCGGCGTGCTGGCTGTGGTCGCGGGGATGGGCGTGGCGGCTGCACTGCAGGTCAAGGGGCTCCAAGCCGGCCCGGTCGTGGGGTTGGCGGCCGACAGCGCCTCGGTGGGCGTGAAACTGAAGGTCGACAGCGATCCATCGGTGCGACGCAGCCCAGGCGGCCGGCGGCCGCCGTACGTGGTGCTGAAGGCAACCATCGAGGAGGTCCGGGCACGGGGGACCACCACCCGGGTGCGGACGCCGGTGCTGGTCATCGGCTCGACGCACTGGCAACAAGTGGGCTTCGGGCAGCGCGTCGATGCGAACGGCCGGCTCGAGGCGGTCGAACGGGGATCCGACGTGGCCGCGATGCTCTCGATCCGTTCGGCGCCGAGGAATGCGGAACGGCCACCCTGGTGGCTGCGCGCTGCCGAGCAAGTCCGCGAGGGACTCCGCGAATCCGTCGCGGACCAGCCGGACGACGTACGCGGCCTGGTCCCTGCGCTGGTGATGGGCGACGAGTCCGGCCTGCCCGGCGATCTCACCGAGGACTTCCGGACAACGGGCCTGACGCATCTCTCAGCTGTGTCCGGCACCAATCTGACCCTGTTGCTCGCGTTCATCCTTCCGTTCGCCCGACTGATCGGCGTACGAGCTCGCGGACTGACCGCGGTCGGTCTGATGACGGTCGTCGTGTTCGTCGTCCTCGCCAGACCGCAGCCCAGTGTTCTCCGTGCGGCCGCGATGGGTCTGATCGCGCTGGCCGCGATGACAGGCGGGGGCTCCCGGCGTCGCGCAGTCCGCAGCCTGTCGTTCGCGGTGATCGCGCTGCTGCTGCTCGACACGTCGCTCGCGAGGTCGGCCGGGTTCGCGTTGTCGGTGCTCGCGACCGCAGGCATCGTCGTCCTCGGCCCCGGCTGGCGTGATGCGCTCGCGCAGTGGATGCCGACGTGGCTGGCCGACGCGATCTCCTGTCCGCTCGCCGCCCAGCTCGCCTGTACGCCGGTCGTCGCCTGGTTGTCCGGCGAGGTGTCATTGGTTGCCGTTGGCGCGAACCTGTTGGCGGGACCGGCCGTGGGGCCGGCGACCATTCTCGGATTCGCCGCGGCCGGCGTGGCTCTCATCAGCACCGAGGCAGCTCAACTCATCGGCTGGGCAGCAGGCTGGCCCGCTCGCTGGATCATTCTGATAGCCCGCGAAGGCGCCGACCTGCCGGGCGCCGCGAACGCCTGGCCGGCTACCGCCGTCGGGGTGACCTTGCTGACCGTGCTCTCATCGCCTTGGTGTTCGGCCTGCACCGCATCCTCGCGCGCCCGATCGCCATGGTGCTCGCGGTCGTCCTGCTGGCTGTCGTCATCCTGCGTCCGGTCGGTTCGATCGGCTGGCCGCCCGACGACTGGCTCTTCGTCATGTGCGACGTCGGTCAGGGAGACGGGTTGGTCCTGCGAGCCGGCGACACCGCGGCTGTCGTCGTCGACACCGGTCCGGACCCTGCGGCGATGGATCGGTGTCTGCGTGACCTCGGTGTCGAGTACATCCCGGTCCTGGTGCTCAGTCACTTCCACGCCGATCACGTGGGCGGGTTGGCCGGCGTACTCGAGAATCGGAAGGTCGGCGAGATCGAGGTGACGCCGTACTTCTCGCCGCCGGCCGAGTACGACCGAGTCGCTGATCTCGCAGCGCACCACGGGATCGCCCTGCGCACGGTGACCTATCGAGAAAGACGGGAGGTCGGGTCGCTCCGGTGGACGAACCTCTGGCCCGCGCGCGTCCCCGCGTTGCCCCCGGACGGCAGATCGGGCGCACCGTCGACCGGCGAGGGATCCCCGGAGAACAACGCGAGCATCACCCTGATGGCCGAAGCCTCCGGCCTCCGGATCCTGCTCACCGGCGACCTCGAGCCCGAGTCCCAGCGCGCCATCCTGGCCACCGGCGTCGATCTTCGCGCCGACGTCCTCAAGGTCCCGCACCACGGCTCGGCCCAGCAGGACCCTGCCTTCATCGCCGCGACCGGCGCCCGCCTGGCCGTCATCTCCGCCGGCCGTGACAATGACTACGGTCATCCAGCACCGAGGACCCTCGAGCTCCTGTCCCACCAGTCCACCCGGACCGTCACCACGAGCACCACGGGCGCCCTGTCGATCACCAACTCGGGCGATCGGCTGAGTATCACCACGAACCAGCAGGCGATCTCACGATGACCTGCGGGTGAAGGTCACGGCGGCCGCCGGGACGGTGTTCTCTGCCCGATCGCCGAGGGCCCAGGCGGCGACTCGAGAGACCACGTGGGCCGGGACGGCGTCGCTGACGCCGGGGACTGCGGGGGCGTCGTACGTGGCGTGCGCGTCGTGTGGGACAACGACGCGGTAACCGCGGGCCAGCGCCGTTCTGGCGGTGGCCTGCACGCACATCTCCGACATCAGACCGCAGATCGCCACCGACCGGACACCGGCCCCGACGAGGACTCCGCCGAGCGACGTGCCGTCGAACCCGTCGTCCCTGGGTTTGCGGATCACGTGCTCGGTGGGTCCCGGCTCGGTCGGCAGGTACAGCTCCCAGCCGTGGGTGCCCGGCTCGTCGTCGGCGCCTGGCGCCCCGTCGTTCTGCAGATGGACGACGACCGCGCCTGCCTGTCGCGCCCGGTCGAGCAAGTCGCTCACGTGGTCGAGCAGGCGGATCGCGTCGGGTGCGGGGTTCTCGCCCGAGACGAAGGCGGTCTGCACGTCGACGACGATGAGAGCGTCGACAGGCTGCACGGCTTTGGCCATGCACTCATCCTCGCCCCCGACCAGGCCTCCCTTCCAATGGGTATCCGGGCTTGCGGGTCGCGTAGTGCGAGCGCGACCAGCCGGAACCGTGGACAGGATCTGGGGGCGTTGACCAGGTTATTACCTGTTCAAGACCCTCAGAGGATGGTCACCGCCCCGTCAGTTGTCGCCCTCGAGGTCGGGTTCGGGCGGGCGGCGCGGGCGAGGGTGGTCTTGGCCGGCAGAGCTCATGTCGGACCTGCGGGTGGAGTAACCGAGTGTCGGTGGGGTGTGGGAGGCTGGCGGGGTGGCTGGTCGTAGGGGTGCTGCGCCGAAACTCGGCGACGTGTTGCTGGTGACGGGGTCCGAGGGGTTCCTTGCGGACCGGGCCGTCCGGTCAGCGATCGCGGCGGTGTCCAAGGGCAGCGCCGAGGTCGAGGTGACCGAGCTGGACGCGGTCGGGCTGGACGTCGGGGTGTTAGCGGAGCTGACCGGCCCGTCGTTGTTCGCGTCGGAGCGGGTGCTGGTCCTGCGGGCGCTCGAGAACCTCCCGTCCGAGATGGCCCCGCACCTGATCGAGTACGCCGGCGCGACGTCGGAGGACGTCCTGGTGGTGCTCGTGCACTCCGGTGGCCAGAAGGGCAAGGCGGTCCTCGACAAGTTGCGGAAGGCATCCGTCACCGAGGTCGTCGCGACCGCGCCGAAGGCGTGGGAGCTGCCGCAGTTCGTGGCCGGGGAGATCCGGTTGCACGGCGGCAGCGTGGACGAGCGGGCGGCGTCCGCGCTGGTGGACGCGGTCGGTCATGACCTCCGGGCCCTGGCGGGCGCGTGTTCGCAGCTGGTGTCGGACTCGGGCGGTCAGCCGGTCACCACGGAGCTGATCGGTCAGTACTTCGGCGGTCGCGCCGAGGTGACCAGTTTCGCGGTCGCGGACGCGGCGATCGCGGGGCGGACGGAGCCGGCTCTCGAGCAGTTGCGGTGGGCACTCGACTGTGGCGTCGCGCCGGTGCTGATGACGAGTGCGATGGCGGGCGGTCTGCGGGGGCTCGCGAAGTTCTCCAGCGCGCCCGGCGGTCTGCGCGAGGCGGATCTGGCCCGGGAGGTCGGCGTACCGCCGTGGAAGCTGAAGCAGCTCAAGCAGCAGGCTCGCGGCTGGACGCCGGGTGGATTGGCGACCGCGATCAAGGCGGTGGCCCAGGCCGACGCCGACGTGAAGGGCGCGTCCGGAGACGCCGGCTACGCCCTCGAGCGGATGGTCATCACCGTCAGCCGCGCCCACGGCCGCCGGTAGCCGTAGCAACCCCGCCCCGGACACAAGGAACCCAGCCGGACGACCGGCTGGGTTCAGGGGACACAACGATCGGCCGGTCCGGGTGGACGGCCGATCGTCAGAGCTGCGTCAGAGGGAAGCGGCCTTCTTGAAGATGGACGACTTCCGGTTGGCGGCCTGGTTGGCGTGGATGACGCCCTTGCTGGCGGCCTTGTCGAGCAGGCGGCCGGCCACGCGGGCGTGCTCCTGCGCCTTCGCGGCGTCGCCGGAGTCGGCGGCCTCGCGGAAGCGACGAACAGCCGTCTTGAGGGTCGACTTCACCGACTTGTTGCGAAGTCGCGCAGCCTCGTTCTGGCGGTTGCGCTTGATCTGGGACTTGATGTTCGCCACGGAGCAGAGCCTCGATCAGGAGTATGCGGTCAGTACAGGAAGGTTGTCGCGCGCACGGCTGAGCATCACCCGTGGGGGCGCGAAGAGCCAGATTACCAACAAGTCCGGCCCCCGGCCAAACCGGGAGCCCGCCTGAACCCACCGTCGGCGACACTCCGATCATGACCGACGGCGCCGTGAACCGGATCCTCGCCCTGGTGTTCCTCGGCATCGTCGTGGCCGCGGTCCTCGTCATCGTGGTGGGGCAGACGCCGCAGTTCTACCCCGGCAGCGTGGCCGTGACCCGCGTCACGGCGCAGTACGACGTCCGCCCCGACGGCGGCCTGGACGTCACCGAGACGATCGACTACGACTGCGGCGAGTCCGGGCGCCCACTCGACCGGGTCGTCCAGCTCCGGCGGCCGGACGACGCCCGGCTCGACGCCTCGGTCGGCGACCGCGGGACGGACCGGGTCTGGGAGGTGTCCGACATCACCGCCACCGACCCGGACGGCAACCCGGTCCCGCTGCGGACCAAAGAACTGGACCCGAACCAGCGGCCGCTCACGAGCACCGGGATCGACGGCTGGGACACCCGGCTGTCCGACCTGCGGATCCAGCTCGGCGAGCCCCTGCCCTACCTGCCGGGCGGGCGGCGTGAGACGACCTTCATCCTCAAGTACCGCGTCCACGGCGCCCTCGACGAGGTACCCGGCGGCTACGAACTCAACTGGCCCGACCCCCGCCGGATGACCGAACGGTCCGACCTGAGAGTCCCGGTCGACCAGATCCGCGTGACCACGCCGGCCGACGTCAGTTCGGTGGCCTGTTCGGCGCACAGCCCCGACGCGAGCCACGCGGTGCCCTGTACGACGTCCACCACAACCGGCCGTACGGCGGTCTTCGCCCACGACGGCGGAGCGATGACCGTCACGGTGCGGACCACAGGAGTCGAGGGCGGGGCCGAGCACGACGGCTCGCAGAGCCCCCGCTGGGTCCAGGTCGTCACCTACGCCGGTGCCGCGGTCGTGCTGCTCGTGATCGTCGGTGTCATCGCCCGCCGGAAGCTTCGGCAGCGGCCTTCAGGCGCTCCAGCGTGACCTTGATCCCTCGGTCGTTGCGGCGGGTGCGGTCGCCGAAGAGTGGGCGGAAGAGGGCGCGGAGGGCGGCTGGGCGGTGGTCGGTCCAGGACTCGGTGACCTGGCAGCAGCCGGCGTCCAGACTGGCGAAGTCGTAGGTCCACAGTGAGATCGGCACCGGCCCGAAGTTGATGGAGAAGCTGAAGCGCTCGCCCGGTACGGCGTCGACCACGCGGCCGAAGGTGAACCAGCGGATGGCGCCCACCCGGTTGTGGCCGACGAACCGCGCACCGGCGGCCGGGCCCGGCGTACGGGGCGACCAGGTGACGCGGGTGCACTCGGGACTCCACTCGCCCATCCGGGGCAGGTCGCTGACCAGGCCGTAGACCGACGTCGCCGGCGCGGACACGGTGATGGACTCGCTCAGGTCGGGCATCGGGTTTTCCCTTGCTGTCAGCTGACACCTGCGGTGCCGAGCGTGACATCGGTGCCCGCCACCGGCATACTCGGGCCCGCGTGACGCTGATCACCGCTGGGGGGTGGTGTGTGCGGTCGTCACCGGTCCAGCGAGCCATGCTCCACCATCGCGCCGTCCAAGCCCTGGAGGAACTTCGTGTCCCGCCGCACTCCGATCATCGTCGCCACCGCGCTCGTCGCGTCGCTGGCCGGCCTACCGCTCGCGGCCCGGGCCGCGGACGCGCTCCAGGCCGAGGAAACACCCGCAGTCGCCGATCCGCAGGTCAAGGAGTCGTCGACCGGCTCCTACATCGTCGAGCTCGACGACGCCCCGGTGGCGGAGTACGGAGGTGACATCCCCGGCCTGCCCGCCACCCGGGTCGCTCCCGGGGGGAAGTTGCTCAAGAGCGCCGGTCAGGTCGTCGGCTACGTGCAGCACCTGGCCCGTGAGCGCCAGGAGGTCCTGGCCAAGGCGCCGGCCGTGAAGAAGCTCTACGACTACAGCTACACGTACGCCGGTTTCGCCGCACAGATGTCCCACGACGAGGCGGTCAAGCTGGCCAAGTCGTCCGGCGTGAAGAGCGTGGAGCCGAGCGAGCTGCAGCACCAGGACACCGTGGACACCCCGCGGTTCCTCGGCCTGTCCGGAAAGGGCGGCGCCTGGCAGCAGGCGGGCGGCGTCGACAAGGCCGGCGACGGCGTCATCATCGGCGTGCTCGACTCCGGTTTCGTGCCGGAGCGGGCCAGCTTCGCCCCGATCAAGACGTCGAAGACGTCGGACGCCATCGTCGCGAAGAAGTGGAAGGGCACCTGCCAAGCCGGCGAGGAGGCGCCCGTCGCCTGCAACAACAAGGTGATCGGTGCCCGGTACTTCGACAAGGGCATCGGCACCCGGCCGATCCCGGAGGAGTACAAGTCGCCGCGCGACTACGGCGGCCACGGCACCCACACCGCCAGCACCGCCGGCGGCAACCACGGCGTCGAGATGAGCGTCATGGGCCGTGACTACGGCAAGGGCTCGGGCATCGCCCCGCACGCCCGGCTGGCGATCTACAAGGTGCTGTGGGCGGTCGACCAGAGCGGCGGCGGCAGCGGCACCGACGCGGACATCGTGGCCGGTATCGACGCCGCGGTCGCCGACGGCGTCGACGTGCTGAACTACTCGATCTCCGGCTCCGGCTCGACGTTCGTGAACGCCACCGGCCTCGCCTTCCTGCGCGCGGCCCGCGCGGGCGTGTTCGTGGCCACCAGCGCCGGCAACACCGGCCCCGAAGCGAGCACGGTCGGCAAGAACTACCCGTGGGTGACGACGGTTGCCAACGGCACCCATGACCGCGACATCCAGACCACGGTGACGCTGGGCAACGGCGAGGCCTACACCGGCGCCGGGATCGGCTCGGGCCTGCCGAGCACGCCGGTCGTGCTGGCCAAGGACGCCGGCCTCGCGGGCGCGAACCCGGCCAACCTGCTGCTGTGCATGCCGGGCACCCTCGACCCGGCCAAGGTGGCCGGCAAGATCGTCGTCTGCGACCGCGGCGGCAACGCCCGCGTCGAGAAGAGCCTGCAGGTCAAGAACGCCGGCGGCGTCGGCATGATCCTGGTCAACATCACCGCCGGCACGCTGGACGCCGATCTGCACTCGGTTCCGACCGTGCACCTCGACCACGTGGCCGCGCCGGAGATCAAGGCGTACGTCGGCGGCACCGCGAACCCGACCGCCACGATCAGCGCCGGTACGCCGGTCCGGGTGACCGCACCGAAGGTCGCGAGCTCGTCCAGCCGCGGTCCGGCGCTCGCGGGCAATGGCGACCTGCTCAAGCCGGACGTGATGGCGCCGGGCACGAACGTCCTGGCCGCGACCACCGCGTTCAGCGCGGCCGGCGGCGAGTACGCGTTCATGAGCGGCACGTCGATGGCCTCGCCGCACATCGCCGGCGCAGCGGCCGTGCTGAAGGGCAAGCACCCGACCTGGTCGCCGATGGCGATCAAGTCCGCCCTGCTCACCACCGGCACCGACAAGGACACCAGCGGCAAGCCGATCCAGAACGACTCCGGCTCGCCGGGCACCCCGTTCGGCTACGGCTCGGGCCTCGTCCAGCCGAAGAAGGCGATGGACCCGGGGCTGGTCTACGACTCGTCGTACGAGGACTGGACCAAGTTCGTCTGCGGTTCCGGGCAGGTGCCGGCGACCCACGGGCTGTGTGCCAACGGCAAGATCGACCCGAGTGACCTGAACTACCCGACCATCGCGGTCGGCGACCTGGCCGGCAAGCAGACCGTCACCCGGACCGTCCGCAACGTCGGCAAGCTGCCGGAGGTCTACTTTCCGAAGGTCGAGGGGCTGAAGGGCTTCGAGGTGACGGTGTCACCGCGGATCCTGGTCACGCTGCCGGGCCGGACGGCGACGTACAAGGTGACGGTCGAGAACACCGGCGCGCCGCTGGAGCAGTACACGTTCGGCAAGCTGACGTGGAAGTCGTCGAAGCACGCGGTGACCAGCACGGTGGCGATCAAGCCGCTGACCGTGAAGGCGCCGGTGCAGGTCAGCGGCACCGGGACCGCCGGGTCGCTGCAGGTGCCGATCACGGCCGGGTACACCGGCACGCTGAACACGACCGCGGTCGGCCTGACAGCCGCCACCGTGGCAGAGGCCGCGCTGAAGAACCCGGGCGGGGTGTCGTTCCCGACCACCAACCCGGCGGTCAACGACCACGTGGCCAAGTTCACCGTGAACGTCCCGGCCGGCACCAAGCACGCCCGGTTCTCCACGTTCGACGCGGACTACCCGGCGGGCACCGACATCGACGTCTTCGTCTACCGCAGCGGTACGACGACTCTGCTCGGCAGCAGTGCCGGCGGATCGGCCGAGGAGGAGGTGAACCTCCCGGCGCCGGCCGGCGGGTCGTACGACGTGTACGTCGACCTGTTCGCCGGAGCCGACGAGCAGGCGGTGAAGCTCAACCACTGGGAGCTGCTCAACGCGGAGGGCAACCTCACGGTCACCCCGGCCAGCCAGTCCGTCCAGGTGGCCGCACAGACGAACGTGACCGCCTCCTGGGCCGGCCTGACCGCCGGCACGAGGTACCTGGGCCGCCTGCAGTACTCCGACGGCGCCGACGGCTCAGGCTCGACAATCGTCCGGGTGGACAGCTAGCGGACCCGGACGAGGGCGGCTCTCACTCGTGGGAGCCGCCTTCGTCGTGCGTCCGGCCTGGTGCAGCGTGACTAACCCAGCCGTTCCCGGACCCAGTCGAGG
>NZ_SMKR01000052.1 GCF_004348725.1 Kribbella turkmenica
GGGTCACGGCGATTTCCAGGCCGCCGCCGGGGCGGGGGACGGCGGCGACCGTGCCGGCGTGGGCTTCGGCGACCGAGCGGACGATGGAGAGGCCGAGGCCGGCGCCCTTGCCGCCGACGAGGCGTTCGGCGCCCAGGCGGTAGAAGGGCTTGAAGAGCGCCTCGACCTCGTACGGCGGGATGTCGGGGCCGGTGTTGGTGACGACGACCTCGACGTGGTCGCCGACGGTCTTGCTGACGACGCGGACCCAGCGGTCACCGGCGGGCAGGTTGTGGCGGATGCCGTTCTCGACCAGGTTGTGGACGAGGCGTTCGAGCAGCAACGCGTCGCCCCGGGTGGGTGCGTCGCCAGGCCCGCGGATGATCTCGACGCCGGCGGTCGACGCTTCGGCGGCGAGTTGGCCGGCGACGTGGTCGACGATGTCGCCGAGGTTGACCGGGTAGACGGTGGTGAGTTGCTTCTCGGAGTCGGCGAGGATGAGCAGGCCGTCGATGAGTTGCTCGTGGCGGGCGTTGATCGTGAGCAGGCTCTCGCCGAGTTCCTTCACGTCCGCGGACGCCGTGCGGCGGTGCATCGCGACCTCGACCAGGGCCCGGCCGAGCGTGAGCGGCGTACGCAACTCGTGGGAGGCGTTGGCGACGAACCGGCGCTGGCCGTCGAACGAATGGTCGAGCCGCTCGACCATGGTGTCGAAGGCGTCCGCGAGGTTCTTCACCTCGTCGTCAGGGCCCCGCAGGGCGATCCGCTCGTGCAGCGCCGCCGGTGACGCGGCGATCCGCCGGGCGGTGTCGGTGACCCGGTGCAGCGGCGCCAGCACGCGCCCGGCGACCAGCCAGCCGAAACCCGCCGCCAGGCCGCCGACGACGAGCAGGGCGATGCTGCCCTGGGTGAGCAAGGACTTGACCGCCGCCTGCCGTACCTGCTCCCGCTGCTTCTGGATGGCCTCGTCGGCGGCCGGTCCGGTCAGCACGTCGCCGTCCTTGTTCAGCACGAAGAGCTGATTCGGCGGCCTCGGTGTCGGGGTCACCCCGGGCCTGGGGGTGTTGACGTACGTGCCCTGCACGAGCACGCGATGCCCGGTCCCGAGGTTGTTGTCGAACAGCACGTACGTCAGCCCCAGCAGCAGGACGCCGGCCACCATGAACAACCCGCCGTAGATCAAGGTCAGCCGCCCCCGCAGCGTCAGCCGCCGCGGTGTCAGTGTCACGGGATGCGGTAGCCGACCCCGGTGACGGTCTCCACCAGCCCCGGCTCCCCCAGCTTCCGCCGCAGCTTGAGGATGGTCAGCCGCACCGCCCCGGTGAACGGATCCACGTGTTCGTCCCATGCCTTCTCCAGCAGTTGTTCGGCCGAGACGGTCGCACCGTCGGCTCGCAGCAGTTCGGCCAGGACGGCGAACTCCTTCTTCGACAGCGGTACGTACCGCCCGTCCCGGAACACCTCGTGCCGGGCCGGATCCAGGGTCACCCCGGCCCGGCGCAGTACCGGCGGATCCGCTGGACGGCTCCGGCGCCCCAGGGCCAGCACCCGCGCAGCCAGCTCGGCGAACGCGAACGGCTTGGTCAGGTAGTCGTCCGCGCCCAGCCCGAGCCCGAAGACCCGGTCGGTCACCGCGGCCGCGGCGGTCAGCATCAGCACCCGGGTGTCCGACCCGGACTCCACCAGTCGACGGCACACTTCGTCGCCGTGGACGACGGGGATGTCACGGTCCAGCACGAGTACGTCGTACTCGTGCACCGCCAAACGCTCGAGCGCGGTACCGCCGTCGCCGGTGACGTCGACCGCGTGGGACTCGTCCCGCAACCACTCCGCGATCGCTGCCGCCAGCAACGGTTCGTCCTCGACCACAAGCACTCGCACGCACTCCATGATCCCCGATGCGCGTGTTTCCTGCGTGTTATCGCCCTCGGAAACGGTGCGGAAACGGCTCGCGGCCAAGGCTTGGCGCCAGAACCGACCCAAGGAGATGTGATGCGCAAGACCACTCTGGCCGCGGCACTGCTGGCGACCGCCGCACTGCTGACCGGCTGCGCCTCGGAGGTGCCCGACGCGCAGGTCGCGTCGGGCACCGGGGCGCAGGCGCAGGCAACCGCACCCACCAGCGCGCCGGACGGCCTGAGCCGGGACGAGAAGGCGATCAAGTTCACCCAGTGTCTGCGGGAGCAGGGCCTCGACGTGCCAGACCCGGAGCCCGGCAAGGGTCCGATGCTCAAGTTCGACCGCAACTCGGGCGTCACCCGGGAGAAGGTGCAGCAGGCGATGGACGCCTGCAAGGAGTTCAACCCGCAGGGCGAGGGCGGGCCGAACCCGCAGCAGGAGGAGAACGGCCGGAAGTTCGCCGAGTGCATGCGGGAGAACGGCGTGGAGAAGTTCCCGGACCCCAAGCCGGGCCAGCGCGGCATCATGATCGGCCCGGGGGTCGCTGACGACCCGGACTTCCAGCAGGCGCAGGAGACCTGCCAGCCGATCATGGCCGGAAAGCAGAAGTGATGCGCCGACACTGACCGCCGTGGTCGTCCTGGCCGCCGGAGGCGCCGCGAGCGCGTTCCTGGTGAACCGGGGCGACACCAGCCAGGCAGCAGACCAGACCGCCGCCGCGGTACCCGTCAACACCGCCGAGGTCACACAGCAGACGCTCAAGGACACCGAGAGCGCGGACGGCGAGCTCGGCTTCGGTACGACGTCCGCCGCCGTCAACCGCGCGGCCGGGACGATCACCGGCGTCCCCGACAGCGGACAGGAGTTCCGGCGCGGCCACACGGTGTACAGCGTGGACAACAAGCCGACCACGCTGATGTACGGCACTCTTCCGGCCTACCGGAGGCTCTCCGACGGCAGTGAAGGTACGGACGTCCTGCAGCTCGAGCAGAACCTCAGTGCGATGGGCTACACCGGATTCACCGTCGACGACGAGTTCACCGAGGCCACGGCCGAGGCGGTCCAGGAGTGGCAGGAGGACCTGGGCCAGGACGAGACAGGGGCCGTCGAGCTCGGCAGTGTGCTGTTCGCACCGGGTCACATCCGGGTGGAGAGCGTGGAGGCGCAGGAGGGCGCACCGATCGGGCCGAACCAGAACGTCCTCACCTACACGGGTACGACGAAGGCGGTCACGGTCCAGCTGGACGCCGCCGACCAGCGGCTCGCGAAGCCGAACGCGAAGGTCGACGTCACCCTCCCGGACGGCGCCACCGTGCCGGGCCGGGTGGAGAAGGTGTCGACGGTGATCATCCCGGCCGAGAGCCCGGACAACGACCCGGAGACCAAGGTCGAGGTCATCGTCGCGATCGACAACCAGAAGGCGGTGGCTGCGTGGTCGCTGGCCTCGGTCGACGTCACCTTCACCGCGTCCGAGCGGAAGAACGTACTGACCGTCCCGGTGGCCGCCCTGGTCGCTCTGCGCGAGGGCGGGTTCGGCGTCGAGGTCTCCGACGGTACGGCGTCGCGCTACGTGCCGGTGAAGACCGGACTGTTCGCCGGCGGCCAGGTCGAGATCAGCGGCGCCGGGATCAAGCCGGGCACCGAGGTGGGGATCCCGAAGTGATCGAACTGACCGAGGTGACGAAGGTCTACCCGGGCGGCGTCACCGCCCTCGGCGGCGTGAGCCTGCGGATCGACCGCGGCGAACTGGTCGCGATCGTCGGGCCGTCGGGCTCGGGCAAGTCGACGATGCTCAACGTCCTCGGCACCCTGGACCGGCCGACGTCCGGCACGGTCCGGATCGACCGGTACGACGTCGCGCGGCTGTCCGACTCGGGTCTGTCCGCGCTGCGGGCGACCCGGATCGGCTTCGTGTTCCAGCAGTTCCACCTGGCGGCCGGCGTACGGGCGCTGGACAACGTGGCCGACGGCCTCCTGTACTCCGGTCTGCGGCCGTCGGTACGGCGCAAGCGGGCGGCGGCCGCGCTGGAGCGGGTCGGCCTCGAACACCGCATGGACCACGAACCGCATGAACTGTCCGGTGGCGAGCGGCAGCGGGTCGCCGTGGCACGGGCGGTCGCGGGCGAGCCCGCCGTACTGCTGGCCGATGAGCCGACCGGGGCGCTGGATTCGGCGTCCGGCGCGGGGGTGATGCAGTTGCTGCGCGACCTGCACGCGAGCGGTACGACGGTCGTCATCATCACGCACGACCGGGACATCGCGGCGTCGCTGCCGCGGCAGGTCCGGATGCGCGACGGCCGGATCCTCGAGGAGGTGTACGCATGAGTGGATCCCGCGCGAACGCCGAGCCGAAGCCGGCGAAGTTGTGGCCGCGCGACGTGGTCCGGGTCGGGGCGATCGGGTTGCGGACCCGCCCGATGCGGGCGTTCCTGTCCGCGCTGGGGATCGCGATCGGGATCGCCGCGATGGTCGCCGTGGTCGGCATCTCGTCGTCGTCACGGGCCGAGCTCGACGGGCAACTCGATGCCCTGGGCACCAATCTGCTGACGGTCGCACCGGGCACCCGGCTGACCGGCGAGGAGGCCCAGCTCCCGCTCACCGCGGAGGCGATGGTCGGCCGGATCGGTCCGGTGCGGGCGCAGTCCGCGGTCGGCCGGGTCGACGACGCGTCGGTGTACCGGAGCGACAAGATCCCGGTCGTCGAGACCAACGGCATCATCGCGTACGCCGCCCGGCCGAACCTCCTGGACACGATCGGCGGCGTGGTCCGCAGCGGCAAGTGGATCGACGCGGCGACCGGCCGTTACCCGGCGACCGTGCTCGGGGCGAGCGCCGCCGAGCGACTCGGCATCACTCGCGCCGGCCCGGACACGCAGGTGCTGATCGGGGACAGGTGGTTCACGGTGCTGGGGATCCTGGAGCCCGCAGCGCTGGCTCCGGAGCTGGACAGCGCCGCGCTGATGGGCTGGCCCGCGGCGGACAGCACGCTGGACTTCGACGGGCACCCGACGACGATCTACACCCGCTCGGACGACTCCCAGGTGGAGGCGGTCCGTTCGGTGCTCGGGGCGACGGCCAACCCGGAGGCGCCGAACGAGGTCGACGTCTCCCGCCCGTCGGACGCGCTCGCCGCCAAACAGGCCGCGGGTGAGGCCTTCACCGGCCTGCTCCTCGGCCTGGGCGCGGTCGCGCTGCTCGTCGGCGGGGTCGGAGTCGCCAACATCATGGTCATCTCCGTCCTGGAACGCCGGGCCGAGATCGGTCTGCGCCGTTCCCTGGGAGCAACCCGGGGCCAGATCCGCACGCAGTTCCTGACCGAGTCCCTCCTCCTGTCCGCCCTGGGCGGTGCAGGCGGCGCGCTCCTGGGCTCCGCGGTCAGCGCCGCCTACGCCTCGTACCAGAACTGGCTCACGGTCATCCCTGTGTGGTCCCTGGCCGGCGGGGTAGGCGCCACCCTTGTCATCGGAGCCCTGGCCGGCCTCTACCCAGCCATCCGAGCCTCCCGCCTCTCCCCCACGGAAGCGCTGGCAACTCCTTAGAGGAAGACGGTGACCCCGATGCCGGTGAGCGCGAGCTGGAGCAGCGCCACCGGCACGAGGGCCTGCCAGGCGAGCTTCTGGAGTTGGTCGGCGCGCAGCCTCGGGAAGGAGACTCGGACCCAGATCACGACCAGGGACACGAACGCGATCTTCAGGATGGACCAGATCCACCCGATGGAGTCCGGCCCGGGGCCGCTCCAGCCGCCGAGGAACAGGACCGACGTGAGTCCGGCGAGGACGACGATGCCGGCGTACTCGGCGAGCAGGAACATGGCGAACCGGAGACCGGTGTACTCGGTGTAGGGCCCGAAGATCACCTCGGAGTCCGCGACCGGCATGTCGAACGGCGGCCGCTGGAGCTCGGCGAGTCCGGCGATGAAGAACACCACCAGCCCGGGCAGCTGCCAGAGCAACCACCACGGGTTCCACGCCTCGGCGATCCCGGTCAGGCTCAGCGTCCCGGCCGCGACCGCGACACTCGCCGCCGACAGCACGAACGGGAGCTCGTAGCTCATCAACTGGGCGGCGACCCGGAGCCCGCCGAGCAGGCTGTACTTGTTGCCGCTGCCCCAGCCCGCCATCAGCGAGCCGAGAACGCCGATGCTCATCACCGCGAGCACGAAGAACAGACCGGAGTCCAGGTCCGCACCGACGATGCCCGGCGCCAGCGGGATCGCGGCGATCGCGGCCAGGTACGGCAGGATCGCGACGATGGGGGCCCACTCGAACACCCGCCGGTCCGCGGCGGCCGGGACCACGCTCTCCTTCTGCACGAACTTCACGCCGTCCGCGACGAGCTGCGCCCAGCCGTGGAACGCCCCGGCGTACATCGGGCCGAGTCGCGACTGCATGTGGGCCATCACCTTGTGCTCGGCCTGACCGACCAGCAAGGGCGCCACCAGGAAGGCGACGATCACGCCGACCACCCGCACCACGAACTCGACCATGACCGCACCCTACCGACTCCGGCTTGACCTCAACCAACGTTGAGGGCGAAGGCTGGTACTCCATCGATCACGCCCCGTCGTACGGCGCGGGGTTCCCTCTGCACCGTCACAAACGGCCAGGTCACCCGCGAAGAGGTCTTCTACTACACCCCTCCGCACGCCTGAGCTCATCCCGATCATCGGAAAGAAACGTGCAGCCGGCGACCACAGGTTCTCGCGAAGGCGAACTCACGGACGTTCGAGAGTACGGGCGGGCCAGCCCCGGTGCCGTCGGGATCACGAAGGCGGGTCCACCGGCGGCTGCTGGTCGGTGGGCGCTGGCTCAGCAGGCGCCTGGGGCTCGGCCGGCGGCGCTTCGGCTTGTTTGCGGGTACGGCGTTCAGCACCGGCTCGGCGGGGACGGGCCGGGGTGGACGCCGCCTGAGCAGGCGCCAACGGGTCCGGGTCGGCTGCGCCGGGCGGCCGCGGACCCCAGGTGTCCGGATCCGGCACGCCAGGCGGCAGCGTGCGCCGCCGGCTGGGCGCGCCGTGAGCGGGAGCCTGGTCCGACTCGCCCGGCTCTTTCGCGCCGGGCCAGGGCTTGGCGACCCGGGACGCGAGGATGAACTCCTTGCGGAGTGGGTTGCCTTCGAAGCCGTCAGGGAGCAGCAGTGGGATGAGGTTCGGGTGGTTCTCGAAAGTGATGCCGAACATCTCGTGCGTCTCGCGCTCGTGCCAGTTGGCCCCGGCGTACACGTCGGACAGGCTCGGCAGCGAGGGGTTCTCCCGCGGGACCAGGGTGCGCACCAACACGTGCTCGACATGCGAGCCACCCCAGAAGTCGGCGAGGTGCGACACCACCCGGAACCCGTCGGTGAGCTCGTCGCTCGCGGTCAGGAAGTCGAAGAACGTCAGCCCGACGGCTTCCCGCAGTATCTCGTGCGCGGCGACCCACGACTCCGCCGGTACGTCGATCGCCACCGGGCCGAAGCTGTCGGCCTGCTTCGCGGCGATCCCCGCGCCGGTCAGCGCGTCGAGGGCGTCAGCGCTCACGGCGGCGTCACCAGGCCGCGGGTCAGGGCCGCGGCCGACGGCTCCTCGTACCGGCTCGTCATGTCCTCGCCGGCGATCTTCTCCTGGAGCTTGAGGATGCCCTGCAGCAGTGCCTCCGGCCGCGGCGGGCAGCCGGGCACGTACACGTCGACCGGAATGACCTGGTCGACGCCCTTGGTGACGCAGTACGAGTCCCAGTACGGGCCGCCGGAGTTCGAGCAGGAACCGAACGAGATCACGTACTTCGGCTCCGGCATCTGGTCGTAGAGCCGCTTGATCGCGGGCGCCATCTTGTCCGTCACGGTGCCGGACACGACCATCAGGTCGGCCTGCCGGGGACCGGGCGCGAACGGGATCACGCCCAGCCGGATGAAGTCGTGCCGGCCCATCGACGCGGCGATGAACTCGATCGCGCAGCAGGCGAGGCCGAAGTTGAACACCCAGAGGGAGTACTTGCGGCCCCAGTTCAGCAGATACCGGACCGGCTCGGGCGCGAGCTTCGCCAGCGCACCCACGTCCGGCCGCACGGTCGGCATCGGCAGCTCGGTCTGGGCCATGCCCTCAGCCTAGTCCGACAATCTCCTCGGCGAGGACCTCCGGGTACTCCAGCGGCGCGTAGTGGCCGACGCCGTCGACGAACCGCAGCCGTTCGTCGCTGAAGAAGTCGTCCAGCCGGTCCGACCAGGCGCGCGGGAACAGCGGGTCGAACTGCGGCCACAGAACCACCGTCGGTACGGCGATCCGGTCGTACGACGCCGGCGCCGTCTCGGCGGCCGAGGTGGCGACCGAACCCGCACCGGCCCGGTACCAGTTGATCGACGCCGTGAATGCACCCGGCCGCGAGTACACCTCCACCAGGTGATCCAGTTCCGGCTCGAACCCGGGCCCGGACCAGTGCGTCCAGAAGTGCCGCAGGTACGACCGGACCGCCTCGGGGTTCCCGTCGATCAGCTCCTCGATCACCGGCAACCGGTGGAACGCCTGGTACCAGAACTCCGCTTGCGCATGCTCGGAGAACACCCGCTTCCCGATCCCCGGCAGCGGCGGTGCCAGCACCATGCCGCGCACCAGGTCTGGCCTGTTCCGGGCGATCCACTGCGCGACCCGGCTGCCGATGTCGTACCCGGCGAGCACCGGCCGGTCGAGCCCGAGCTCCTCGATCAGCCCGACAACGCTCCGCCCTTGCGCTTCAACGCCGTACTGCGAGGGATCCGTCGACAGCCTGTCCGACTCGCCGAACCCGCGCAGATCGGGCACCACGACCTCCAGCCCGCGCTCGACGAGCATCGGCGCCAGCAGGCGGTAGTCCGTCCGGTCCCCCGGCCAGCCGTGCAGCAGGACGACCGCCGGCCCTTCGCCGTCTCGGTCGTACGCCAGCGAGAACCTGTCCACCGCGCTACTCAGCATGCACCACATTCTTGACCACCCTGAGGTCCCGGCCTACCGTGATTGAACAGGACTGGACAGGTTCATTCGGGTTGGAGACGGCATGGCCGATCAGCTTGAGGTGCGGGGACCGGAGTCGCGGGCGCTCGCGGTGGAGAGCAACGGGCTGAACGTGATCGCGGACGAGGAGCGGAAGGGCCGGCCGAGTCAGCTGTTCTGGCCGTGGTTCGGGGCGAACGTCTCGGTCCTCGGCCTGAGTTACGGCGCGTTCGCGCTCGGGTTCGGCATCTCCTTCTGGCAGGCGCTGATCGCCGGCGTGATCGGGATCGTGTTCTCGTTCCTGCTGTGCGGGCTGATCTCGCTGGCCGGCAAGCGCGGGTCGGCGCCGACGATGGTGCTCAGCCGGGCCGCGTTCGGTGTCCGGGGCAACAAACTGCCGTCGTTGGTGTCCTGGTTGCTGACCGTCGGCTGGGAGACCGTGCTGACGATCCTGGCGACGCTCGCGACCGCGACCGTGTTCGAGCGCCTCGGCTGGGGCGGCGGCGCGATGACGAAGGTGATCGCACTGATCGTGGTCGGCGTACTCGTCGTCGTCTGCGGTGTCCTCGGGTTCGACCTGATCATGCGCGCGCAGGCGGTGATCACGATCGTCACCGGCGTGCTCACGGTCGTCTACATCGCCCTGGTCGCGGACCGGATCAGCTGGAGCACGGTCTCCGGCCTGCCGAGCGGGTCGGGCCAGCAGTTGATCGGCGCGCTGGTCTTCCTGATGACCGGCTTCGGCCTCGGCTGGGTGAACCTGGCCGCCGACTACTCGCGCTACCTCCCGCGGCGGTCGTCCGGCGCGGGCGTGGTCGGCTGGACCACGTTCGGGGCGTCCGTCGCACCACTGATCCTGTTCAGCTTCGGTCTGCTGCTGGCCGGGTCGTCGACCGACCTGAGCGAGGCGATCGCCGCCGACCCGATCGGTGCGCTGGCGGCCGCGCTGCCGATGTGGTTCCTGGTGCCGTTCGTGATCGTCGCCGTCCTCGGCCTGGTCGGCGGGGCGGTCCTCGACATCTACTCCTCCGGCCTGGCCCTGCTGTCGATCGGCCTGCCCGCGCCCCGGTACGTCGCCGCGTTCATCGACGGCCTGGTGATGATCGCCGGGACCATCTACGTGGTCTTCTACGGTGACGAGTTCCTCGGCGAGTTCCAGGGCTTCCTGATCACACTCGGCGTCCCGGTCGCGGCCTGGTGCGGCATCGTGCTGGCCGACATCTTCACCCGCCGGCGCGACTACGCCGAGGCCGACCTCTACGACCACCGCGGCCGGTACGGCGACGTCCGCTGGCTGCCGGTGGTCACCATGGTGATTGCGACCGCCATCGGCTGGGGACTGGTCACGAACTCGCTGGCGAGCTGGCTGACCTGGCAGGGCTACCTGCTCGATCCGCTCGGTCTCGGCGGCAAGGAAGGTGCCTGGGCCTACGCGAACCTCGGCGTGCTGTTCGCGCTGGTCGCCGGGTTCGTGGTGCAACTGGCCGGCGGGACGTCCGCCGTACGTAAGCAGGAAGAAGTGGGCTGATGGCTCCGGTACTCGCGCTGATCGACCTGCAGCGGATCTTCGCGGATCCGGACTCGGGCTGGGCCGCGCCGGACTTCCAGCGGGTCGTGAAGCCGACCAAGGAGCTGATCGAGATCCTCTCGCCCGAGGTGGTCTTCACCCGGTTCGTCGCCCCCGAGAAGCCGGTCGGCTCCTGGGCGACGTACTACGAGCTGTACCCGTTCGCGCTGCAGTCACCGGACTCGGACGACTACCAGCTCGTGGACGAGTTCAAGGGAGCCCCGACGCTCGACAAGACCACGTTCGGCGCCTGGGGACCCGAGCTCGCCGACCGCGTCGGCACCGGCGGTCACCTGGTCCTGTCGGGCGTGACCACCGACTGCTGCGTCATCACGACCGCACTGGCCGCGGTCGACGCCGGTGTCTACGTCCAGGTGGTCGAGGACGCCTGCGCCGGTGCCGACGACGCGAGCCACCAGAAGGCGATCGACATCATGCGGCTCTACTCGCCGATGCTGGAGATCGTCACCGTCGATCAGGTCCGCGCCCTGAACCAGTGAGCCGCCGATGTCCGAGATCTCGCTGAAGCACGAGCGCATCGCGGCCGTGCTGGCCCGGGAGATCCGTTCCGGCCTGGTACGGCGGGGCGCCCAACTGCCCGGCGAGGTGGAGCTGGCCAAGCGGTTCTCGGTCAGCCGGAACACGGTCCGCTCGGCGCTCGCCGTACTGTCCGAGGACGGGCTGATCACCACCCGCACCGGGAAGGGCTCGTTCGTGCTGTTCGACGGGCGGCCACTGGACGGCCGGCTCGGGTGGACGCACGCGCTCGCCGAGCAGGGCGTCCAGACCCGGATGCGGACGGTCAAGATCGCCCTCGAACGGGACCCGGACCTGGCCGACCGGCTCGGGCTCGGCTCACCGGACATGATCGTGATCGAGCGCCTGCGGCAGCTCGCCGGCGGCGAGGCCATCTCGATCGAACGCAGTCGGCTCCCCGCGCTGGCGTCCTTGCGCGACCTGCCCGCGCGGGGCCTCGACAACGGCTCGATCACCGCCACCCTGCACAGCGCCGGCCTGCACCTCGACCACTGCGACCAACGCCTCCGCGGCCGCCCGCTGGATCCCACCGAGGCCGGTCTGCTCGGTCGGGCAACCGGCACGTGGTTCCTGCACACGGAGCGCACCAGCTGGACGGCCGACGATCGTTTCGCCGAGTACGCCGAGAGTTTGCTGGATCCTGAGCACTTCGAGCTCAGCTTGTCCTACAGCAGTTGACCCGACGCTCGCTCCGCAGCCACTTCCTCGTCTCTGCGCTCATCGGCTACCGCCGACGTGCGTGCGGTCGGCGTCGCCCCGACTCGAGACCGGGCAGTTCGGCCGAACGCGATGACGGCCGCCGGTGGACACGTCACCACGACGCGGTTGAGTGCGGCGGGGGCGATCACAAGCTGACTAAGGCGTCGCGGGCTCCGGCATAGGGAGTTGTGCCGATGCGGAAATCCACCTCAGGCGAGCACCGTTCAGGCATCGACGAGTTCGCGGAGGAGAGCATGCTCATCTACTCGACCAGTTCCGTCCAGGCAGAGGTCAAGTACCGCCAGGACCGGATCAAGCGCGACTTCCAGCGGCCGTTCTGGTTCTGGCGCAAGCCCAGGCCGGTGGCTCCCGCACCCCACGCGCCCGAGCTGCGGGCCCGTCCGGCGATGTGAACGCCAGATCGCCGCCTGTCCCACGTCCACCGGCGCGGCCGGCTCTTCGGAGCCCGGCCGCGCCTCGTCGTTCCGGGGTCCGCGGGCGGTCCCTACGCCGTACCTGAGGTCCCTAGGACCGCCTATGAGTCACCGGGCGCGGTGGATAGGGAGGAGTTCCGATGTGCGGGCCTACCTCAGAGGAGCAGATTCGAGGCATCGGCAGGGAGCCGGAGACACCACGTCCAAGGAGCACCAGATGTTCACGAACGAATCGGTCAAGGCAGAGGTCGACTACCGCAGGGAGCGCCTCAGCCGCGACTTCCGGCAGCACCGGAGCACCCGGGGCCGCCGGCACCTCGTCCACCTGTTCGGCCGGAAAGCCTGAGGGGAGGCAGACAGCATGTATCTCACACCTGACTACGTGAAGGCGGAGACCGACTACCGCCGGGAGCGGATCACCCGCGAGTACCGCGCGGCGAACCGCCGGAAGCGCGCCGAGCGGACCGCGCGGACCGAGCCGCGGCACGCCCGCCGGGTCCTCCGACCCACGACGGCGGCATGACCGCCGGGACCGCCGTCCCTGACCTGGAAGCACCGGTCAGGGACGGCGTTTTCGTTGCCACCGGCGACCACCGGAAGGGCTGCCGTCGATTTGTGTCGGCTCCAGGGGCGAAGATGGACGACGTGCCCTGGACCTCGACACCTCTCGTCGGCCGCTCTGCCGAGATGGCCGCCCTGCTCAGCGCCGTCGACGACGCCAAGACGCGTCGGGCCGGCGCCGTCCTGCTGTCCGGTGACGCCGGCGTCGGCAAGACCCGGCTGCTGGACGAGGTGGCCACCGGCGCGCACGAACGCGGGTTCGGCGTCCTGGTCGGACACTGCACCGACTTCGGCGACGCCGGTCTGCCGTACCTGCCGTTCACCGAGATCTTCGGCCGGCTGGCGGGCGACCGGCCCGACCTGGTCGAGAGCGTGCTCACCAACTTCCCGGCGATCGGCCGGCTGCTGCCCACGCACCGCCTGATCGGCGCCCAGCCCGTGCCGCAGGACGGCCAGCTGGACCGGGCCGCCCTGTTCGACGCGGTCCTGGGCGCGTTCACCGCGCTGTCGACCAGCGAGCCGCTGCTGGTGATCATCGAGGACGCGCACTGGGCCGACGACTCGACCCGGGACCTGATCGGTTTCCTGATCACCCGGCTCACCTCCCAGCGCCTGACCCTGGTGGTGTCCTACCGCAGCGACGACCTGCACCGCCGGCATCCGCTCCGCCGCCCGATCGCCGAGTGGTCCCGCAACCCGCGGGTCCGCCGGGTCAGCCTGCTGCCCCTGGACGCCGACGAGTCCCGCGTCCTGCTGAACTCGCTCCTCACCGAGCCGCTGCCGGAGTCCGAGGTACGGCGGATCCTCGACCGGGCCGGCGGGAACGCGTTCTTCACCGAGGAGCTGGTCGCGGCCGCCTCGATGGGCGACGGGGAGGCGGTACCGCCGGATCTGGCCGATCTGCTGCTGGTCCGGCTCGATCCGCTGTCGGACGACGCCCGGCAGGTCGCCCGGGTGATCGCGGTCGCGGGCCGTCGGGTCCCGCACAACCTGCTCACCGCGGTCGCCGGGCTGCCGGACCGCGAGCTGGACGACGCCCTGCGCGAGCTCATCGACGCCCACATCATCGACGTACCGGCCAACGACCGGTATTACTTCCGCCACGCCCTGCTGGCCGAGGCGGTGTACGACGACTTGCTGCCGGGCGAGCGCGTCCGGCAGCACTCGGCGTACGTGCAGGCGCTGAAGGACCAGACCGTCGCGGGGACGGCGGCCGAGCTCGCCGGGCACGCCACCCGGTCGCACAACCTGGCCGAGGCCTTCGAGGCCCGGGTGCGGGCCGGCGAAGAGGCCATCTCGGTGGCCGCGCCGCAGGAAGCACTCAAGCACTACGAGCTGGCGATGGAGCTGTTCCCGAACCGGTCGCCCGAGAGCACGATCGACAAGATCTGGCTGACCGTGCAGACCGCGACCGCCGCGACACTGTCCTCGCAGCACCTGCGGGCGCTGAAGATCCTCCGTAAGGCGCTGGCCGAGCTGCCCGCGGACGCGTCCGGGATGGACCGGGCCCAGCTGCTGCTGCCGCTGGCCGACATCGCGCTGGTGATCGACCAGGACCAGGAGGCGCTCGAGGCGATCTCGCAGGCGCTCAAGCTGGTCAACGACGAGCCGGCCAGCGTGTTCAAGGCCCACGTCGCCTCGCTCTACGCCCGGGTCTCGGATGCGCTGGGCCGGCCGATGGAGGCCGAGCGCTGGGCGTTGCGGGCGCTCGAGATCGCTCGCGAGGCCGGTCAGGAGTCCGCGATGGGCGACGCCGGCATCACCCTCGCCGTGCTGCGTCGTCGGGCCGGCGATCCGGTCGGCGCGGTCCGGCAGCTGGAGGAGGCCGCGGTCCGGGCGCAACTGGCGGGCGACGCGGCGGCGGAGATCCGGAGCCGCTTCCTGCTCGGCTCGACGCATTACGAGCAGGGCGACCTGCAGAACGCGAAGTCCGCGCTGGCGCTCGCGATGAGGCGAGCCGGGGAGCTCGGACGCCAGTGGGCCGCGTACGGATTCGACGCGCGGCGAATGCTCGGGCTGACGCAGTTCGTCCTCGGCGAGTGGGACGACGCGGCGGCGACCGCCCGGACCGACTCGATGACGCCGAACGCGTCCGCGGCGGCGCTGCGGGCGGTGGAGTTCGCAGTCCGCAGCGGGCGCGGTGACACCTCGGTCGCGGACGAGCTGGAGCGGCTGCGCAAGTGGTGGGACCTCGACGTGATGCTGCCGATCATCGGTCTGCAGCCGGCGGTGGACGCCTACCGGCAGCTCGATCAGCCGGCGGAGGCGGAGAAGCTGATCGCCGACGTGTCCGCGCTGCTCGAGGACGTGTTCCAGAGCGAGTGGTACATGGCGCGGATCCGGTTCTCGACCCTCGGGCTGCAGGTGCTGTGCCACCGGGCCGTGGGTGAGCCGTCCGCGGCCGAGGAGCTGGTGGACAAGGGGTCGGAGCTGCTCGCGGCCGGGCACGCGACGGCGGAGAAGGGCCTTCCGCCCGGGCGGCTGATGGGTGTCGAGGGGCTGGCGTGGCTCACGCGGCTCGAGGCGGAGTGGGAGCGGCTGCGCTGGCTGACCGGGATCGATCCACCGACGCCCGAGGAGCACGTGTCCGTGTGGGAGCGGACGGTGGACGCGTTCGGGTACGGCTACATCTTCGAGCAGGCGTGGTCGCGGGTGCGGCTGTCCGCCGCGCTGCGGGCGGCGGGGCGGGTCGCGGAGGCGAACGAGCAGGCTGCGCTGGCCGCTGAGGTCGGGCGTGAGCTGGCGTCGAAGCCGCTGCTCGACGAAGTCGGCGGAGTGGAAGGTGGCGGGGCGAGCAGCCTGACGTCGCGGGAGACCGAGGTGCTCGCGCTGCTCGCCGAGGGGCGCACCAACCGGCAGTTGGCGCGGGAGCTGTACATCAGCGAGAAGACGGTCAGCGTGCACGTCTCCAACATCCTGGCGAAGCTCGGCGTCCGCTCCCGCACCGAAGCCGCCGCGGTAGCCCGCCGAGACGGCCTCCTGGACAACTAGCCCGCCGACGTCCACCACCACCGGACGCCCCCGCGCCCCACGAAA
Organism: Kribbella turkmenica; assembly: GCF_004348725.1. Classification (GTDB taxonomy): domain Bacteria; phylum Actinomycetota; class Actinomycetes; order Propionibacteriales; family Kribbellaceae; genus Kribbella; species Kribbella turkmenica. The sequence continues at coordinate 15,656 of NZ_SMKR01000052.1, forward strand.
GCGCACAGCACGCCCTCAGGCTCGACCCGGGCAGGGCGCCGGGTCGGCCTGGGGCCCGACGACCGGGTCGCTCACGTTCGGCGCTGTGCGTGTCCGCCGAACGCGAGCGATCGGTATGCCGGGCGGAACCCGGGTGTGGGGCCCGGGTGTCTCGGGATCGTGCTGTGAATCAGCCGTGGCCGCGGCGAGGACTGCTCTCCGTCTCGTTCCGCCGGGCCCTGTCCTGGGCGCGTGCTCCGGCGCGGGCGATCTCGTCACCGGTGTGCCCCCGCCGGTCACTGTCCATCGGTCGGTCCGGCTGGACGATGTCGTCGAACACGTGCTGCGCGTGCCGCATTCTGGTCACAGTCAGTACCACGACTCCGGTCGCGACCAGCGCGATCACCACCCAGAGTTGCCACGACATCGCCTCACCGCCCTGTGTGCACCCCGTTTCCCCGCGTAGTCACCATAGCTGCGATTTCAGCGATTGGCGACGGCCTGTACGCAATCCGTTATTCCGGTGCGTGAGTTCGTGACGTTCGTTGCCAAATGCAATCACAAAGGGTGACCAGGCAACGATCTCGCCGCCTGAGCGAAGACTACGTTCAGTCACCGCTGCGCCCGCCTGCTGGCGTGTGCAGCGCTCACCGCCACCGTCATCGGCTGCTCCGTTGAGGACAACGAACGACCCGGCCAGGTACTACCCTCCGCCTCGGATCACAGTGCTGACAGACACCAAGAACCCTGCAGCTTCCCCTCGACCAGTACATGTTCTCGGTCAAGGACTACCGCCTCCTGAGCGAGGCTCACGGGATCCTCGTGCATCGCTGCATGCAGCGGTACGGCGCCAACTACCCGGTCCGGCCCTTTCAAGACGGCGGAGCTGAAACCAGGAACCAGGGCCGCTACGGCATCACGGATCCGGCTGAGGCCGGCCACTTCGGCTACCGCATGCCCGGCAGAGACAAGAAACCGGCGCCATCCGCACGACCCTATGACCCGAGGATCGACGCACTCCTCACCGGTACAGGCGCCCCTAGCGTTGCTGGCCGGCCGCTTCCCAAGGACGGCTGCGCCGGCGAGGCACAACGGTTTCTCGCCGGCGGGACCGCGGGGCCGGAAGACATCGCCGAGCCGATGGGAATGAAGAGCTGGGACCAATCCCGCGCCGACCCTCGAGTCCAGGAGGTCTTCGTGCGCTGGTCAGACTGTATGAAGAAGAACGGCCTGAACCACAGGACTCCGCTGGGTTCCAGTCGCGACCGGGAGCTCGTCAAGAAGCTGACCCTCTCCAGATCAAGACGGCAGTCGCCGATGCCTCCTGTAAGCGGGAACCCAACGTGATCGGGACATGGGCCGCCGTCGAAGCGTCGTACCAGGAAATCCTCGTCCGCGAGAACAGACCAGCACTGGAGCTCCTTCGGAAGGCGAACCTGGCCTGCTATAACGGCGGCGACCGTCGCGGGCGGCCGAATCACTCAGGACGAGATTGCGCTTGTCAAATGCGGATATCGTGGTCGGACAGCAGCCTAGGAGCCGGCCATGCCAGCCAGACACAAGGTCATCGCCCGCCTCATCCAGCGCGACATAGCGGCCGGGACTCTCACTCCCGGCCAAGCCCTGCCAACCGATGAGGAACTGGCGCGCAAATACAAAGCCCCGATCGAAGAGTTGCGGCTGGCGATCGCCCATCTGAGCAACAGCGGCCTGATCACAGTGGACGACGCCGGCGAAGCAGCGGTGAGCGACCCGCCGACCCAGAGCCATGTCACATCGGCATCAACCAGCTACCTGAAGCCGCTTCCGAGACACGACGACCAGTTCCACGAATCAGCAAGCCAACTCGGTCTGGCCGCGACCCAGCGGGTCGAGACCGATCAAGCGCCTGCGTCCGCCCAGATCGCGGATCGGCTCGACATCAAGCTCGGGCAGCAAGTGCTTCATCTACGGACCGTCCGACTCGCCGATGCTGTGCCGGTCGAACTGGAGGACACCTACTACCCCTGCGACCTGGTCGGCACCGGTCCCGCCGCGGCGGACAGCATCCCCGATGAGTTCCTTCACAGGTTCGGCTGGACACGAGTGGGATGGCAGGACGCGATCACGGCTCGCTGTCCTACAGATGCCGAAGCAGCACACCTAGAGCTCACCGACCCCAGTCCCATCATCGAGCGCACCCGAGTCCGCTACGCGAAGAAAAACGACGGGCCACCCCGGCCCGTCAGCTACACCCAGTCGGTTCTGATCGGAGGCCGCAACCAGTTGGTCTACCACCTCAAACAAGCCGACCTCCCCATCTCAATGAGGGGTTGACGGCGCGCTCCCTCGCCCACAAGCCGACCTGATGGGTTCCAGACCACAACGCGATCATCCGACGTGACATCCGAACGTCTGAAACTGGCATGAACGGGAGTTGATGAGCCGGGAGTTGGTGGCGTCTCTGACACACTTGACGGATGAGACCCGCGCTGTTTGGGCCCAGACTGCGCCTTGTGCCAGCGACCTTGGAGCACATCGACTTGTTCGCCGAGCTCAACTGTGACCCGGATGTGATGCGATATGTCACCGGACGATCGTCGTCGCGGGCCGAGGTCGAAGAGGAGTGGTCACGGCGCTTTGGGCCACGCACCGACGAGAGCCGCGGTCTGGGATACTGGGTCGGATACTCCGACGCTCGCTTCATCGGCTGGTGGGGTCTCGGAGTCCCGACGGGCCAGTTGGATGCTGGCGAACTCGGCTTCCGGATCAAGAGTGAGCACTGGCGGCGCGGCTTCGGATTCGAGGGGGCGCGGTGCGTCATCGACCACGGCTTCTCCACCGTAGGTGTCCGGCTTATCTGGGCTGGCACTGTTGCGAGCAATGCCGCCTCACGCGCGACTCTGACGAAACTCGGCCTGCGCTGTATCGATGAGCCGGCGCCGGGCGTGCTCACATACGCGATCACACTTCAGGCGTGGCGCGCCGCCATGCACTGAAGGACAAACTGTCCGGCGGCTGAGGCGCGCTGATTCCTCCTTTGCGCGCCGATGGTGCACTTCTCGTGAAGTATTTTAGTTGCCGTTAGGTTGTTAGATGCTTGACCTCTCCCGCGCGGCCGCTTGCTGAGACCTGAACGCGCGCAGCCGATCCTTCGTCAGGCGTTCCCTCGTCCGCTCTGGTCCCATCCGGTCGCGTGATCAGATTCGTAGCGCCTGACTCGGTGGCGGTCTCCGGCGTGTCCGAGTAGTACATCGTGCCGATCGTGATCTCTTGGTCGACGATGCGCCAATGTGTCCTCATCGCGCGGGTCGCGCAGCGTTCATCGTGAGCGGGAATTCCGAGATGTAGTTGGGGTGCCCTGATCGCCGAGGGGCAGCGCATCGAGGATGCGTCGTATGCGGCGACCCAGTTCCGGCACTTTCGGGCTGCCGCGTTCGGATCAGATCGTCGACCACGCCCATCAGGATCTCCTGGTGCGGAGGACAGTCCCGATGAGCGTGGCCCACCCTTCCCCCATCCGGAAGCCTGGTTCTGGCACGCCTAGGGTCTGCATGCGACCCGCGCGTACCGCTGGTCTGCCGAGTTGCTGTTGGCATCTGTCACGGTGACTGTGAGCTCGACGATGACCCAGCCGCCGGGACCCTGTGGCCCGGATGGGCAGCCCGCGCTGATCGACCGTTGGCCGTACCAGCCGCTGGTGCCGTTGAACGTCCACCAGAGCGACTCCACGGTGCCGGGCGACGTCGTCATCGAGCAGGCGATGGAGGTGCCTCCGGTGCAGGTCATGGTGCGGACCGTCGGACCGTGCACTCGGTACAGGAGCCGGTTCGGGGACCCGGTGCCGACGTCATCGATCTGGTTCTTGGTCACGTTGTAGCGCAGGCTGTAGGCCACCTGGAGCGGCGAGGCGGTTGGGCTCTTGGACAGGTAGAGCGCTGCTGCGCCGGCGACGTGTGGAACTGCCATGGAGGTGCCGCTCTTCGTCCCGGTCGCGGTGTCGCTGGTTTTCAGCGCGGACAGGACGCCGCGCCCGGGAGCAAACAGGTCGAGGCATCTGCCCTTGTTGGAGTCGGGCCACCGGTCGTCGTCCTGTTCGGTCGCGCCTACGGTGATCGCGTCGAGCACTCTGGCAGGCGAGTAGTCGCAGGCGTCGTCGTTGTCGTTGCCGGCGGCCACAACGTAGGTGACTCCCTGGTCCGACGATCGCTTGACGGCATCGTCGATGCTGCCGGAGCCCGAGCCGCCCAGGCTCATGGTCGCCACTGCCGGTCTAACGTGGTTCGCGGTGACCCAGTCGATGCCTTGCACGATGTTGGAGACCGTCCCGTCGCCCGCGCAGTTCATCACCTTGACCGCGATCAGTCGTGCGGCCTTGGCGACTCCGTAAGTCGTGCCCCCGACCGTGCCGGCGACGTGGGTGCCATGGCCGTTGCAGTCGCTGGCGATGTTGTCCTCGTTGACGGTGTCGCGGCCGTAGCTGGCGCGGCCGCCGAACTCGTTGTGACTGATCCGGATGCCGGTGTCGATCACGTAGACGTTGACCCAGCCTGCTGTCGTGTCGTACTTGTAGTTCTGGTTCATGGGCAGATAGCGCTCATCGATGCGGTCCAGTCCCCACGGCGGATCCGGCTGGTCGGACGCGATCCGCATCACCCGGTCCGGTTCGACATAGGCGACCGCGGGATCGGCGGCGATACGGCGCGCCTGCTGCTCGGTCATGGTGGCGGCGAATCCGGACAGGGCCGCGCTGTACGTCTGTGTGACGCGAGCTCCATGGCGGGACGCAAGCCCGCGCGCCGCCTCCCCAACCGCGCCGCGCCGTACCGCGTCGGTGAACACCACGATGTAGCGATCCTCGATGACGCCGGGGCCGCCGGCATTGCGAATCGGCCCCTCGGCGGCCGCCCACGCAGCACCAGCACGCGGTGTGATCATCACCGCCGCCAGCACCCCAGCCAGCGCGATGCCAACCGCGAGACGTAAGAGCCGGCCGATCTCGACCCGATTGGTCATGCCGCACCTCCCATTACCTGAGTTACGTAGGACGGTAGGAAGAGCGACCGGCCGCTCGCATCGGGCAAATGTCCCATCCTCTGGCCGAGATGCGTACGCCTTTTTGCGCAGTGCCGGGCCGTAGGCACCACCACGATCCGGGCCCGGCTGCTGGCGGACTACGCGCCGTCGACCGCCCGCAAGACGTTGTCCGCGCTGGCCCGGGTGCTGCAGCCGTGCTGGCGGCTGCAGCTGATCAGTCGCGACGACTACGAGCGCACCACTGACTCGTGCACCGTCGACGGCACCACGCTGACCGGCGCCGACGCGGGCCGGCACGTCGACGCTGGCGAGCTCGCCGCCCTGTTCACCTCCTGGGCGGCCGGCCCCCGGCACGGCGGCACCCGGGACGCCGCCTTCGGCTCCCGAGATCGAGCGCTTGACCCGTCGCTATCACGGTCGTGCACTGGGAAAAGGGGTGACCGCCGTGTGGCCGATCGAGCCAGAATTCCACCCTGCCGATCGGCGAAACCTGCGCATGAGGGCGGCCGGCGATCCCCCGCGACAAGTCGTCGCGTTCGGAGCTCATCCCCAGCTTGGGCGTCACCCCGGCGACTGGTCGCCCTCAACTGTTTGGCCCCCAACCCGCCGGGCCGGGACAAACAGTTCGTACTGATCGCCCCCCGTGGAAGAGGTATGCCGCCCGGCCGTTGGCCGGTTCACGGAACGAGAGCACCTCGTGCACCCCGTGCTCCGGGGCGGCCGCGGTGCTCGTCAGCACCCCGTCGTACCGGCCGGCGACCAGGTCCGCGAGATCTCGGCCGGTTCGGCCGGCGGCACCGGTCGCTTCGGCAACCCGATCCCGGCCGCCTCGCGCAGGAGGTGGCCGACGAGCTCGTCGTACGGGCCCGGGGAGTCGCCGGGTCAACCTTGCCCTCGGCAACCAACTGCATGATCAGCGTGGTCGTCCACAGCTTGGTGACCGACCCGATCCGGAGGATCGCGTCGGTGGTCGCCTCCACGCCGGTATTCAGGTTCAGCACGCCGGCTGCCCCCGCGCTCACCTCTCCGTCGGCGAACACCGCGACCGACGCGGCCGGTACGTCGTACTTCCCGATCAGGCGGGCAAGGTCGCCGTCGAGCCAGGTCTGCACGGTGTCACTCCTTCGAGAGGACGCGGATCAGGTTCTCGCCGAGGATTTTGCGGACGGTCGCCTCCGGCAGGCCGCGGCGGAGCAGCGCCTCGGTGACCAGCGGCATGCCTGCCGGTCCCTCCAGGCCGGGGACGTACACCTCGGCGTCCAGGCCCTGGATGACCAGCGGGCGGTCGCAGGCCGGGATCTTCTCCCCGAACACCTCCGCGACGAAGTCGCTGCCCAGGCCGACGTGGTCCTGGCCGGCGACGTCGACGACGTACTCGAGGTGGTCGGCCAGGTGGTCGACCGTCGGCTTCTCGGCGTCGGTCAGGAAGCCGGCGAAGAAGTTCACGCAGACGACCCCGCCGGTCGCGGCGATCCCGCGCAGCTGCTCGTCGGTCAGGTTGCGGTGGTGCTCGCGGAGGGCGAACGCGCTGGAGTGCGAGGCGACGACCGGCTTGGTCGCCAGCTCGAGGATGTGCTCGACACCACCGCGGCCGACGTGCGAGACGTCGATCAGTACGCCGAGCTCCTCGAGCAGGCCGACTGCCTCGACCCCGGCGTGGGTGAGCCGGCTGCCGGCGGCGTCCTCACCCGATCCGTCGCCGAGCGCGCTCCGGCCGAAGTGTGTGAACGACACCATGCGCACGCCGAGCCGGTGCAGGGTCTGCAGGAGCTCGAGGTCGTTGTCGATCTGCGGACAGCCTTCCAGAGCGAGAACCAGCGCGATCCGGTCTCCGCGTCCGGCGAGGTCGCCGGGGGTCGTACAGAGGACCACTTCGTCGGCGTTGGCCTCGGCGACGCGATGGGCGGCCTCGATCATCCGCAGCGTCTCGCGCAACGATCGCTCCGGCCGGAACTCGTCGTCGATGAACACCGGCAGCACCTGGACGTCGATGCCGCCCGCGCGCAACTGCGGGATCCACCGCTCCCGGAAGTATTCCGGCCAGACCTCCTTCGGACGCCGGGCGACCAGCATCAGCAGGTCGTTGTGCGCATCCGCCACCACCGCGTCCCGGTGCAGGTCGTCCATCGGTTCCCTTTCGGTCGGCGGTGTCCAGCGTAATGTCGGGGCGGTGAGAGTGCTGAGATCCGAGGACGTCCGTCGTGCCGTGCCGATGAGTACGGCGGTCGACGCCGTCCGCGACGCCTTCCGGGAGGTGGCCGCGGGCCACTTCGTCCTGCCCGCGCGGCAGATCTTCGGCGACGGCGCGGTGCTGGTGATGTCGGCCTACCACTCGCCGACCGGGACCGCGGTGGTGAAGAAGATCGGGATCGCGCTCGACCAGGTGCCGGCGATCCGGGCCACGGTGATCTGGACCGGCGGCGGCCGGCAACTCGTCGCCGATGGCACCTCGATCACCACCCTGCGCACCGGCGCGGTCGTCGGCGTCGCGACCGACCTGCTCGCACCCGCCGACGCCTCCCGGCTCACGCTGATCGGGACCGGCGCTCAAGCCCCCGACCAGGTCCGCGCGGTTCTCGCCGTACGCCGGATCGCCGCGGTCACCGTCACCGGCCGCTCGGCCGATCGCGCCGCGGCCCTGGGCACGGCGCTCGCCGACGAGTTCCCCGGCGTCGAGTTCACCCCCAGTACGTCGATCGACGACGCGATCGCGGACGCCGACATCGTCTGCTGCGCGACGTCGTCGTCCACCCCGCTCTTCGATGCCGACGCACTCCCCGAGCGTGTCCACGTCAACGCCATCGGCGCCTTCCGCCCCACCATGCGCGAACTCCCCCGCGAACTCCTCGCCACCGCTTCGGTCGTCATGGTCGACCAGGAGGAAGCCGCCCTCGAGGAGTCCGGCGAGATCATCGACGCCGTCTGCTCAGGAGCCCTCACCGACCTGCTCGAACTGGGCCCGGCCCTCTCCCGACCGCCCGCCCCCACCGGCCGCACGGTCTTCAAGTCCGTAGGCATCGGCGCCCAGGACTGGGCCATCGCCGCAGCCCTGGCGCGCGCCTGAACACCTCAGGTCCAGCGGAGGATGCCCTTGCGGTAGGCGTACAGGAGGCCTACCGCGACGAACGCGAGGAAGATGAACATCTCGACCAGGGTGGCGAAGCCGAGGGTGGCGAAGATGGTGGCCCACGGGAACAGGTAGATCGCGTCGACGGCGAAAATCACGTAGAGGTACGCGAACAGGTAGTACCGGATGTGAACCTGGGCCCACCCCTCGCCGACCGGGTCGACGCCGGACTCGTACGTCTTGAGCTTGCCCTCGGTCGGGTAGGTGACGGTGAGTGCCTTGTTCAGCGCGAACGCGCCGAGCAGTCCGGCCAGGCCGAGGACGACGACCGCCGCGATGACGCCATAGCTCTCCGACACGGTCGAGAGTCTAGTTCGTGCAGAGCATGATCGAGTCGACCGCGACGTACGGTCCGTAGCCGGACCTCACGTCCGCGACCTGCAACCGCAGCCGGCTGACGCCGAGGATCTTGTGGTTCAGCCAGGTCTCGGTCTCCTGCTTCTGCAGCACCGAGGTGACGGCCTTGGTCCCGTCGTGCAGCGAGGTCCGCACGGTCCCGTCGGTCAGGTTGCCCAGCCAGTTCCGTACGTGGCTGCAGCCGGTCGAGTCCACCTCGCCCCAGACGGACCCACCCTTGTTCGCCAACAGGTCCGCCTCCGCCCGCCGTGGGCCCTCGCCCGGCGGGATGACCGTGAACTGCGGCCCACGACTCCCGCCGGCCGCCAGCAGACCTTTCCTGAAGATGCCGCGCCAGACGTAGTGCTCGAAGCTGATCATCGGCGAGATCGCCGTCGCGTACGGCGCCTGCGGCCCGACCGCGATCCGGTAGGTCCGGACCGATCCCGGCTGCACGGTCCTGATCGTCACGCTGGTCCCGGACGAGTACCCGTGGGCGACCTCCTGCCAGCGGCGCGCGGACGGGATCCACTGATGCAGCGGCACGCGGGTGCCCGTCTTCGGCGCCGGCGACAGCGTGCCGACCACCGTGATGACGCCCTTGGTCGCGTCGGTGGTGCGGATGCTGTGGATCTTCACCGTTCGCGCCGGTGCTGTGACCGAGCTCGGCGCCACGGCCGCTTCCGTCGTACCGCCGAGTCTCAGGGCACTGTCCGCCGGGGCGACCGGAGCGGCACATCCGGTCAGCGCGAGGGCCGACAATCCGACAGCGGAACGCAGCAGCGGGCGAAGGCCCATGAGAACTCCAACCAGTGGATCACAGCGTGCTCACGACACCCTGCCGGTTCTGATTGCGGATCGCAAGCGCACTGCTGCGGAGGGTGACACCTGAGGGTTTCCCCTAGCCGAGGACGTCCACGTTTCAACACAGCGTCCCAGGCTGTGGACCACCGGGGCTTCCGCATGGTTCCGTACTAAGGGCGAACTAATATTGGGGTTGTCGCCCTGAACTGGGGGGATCGACCTGTCGTCCACGAAAGCGGCCGGCCGACCCAAGCTTCGACTTGGAGATGAACAGAACAGTGACCATCGAGGTCAAGCAGCTCGACCGCGTGGTGATCCGCTTCGCCGGCGACTCCGGCGACGGGATGCAGCTCACGGGGGACAGGTTCACAGCGGAAACGGCTTCGTTCGGCAATGACCTGTCGACGTTGCCCAACTTCCCAGCAGAGATCCGGGCACCAGCCGGAACACTGCCGGGAGTGTCGTCGTTCCAGCTCCACTTCGCCGACCACGACATCCTGACGCCCGGTGATGCGCCCGATGTGCTGATCGCGATGAACCCCGCCGCACTCAAGGCGAACCTGCGCGACGTGCCGCGCGGCGCCACCCTGATCGTCGACACCGCCGACTTCACCGCACGGAACCTGAAGCGGATCGGGTACGACGAGAACCCGCTGGAGACCGGTGAGCTCGAGGCCTACCACGTCGTACCGCTGAACCTCACCGGGATGACGGTGGAGTCGGTCAAGGAGTTCGGGCTGTCCCGCAAGGACGCCTCCCGGGCGAAGAACATGTACGCCCTCGGCCTGGTGTCCTGGCTGTTCCAGCGGCCGGTCGAGTCGACGATCACGTTCCTGAAGACCAAGTTCGCCGGCAAGCCGGACATCCGGGACGCGAACATCGCGGCCTTCCGGGCCGGCTACAACTTCGGTGAGACCGCCGAGGAGTTCTCGGTCCGGTACGAGGTGAAGCCGGCCAGCATGGACACCGGCACCTACCGCAACATCTCCGGCAACCTCGCGCTCGCGTACGGCCTGGTGGCGGGCGCCCAGCGCTCAGGCCTGCCGCTGGTGCTCGGTGCCTACCCGATCACCCCGGCCTCGGACGTGCTGCACGAGCTGTCGAAGCTCAAGCGGTTCAACGTCACGACGATCCAGGCCGAGGACGAGATCGCCGGTGTCGGCGCCGCCCTCGGTGCGTCGTTCGGCGGCGCGCTCGGCGTGACCACGTCGTCCGGCCCGGGCATCAGCCTGAAGTCGGAGACGATCGGCCTCGGCGTGATGCTCGAGCTGCCGCTGGTGATCTGCGACATCCAGCGCGCCGGCCCGTCGACCGGCATGCCGACCAAGACCGAGCAGGCCGACCTGCTGCAGGTGATGTTCGGCCGCAACGGCGAGGCCCCGCTGCCGGTGCTCGCGGCCCGGTCCCCCGCGGACTGCTTCGCGATCGCGGTCGAGGCCGCCCGGATCGCGGTGACCTACCGGACGCCGGTGATCGTGCTGTCCGACGGCTACCTGGCGAACGGCTCGGAGCCGTGGCAGATCCCGGTGATCGAGGACCTGCCGACGATCGACCCGGACTTCACCCTCGAGCCGAACGCGACCAACGACAAGGGCGAGCCGGCGTACCTCCCTTACCTGCGCGACCCGGAGACCCTGGCCCGCGCCTGGGCCATTCCGGGAACGGCGGGACTGGACCACCGGATCGGTGGCCTGGAGAAGGAGGACAAGACCGGCAACATCTCCTACGACCCGGCCAACCACGACCTGATGATCCGCACCCGGCAGGCGAAGGTGGACGGCATCGCCCGCTCGATCGAGCCGCTCGAGGTCGACGACCCGGACGGCGCGGCGAAGGTGCTGGTGCTCGGCTGGGGGTCGACGTACGGTCCGATCGGCGCCGGTGTCCGCCGGGTCCGCAAGGTCGGCGGCAAGGTCGCGCAGGCCCACCTGCGGTACTTGAACCCGTTCCCGCCGAACCTCGGTGACGTGCTCGGCCGGTACGAGAAGGTCCTGGTCCCGGAGATGAACCTGGGCCAGCTGGCGATGCTGCTGCGGGCCAAGTACCTGGTCGACGTGGTGTCCTACGCCCAGGTCCGCGGGATGCCGCTGGGGGCGGCCGAGCTGGCCGAGGTGATCGGCAACCTGGTCGAGGAGACCGAGGGCATCGACGACGACGCCCGCCACCTCGGTGAGGCCGCGGCGGCGTTGAAGCACGGCGAGGCACTGGTCGACTCGAACGGCCACCTCACGACGGAGCTGAAGACAAGGGGAACACGATGAGCACGGTCGAGCTCGGCATGCCGAGCCTGCCGAACGGTCTGCACGGCGTCCCGGCCGCGACCGAGCCGCAGAACCGCAAGGAGTACGTGTCGGACCAGGAGGTCCGCTGGTGCCCCGGCTGCGGGGACTACGCCGTACTCGCCGCCTTCCAGGGGTTCCTGCCGGAGCTCGGGATCAAGCGCGAGAACGTGGCGATGGTGTCCGGGATCGGCTGCTCGTCGCGGTTCCCGTACTACCTGTCGACGTACGGCATGCACTCGATCCACGGGCGCGCGCCGGCGATCGCGACCGGTCTCGCGGTGGCCCGGCCGGACCTGAGCGTCTGGGTGGTGACCGGTGACGGCGACGCGCTGTCGATCGGCGGCAACCACCTGATCCACACGCTCCGGCGGAACGTGAACCTGAAGATCCTGCTGTTCAACAACCGGATCTACGGCCTGACCAAGGGCCAGTACTCGCCGACGTCGGAGCCGGGCAAGGTGACCAAGTCGACGCCGATGGGCTCGGTCGACAACCCGTTCAACCCGGTGTCGCTGGCGCTCGGGGCCGAGGCGACGTTTGTGGCCCGGACGGTCGACTCCGACCGCAAGCACCTGACCCAGGTCCTGCGGGAGGCCGCGGAGCACCGCGGCACGGCGTTCGTGGAGATCTACCAGAACTGCCCGATCTTCAACGACAACGCGTTCGACGCGTTCAAGAACCCGGAGACCCGGGACGACGCGATCATCCCGCTGGTGCACGGCGAGCCGATCCGTTTCGGCAAGGACGGCCACCTCGGCGTGGTCCGCGACGGCTTCGCCTCGCTGGCCGTGCGTGAGGTCGCGGACCTCCCGAACGGCGAGGCCGACCTGGTCGTTCACGACGCGCACACCGACGACCCGGCGTACGCGTTCGCGCTGTCCCGGCTGACCGACGGCGGCGTCCTGCACCAGGCCCCGATCGGCGTCTTCCGGAAGGTCGACCGGCCGGCGTACGACGACCTGGTCCGTCAGCAGATCACCACCGCCCAGGAAGCCCAGGGCACCGGCGACCTGCAGGCCCTGGTCACCGGCTCCGACACCTGGACCGTCGACTGAGTTCTCAGCTCAGGTAGACCCGGACGACCTTCTCGAAGGCGTCCGGGTCCTCCGCCTACGGGTAGTGCGTCTATCGTGAGCGGATGGACGACCGGGTGGTCCTGGTGGTGGCGTACGACGGTGTCGAGTTGCTGGACGTCGCCTGTGTGACCTCGTGTCTGGACATCGCCAACCGGATCGGCGCGAGTCCGCCGTACAAGGTCGTGCTGCTGTCGTTGGGCGCGCACGCCGTCACCTGTGACTCGGGCCTGCAACTACAGGCGCACGACGCGCTCGAGCGGTTCAACGAGCCGTTCGACACGTTGGTGGTGTCCGGCGGACTCGGGCACGAGAGGGCCGCGGCGGACCCGCGACTGGTCGGCCACGTACGGCGTCTCGCCGCGTTGGCCCGCCGGGTCACGTCGGCGTGCACGGGAGCGACCGTCCTCGCGGAGAGCGGTCTGCTCAACGGCCGGCGCGCGACGACGCACTGGATGTACGCCGACCGGCTCGCGGCGAACTACCCGGAGATCCAGGTCGACGCCGACCCGATCTACATCCGGGACGGCCGGGTCGCGACGTCGGGCGGAGTCACCAGCGCGCTCGACCTGACGCTGTCGTTCATCGAGGAGGACCACGGCGAGGCGCTGGCCCGCGGGGTCGCGATGGGCACGGTCGCCTACCTGCAGCGGCCGGGCGGTCAGTCCCAGATGAGCATGTTCGTGGCGACCCGGCTGAGCGGCGACCTGCTCGTCCGCCGGATCCGCGACCACATCCACAGCCACCTGGCCACCGACCTGACCACGCCCGCGCTGGCCCGGTTCGCCGGAGTCAGCGAGCGGCACCTGTCGCGGTTGTTCCTGACCCACGTGCAGTCGACGCCGGCGCAGTACGTCCGCGGCGTCCGGACCGAGGCGGCCGCGCAACTGCTGGTGTCGGCCGAGGCGCCACTCGCGGCGGTCGCGCGACAGTGCGGGTTCGGGTCGACCGAGTCGCTGCGGCAGGCGTTCCTCGACCGGTACGGCGTGCCGCCGTCGACGTACCGGCGGCAACAGGCCGGCTGACCGCAGGAATCCGGTCCGTTTCCCCACGGATCCGGACGCGATCACGGCTGCGCAGCTACCTCCGCGCCGGTATTCCGCAGGATCGGGGCCATGACGAACAGGGGGTTGGCGGCCAGGTGGCCGACCGGACTGGCCCTGGTCACCGTCGCGGCCGCGCTCGCGCTGATCGTCGCGCTCGACCGGGAGGCCGAGTTCTTCGGCCCGGCGGTCGCGACGATGGCCGGGATCTACGTGATGGCGTACGCGATCGGGAGGCCTTGGACGGCGTGGGTCGCGTTCGCCGTCCTCAGCGCGGTCGCGTCGGCGTTCCACGGTCTCGACGCCGCCGGCGTGTGGTCCGTCGAGCCCGGCGTCGGGATGGTCGCGGTGCTGGTCGTGCTGTGGGTGTGGGCGGTCGTCCGGCGCCGGTACGCCGAGCCGGCCTTCACGCTGGAGACCGCCGGGACGGTCTTCTTCGGTGCGCTCACGATCGTCGTCGTCGCCACCGAGTCGGGGACCGCGATCGCCGTCGCGGGCCTGGGCTGGTTGCTCCACGGCGCGTGGGACTCCTACCACTTCCGCGCGAACACGGTCGTCGCCCGCTCCTGGGCGGAGTACTGCGGCGTCATCGACCTGGCCGTCGGCACGGCCCTCCTCGTGACGGCGGTGACCCGATGACCGACACCGAGGACCGCAACGTCAGAGCAGTTCGCTGACCGTGTGGATGATCAGGCCGACGAGGGCACCGACGACCGTGCCGTTGATCCGGATGAACTGCAGGTCGCGGCCGACGTGAAGTTCGATCCGGGCCGCGGCCTCGCGGCCGTCCCAGCGTTCGATGGTGTCGGAGATGACCGAGACGATCTCGCTGCCGTAGGTGCGGATGACGTAGCCGACCGCCTCGGCGGCACGGGCGTCCACCTTCGACCGCAGGTCTTCGTCGTCCTGGAGCCGCTGCCCCAGATCCTGCAGCGCCTTGGTCCCGCGCACCCGCAGCGTGCTGGCCGGGTCGTTGATCGAGTCGATCAGCGCGGTCCGGACGGCGTCCCACACCGCGGTCAGGCTGGAGCCCATGTCGGGATGCGTCAGCATCCGGGCCTTGAACGCCTCGAACCGGTCCATCACCTCGGGATCGTGCTGGAGGTCCTCGGCCAACTGCCCGAGCAGCCGGTCGATCGCCTTCCGGGCCGCGTGCGACTGGTCGTCCCGGACGTCGGCCAGCCAGGCCAGCGCCTCCCGGTGGATCCGGTCGATCACCAGCCGGTCGACCCACTGCGGTGACCACCGCGGCGCGCGCGGACCGACGACCTCGGCCAGCAGGTCCCGGTTGTCGCGCAGCCAGTCGTGGGCCTCGACCATGAGCAGGTCGAACAGCGCGTGGTGCGCACCGTCGTCGACGACCGACCGCAGGAAGTGGCCGGCGATCGGGCTCAGCGGCTCCTGCACGAACCGCGGCAGCAGCGACCCGCGGACGAACGCGGTCACGTCCTCGTCACCGAGCTTCGGCAGGGCCGCGCCGATCGTCCGAGCGCCCTCGGCCACGATCCGCTCGGCATGGTTGCCGGAGGCAAGCCACTCGCCGGCCCGGCGGCTGACCTCGGCGGTCGCCATCTTCCCGGCCACCACCTGCTCGGAGAGGAAGTTCTCGGTGACGAACTGCTCCAGGCTCTCGGCCAGGCTGTCCTTGCGGGTCGGCACGATCGCGGTGTGCGGGATCGGCAGGCCGAGTGGCCGGCGGAACAGCGCGGTGACCGCGAACCAGTCCGCCAGCGCACCTACCATCGCGGCCTCGGCGGCCGCGTTCAGGTACCCCCAGCCACCGTCGCGGTGCAGCGTGACCACGTAGACGACGGCCGCGAGGACCAGCAACGACAACGCCACCGACCGCATCTGCCGCAGCCCGCGCCGCCGTACCTCGTCAGCAGCGCTCAACGTCAAGGTCGCCATACACCGATCTAACCAAGTGACCGGTGATCAGGCTGTGAGGCGAGTACCTCGGCGGTCCATGAGTCCGGAGATCAGGGCGAGGGCCAGGCCGGCGACGGCGAGCGCGGCGCCGACGCGGCTGGGCCACTCGTAGCCGTAGCCGGCGGCGAGTACGACGCTGCCGAGCCAGGCGCCGAGGGCGTTCGCGACGTTCAGCGTCGAGTGGTTCAGCGACGCGGCCAGCGACTGGCCCTCGTGGGCGACGTCCATCAGCCGGGTCTGCAGCGCCGGGACCAGGATGCTCGCCGACAATCCCATCGCGAACACCGCGGCGAGCGCACCCGGCTTCGTCTGCGCGAGCCACCCGAACGTAGCCAGGACGACGGCGATCGCGATCAGGCCGCCGTACAGGCTCGGCATCAGGGCCCGGTCGGCGAGCCGGCCGCCGACGACGGTGCCGCAGGTCATGCCGACGCCGTACACGGCCAGCACGACAGTGACCGCGGCCTCGGAGAAACCGGCCAGTTCCGTCATCGTCGGGGTGATGTAGGAGTACGTCGCGAACATGCCGCCGAAGCCGACCATGCCGACCAGCAGCGCCATCCACACCTGCGGCCGGGACAGCGCGCTCAACTCGCTGCGGACGTTCACGTCGCTGCCCACCGGCTGCGGCGCCACCCAGAACCAGACCGCCACCAGCGTCAGCAGCCCGAGCCCGCCGACGGCCAGGAACGGCACCTGCCAGCCGAGCCTCTGGCCGAGCAGGGTGGTCACCGGGACGCCGATGATGTTGGAGACCGGCAGCCCGACCATGCTCATCGAGACCGCCCAGGCACGCCGGCCGGCCGGTACCATCGAGGCGGCGACCACCGCACCGATCCCGAAGAACGCGCCGTGCGGCACCCCGGTCAGGAAGCGCGCGGCCATCAGGAACTCGTAGCCGTCGGCAACGGCCGACAGCACGTTGCCGAGCACGAACACCGCCATCAGCCCGAGCAGCAGCCGCTTCCGCCCGGTCCGCGCCCCGAGCGCCGCGATCACCGGCGCCCCGACCACCACCCCGATCGCGTACGCCGAGATGACGTGACCGGCGGTCGGGATCGAGATGTCCACCCCGTCGGCGATCTGCGGCAGCAGGCCCATGGTGACGAACTCGGTGGTGCCGATCGCGAACCCGCCGGTCGCCAGCGCGAACAACGCGAGCCCGACGTGCCGCGCCGTCAGACCACTGTCAGGAGTCACCGAAGTTGTCACACCTGATTGTCACATCGGTCCGCCAGGCCATCACAATCCGCTGCCGCTGCGGGCGTTGAGCGTAGGCGCCGCGCGACCGGCCCGGTTGTGATGGCCTGGCGGATCGCCACCATGCAAGGATCCGGCATGGGCAACTTCGGAGACCACCAGCTGGGCATCTACCTGCAGGGCATGTTGCAAGGGACCAGGCCGGAGATCACCACCGACCTGGCCCGGCTGGAGTCCCAGGCGGCCGGGAAGCTGTCGGCGGAGGCGATGGGATACATCGTGCCGAGCGCCGGCAGTGGTGCGACCGCGCGGGCGAACCTGGCCGCGTTCGACCGTTGGCGACTGGTGCCGCGGATGCTGCGGGGCAGCACCGACCGCGACCTGTCCTGCACCGTCCTCGGTACGCCGATGCCCGCGCCCGTGCTGATCGCGCCGATCGGCGTGCAGACGCTGGCGCACCCCGACGGCGAACTGGCGACCGCCCGGGCCGCCGACGCTCTCGGGCTGACCTACACGCACTCGACGCAGGCGAGCCACGCCTTCGAGCAGATCGAGGCCGCCAGCAAGTGGTTCCAGCTCTACTGGCCGACCGACCGCGACGTCTGCCTGAGCTTCCTGCAGCGCGCGACGGCCAGCGGGTACGGCGTCCTGGTCGTCACCCTCGACACCGGCACCCTCGGCTGGCGGCCGGCCGACCTGGACCGCGGCTTCCTGCCGTTCCTCAACGGCGACGGGCTGGCGAACTATTTCAGCGACCCGGCGTTCCAGGCGAAGCTGGTCAAGCCGGTCACGGAGGACCCGGCCGCGGCGGTGATGCACTGGGCGCAAATGTTCCCGAACATCGGCCTGGGCTGGGACGAACTGTCGTTCCTGCGCGACAACTGGGACGGTCCGATCGTGCTCAAGGGGATCACCGCGGTCGACGACGCCAAGCTCGCGGCCGAGCACGGGGTCGACGGCATCGTGGTGTCGAACCACGGCGGCCGCCAGGTGGACGGCGCGATCGCGTCCCTGGACGCGTTGCCCGCGATCGCCGAGGCGGTCGGCGAGCAGCTGACCGTGCTCTTCGACTCGGGCGTCCGCACCGGCTCGGACGCGGCCAAGGCGCTGGCGCTGGGGGCCGAGGCGGTGCTGCTCGGGCGCCCGCTGCTGTACGGTCTCGCGCTCGCCGGTCAGGCCGGCGTCGAGCACGTACTGCGCTGCTTCCTGGCCGAGCTGGACCTCACCCTGGCCCTGTCCGGGTACGCGAACCACCGGGAGCTGAACCGCGACTCGCTGGTCCGCGCATGAAAGCCGTCATCTTCGACCTGGACGACACCCTTTTCGACCACGTCGGCTCCGCGACGGCCGGGATCCACAGCTGGATCCCGGAGCTGGGCGGTACGCCGTCGGACGAGCTGGTCGCGCGGTGGTTCATCATCGAGCAACACTGCTTCGACCGCTGGCTGAACGGGGACACCACGCACCAGGGTCAGCGCCGCGAGCGGCTGCGTAGCTTCCTGCCGCTGATCGACCACCCGGTCCCCGAAGGCGACGCCGAGCTGGACGAGATCTACACCGGGTACCTCCGGCACTACCAGGAGAACTGGATCGCGTTCGCGGACGCCCGCCCTGCCCTGGACATTGCTCATAGCAACGGTTGGCGGATCGGCGTGCTGACCAACGGGAGCACTCTGCAGCAGAACGCCAAGCTGACCGCGATCGGTCTCGCCGACGAGGTCGACGTCGTCTGCACGTCGGAGTCGCTGGGCGCGAGCAAGCCGGATCCGCAGGTGTACCTCAGGACCTGCGAGGCACTCGGTGCGGACCCGGCCGACACGCTGATGATCGGCGACAACCTCGAGCTCGACGTCCTGGCGGCCCGGCAGGCGGGACTGACCGCGCACCACCTGGACCGGGCCGCCGGAGTCACCTTGCCCGACCTGGTCAGACCCCGCAGCTAGGCGCGTCCCAGACGTTGCTCGTCCGGATGTCCACGTGCGTGTGGTCGTTGTGGCCCGGGTAGCCGGGACCGAAGATGCCACCGAAACCGTGGTTCCGGGCCTGCTTGGCCAGCGTGCAGAGCGAGTGCGAGCCGACCAGGTCGGCCGACCGGCCGTACAGGTGCTGGCTGTTGCTCGCACCACCGACAGCGTTGTTGCAGGAGATGCTGCGGAACCCGCTGGTGACGATCAGCGGCTGGTCGCCGAGCGCGTGCCGCATCGCCTCCAGCTGCCACATGGTCTGCAAGGCGTTGGCCTTCGTGGCCGCCTCGCTCAGTGGCCCGCCGTCGAACCCGGAGCCGCCACAGCCGTCGTCCAACTCACTGTAGGTGAAGTGGATCGGCGTGCAGTCGTCGTCCTGCAGCGCGTAGATCTTGCTGAAGGTGGCCGGCCCGGCGATTCCGTCGGCCGCCAGCCCGTACGCCGACTGGAACCGCTGGACAGCCGCCTTGGTGGCCGGCCCGAACGCACCGTCCGTCGCGAGGTGACCGCCGTACCCGGGCCAACCGGCCACCCGGATCTGCAACTGCCGGACGTCCTCGCCGCTGGCGCCTTGGGAGAGCGTGCGGCCCCACGTGTAGCAGCCGTCGGCGTGGGCCTTGGTCGCGGTGACCACTTGGGTGGTCACGGTCGCGCCCAGCATGGCCGCGAACAACGCGAGGATCGCGAGGATTCTGGGAAGAGGTTTGCTGAACAGTCGGGACATCGGACACCTCCGGGGCGGTGAAGGAACCTGTCCGAGTCAGCATTGCGGCACAATCCACCCCTTGACCAGCCTTCAGCGAAACTTTCTGACAACGGCAGGCGAGCGGACGGTGCCGGCCGGGGTCAGATCCAGGAGTGCAGGTCGGCCGCGTCCTTGGCCAGGCGTTCCGGGGAGTCGTCGGCGACGAACTCCAGGAGGGCATTGATCTCGCGGTCCTCGGCCGCCAGGCGCTTGAGCACCGGGCGCCACAGGGACTCCCGCCCGGCCAGGGGAAGCCGGTTGCTGGCCGGCCACCAGGAGAACACGTGAACGGTGGTCAGCCAGGGCATCAGCGCCTCGAGCTGGTCGAGGCACTCGGCGTCGCTCAGGTCGACCGGCGGCTGCCAGTAGGTCTTGAGATTCGGTGCACCGACGTCGAGCAGCAGGGTGATGGTCGAGTCGACCTCGTCGGTCAGCGTGTTCCGGTGGTACTCCATCGCGATCTCGATCCCGGAGCCGGCCGCCACGTCGGCGAGCTCGGCCAGGCCGCGGGTGACCGCCATCCGGTCCCCCACCCCGGCGTCCGCCGTACCGACGTTGCCGGCCCAGACGCGGATCCTGGGCGCGCCGAGGGCGGCGGCGGTGGCGACGGCGGAGCGCATCTCCTCGCGGTCGACACTGCCGGCCCGCAGGTACGACCCGTACGCCGCGATCGACAGTCCACGGTCGTCACACAGGGCTTTCACCCGCTTCGCGGTGTTCAGGTTCCCGAGCGGCACGTGCACGTCGCCGCCCCACTCGACCGCCGCGAGCCCGGCCCCGACAGCGACGTCCACCACCTCGTCGGCCGTCAACTGGCGGAACGTCACCGAGACCAGACCGGTCCTCACACCCACGTGCGCCTCCTCGTGTCCACCCCTCTATCCAACCGCATCACGCCAGCGCATCTCACGTCATGAGCAAACAGCTTGGATGCCACTGTTCCGGAGGCATAGTGTGTGGTTGTGCCAGAGCAGCGGAGAGGGTTCGTCTACGGCCTCGCCGCGTACCTGGTCTGGGGTCTCTTCCCGCTGTACTGGAAGTTGCTGGACAACTCCGGCGCGATCGAGGTGCTCGCCCACCGCGTCCTCTGGTCGATGGTGACGATCGCCCTGCTGGTCGTCGTACTGCGGAAGTTCGGGCGTGTGAAGACGGTCCTGCGGGATCCACGGCGGCGGTGGCGGCTGATCGCGGCCGCGGCGCTGATCTCGGTGAACTGGGGCACCTACATCTGGGGTGTGCACAACGACCGGATCGTGGAGACCTCGCTCGGCTACTTCATCACGCCGCTGTTCACCGTCCTGCTCGGCGTCCTGGTGCTCAAGGAGCGGCTGCGGACCGTGCAGTGGACGGCGCTGGCGATCGCCTTCGTCGCGGTGATCGGGCTGACGTTCGAGAACGGCCGGCCGCCGTGGGTGGCGCTCATCCTGACCTTCTCGTTCGGGTTGTACGGGCTGGCGAAGAAGCAGGCCGGCGCCGGGGCGATCGAGGGGATGGCGATCGAGACGGCCACCGTCGCACCGGTCGCGCTCGCGGCGATCGTCGTCCTCGGAGTGCAGGGCCAGTCGACGGTCACCGACCACGGCGTCTGGTACCTGGTCGTGCTGCTGCTGGCCGGGCCGATCACCTCGGTCCCGCTGATGTTGTTCGGCGCGGCCTCGACCCGGGTGTCGATGACCACGCTCGGGCTGCTGAACTACATCACGCCGAGCATGCAGTTCGCGCTGGCGGTGCTGCTCTTCCACGAGGCGATGTCGCCGATGCGCTGGGCCGGCTTCGGGCTGGTGTGGCTCGCGCTGGCGATCTTCACCTGGGACAGCATGGCGCACCGGCGCCGGATCCAGTCGCTGGAACGGGCGGCGCTGACTGCCTCCGCAGTGTGACTGTTCGATGTCTCCTTGCTACTGAGGTCAACCTACGCCGTGTGACGTTCATCTGACCTTCACCCCGTTCCCGCTTCGGTTCCTTAGCCTCACGGCGTCCACAGCATTCTTCACGTGAGAAAGCCGGAGCCTTCGAGTGACCAAGTTCCTGCCGCTGATCAGTCAGATCGGCACCCGCCACGGATCCCGCAGCTTCCGCACCTGCGCGCTCAAGTGCGCCAACCAGTGTGACCACGCCGAGCCGAACACCTCCGGCAACGAGCACATCCAGACCGTGATGCGGTCGGCCTTCTCGCGGCGCAAGGTGCTCAAGGTCGGTGCGGCCGGTGTCGCCGCCGCCGGGATCGGCACGCTGGCCGTGAACCTCCCGGCCGCCGCCGAGCAGCCGGCCTCCGCCGCCGGCCCGGACGGCACGCTCCCCGGCTTCGGCCCGCGTGGTGGGCTGACGCACAGCGTCGTACCGCCGAACCGCAAGGACGACATCGTCATCCCGCGGGGTTACGAGCAGGCCGTCATCATCGGCTGGGGCGACCCCGTCCTGCCCGGCGCGCCGAAGTTCGACGTCAACAAGCAGACGCCTGAGGCGCAGGCCAAGCAGTTCGGCTACAACAACGACTACACGATGATCGTGCCGCTTCGCGACGAGCGGAAGGCGCTGCTCGTCTGCAACCACGAGTACACCGACGAGTACTTGATGTTCCCGACCGGCAGGTACGACGACGCCACCACCAAGAAGATCGCGATGGCCGCGCACGGCATGGCCGTGGTCGGCATCGAGCGGGTCGGCCGCAGCGGCGAATGGCGCCGGGACAAGCAGCTGCCGAAGTACAACCGCCGGATCACCGTGGACACCGAGTTCGAGGTCACCGGCCCGGCGGCGGCCGACGCCCGGGTCGGCAAGAAGGCGTTCGGCACGATCGGCAACTGCGCCGGCGGTATCACCCCGTGGGGCACGATCCTGTCCGGCGAGGAGAACTTCCAGGGCTACTTCGACGTCTCCGGCGCTGTCGCCGCCGAGCACACCACCAGCTTCAAGCGGTACGGCGTACCGACCACGAAGACGACGCAGAAGGGCTGGAGCACGGTCGACGCGAGGTTCGACCTGGCCAAGACCCCGACCGAGGCGTACCGGTTCGGCTGGATCGTCGAGGTCGACCCCTACGACCCGAAGTCGACGCCGAAGAAGCGCAGCATGCTCGGCCGCCTCAAGCACGAGGGCGCCACCGTCACCATCACCGCCGACGGCCGGATCGCGGCGTACACCGGTGACGACGAGCGCGGCGAGTACATCTACAAGTTCGTCTCGACCGGCAGGTACGACGAGAAGAACCGGAAGGCGAACTTCGGCCTGCTCGACGAGGGCACGCTGTACGTCGCCAGGTTCACCGGCGACGGCTCCGCCGACGGCCTGTACGACGGCACCGGCCAGTGGATCCCGCTGACCTCGGACAAGGAGTCGTTCGTCCCCGGGATGAGCGTCGCCGACGTGCTGATCAACACCCGGCTCGCGGCCGACAAGGTCAGCCCGACCCGGATGGACCGGCCCGAGGACATCGAGCGCAACCCGGTCAACGGCAAGGTCTACGCCGCGCTGACCAACAACTCGAATCGGGGCGGCATCTTCGGGGTCGACGAGGCCAACCCGCTGGCCAAGTCGTTCGTCCGCGACACCTTGGACGGACCGCTGGTGGAGAAGTCGGGCAACCGGAACGGCTACGTGCTGGAGCTCAGCGAGGAGGGCGACGACGCGGCCAAGACCGGCTTCTTCTGGAACCTGTTCCTGGTCTGCGGCGACCCGGCCGCGCAGGAGACGTACTTCGGCGGCTTCGACAAGACCAAGGTGAGCCCGATCTCCTGCCCGGACAACGTCGCCTTCGACGGCTCCGGCAACCTGTGGATCTCCACCGACGGCAACGTGCTCGGTTCCAACGACGGCATCTTCACCGTCCCGGTGGCCGGCCCGAACCGCGGTCAGGTCAAGCAGTTCCTGTCCGTCCCGTTCGCCGCCGAGGCCTGTGGCCCGCTCATCTCCGACGACGACAGGACCGCGTTCGTCGCCGTCCAGCACCCGGGCGAGACCGACGACGCGACCTTCGAGAAGCCGACCTCGACCTGGCCGCACACCCACAAGTACCCGCGTCCGGCGATCTCCTGCGTCTGGCGCAAGGACGGCGGCCGCGTCGGCAGCTGACCAACCGCTGAGCGGGCCCGGCACCGAGTAGGTGCCGGGCCCTCTTGCGCTGTTTATCCTGGACGTTTAGTATCCAGATTATGAGGATGAACGAGGGCGTCGAGTGGGCGATGCACAGCTGCGTGAACCTCAGCTGGATGCCGGGTCAGCCGGTGACCGCCAGACACCTCGCCGCCTTCTACGACCTGCCCACGGCGTACCTGAACAAGCAGCTCCAGGCGCTCACCCGGGCCGGCATCCTCACCTCGGTCTCCGGGCCGAAGGGCGGCTTCCAGCTCGCCCGCGACCCGCGCAACATCACCCTGCTCGACATCGTCGTCGCCATCGACGGGCCCGACGAGGCGTTCCGGTGCACGCAGATCCTCAAGGCCGGCCCTGGCGCCGACCCGAAGGCGGACTACACCAAGACCTGCCTGGTCTCCCAGGCGATGCGGAGCGCGGAGCTCGCCTACCGCCGCGAGCTGGCGGGCCAGACCATCGCGGACATCGCCGGACGCGTGGTGGAGACGACTCCCGAGGCGCCCGCCAACGCGCGCAACCGGTTCGCCAACCTCAGGTCCTGACCGCTTCGCTGCCACCTCAACCTTTCCGCCGGACGTGATCACGCCGGCCCAGGGCGACTTCCTCGTCGTACCGCCGAACACGCCGCACGCGTTAGAGGCCGCCGGCGAGACCGACGCCGCCGAGCTCGGCCGGACCAGCGACCTCTACGACAACCACTACGTCGAAAGCGCGGCCTGGCAGGCGCGTTGACCACCGAGTGTGCCCGGTCCGTCGCACGTCGCCGGGCTGGGCGTCGTCGCACCTCATGACCTTCCGGATTCCGGGAACAGTGCGGTCATGGGGCACGACTGGTTCCTGACCGCGGAGGAGCGCGGCAACCCGGCGACGGACATCGACGTCGGCGGGCCGTGGATCGAGGGCAACCTGGTCCGGCCGCTGGTGCACGGTGCGACCTACTTCCAGCGGCTGTACGACGAACTGCGCGTACTGCGGTCCGGCGACCGGATCTACTTCACCGACTGGCGCGGTGATCCGGACGAGGCGCTGATCGAGGACGGGCCCGGCATCGGGTCGATGTTGTGCGATCTGGCCCGGAAGGGTGTCGAGGTGCGGGCGCTGTTGTGGCGGTCCCACTCGGACCACCTGAACTTCAGTTCGCAGGAGAACCAGCGGTTCGGGACGGAGTTGAACGAGGCCGGCGGCGAGGTCCTGCTCGACCAGCGGGTCCGCCGGCTGGCGTCGCATCACCAGAAGCTGTTCGTGATCCGGCACCGCGACCGGCCCGAGGCCGACGTGGCGTTCGTCGGCGGGATCGATCTCTGTCACGGCCGGCGCGACGACGCCCGGCACCGGGGTGATCCGCAGACGGCCCCGATGGATCCGCGATACGGGTCCCGGGCGCCGTGGCACGACGTGATGCTCGAGGTGCGTGGACCCGCGGTCGGCGATCTGCTCCGGTGCTTCGTCGAGCGCTGGGACGATCCGCATCCGCTCGATCGGCGGACGCCGTACCGGATGCTGATCCAGCGGCTGTCCCGGATGCCGCGGCACCCGGAGCAACTGCCGGAGTCCTTTCCCGATCCGCCGCCGGCCGGGCCGCAGACGGTGCAGGTGCTGCGGACGTACGCGCACAAGCATCCTGGGTTCCCGTTCGCCCCGCGCGGGGAGCACAGCGTGGCGCGGGGTTACCTGAAGGCGCTCTCGCGGGCTCGGTCGCTGATCTACGTGGAAGACCAGTATCTGTGGTCGTCTGCTGTCACTGACGGGGTGCGGAAGGCCTTGGAGCGATCACCGGAACTGCGGGTGATCGCCGTCGTACCGCGGTACCCGGACCAGGACGGCCGGATCAGCGGTCCGCCGGCCCGGTTCGCCCAACTGGAGGCGTTGCGATTGCTGGAGTCGGACCGCGTAGCGGTCTACGACCTGGAGAACGAGGACGGCGTACCGATCTACGTGCACGCGAAGGTCTGCATCATCGACGACCAGTGGCTGACCGTCGGCTCGGACAACTTCAACCGCCGTTCCTGGACGAACGACAGCGAACTCACCTGCGCCGTCGACTCCGAGTCCCTGGCCCGCGCCCTCCGCAGGGAACTCTGGTCCGAACACCTCTGCGCCGACACACCGGACCTGGACCCCGTCACCGGGTTCGCCCAGTGGCACCGAACCGCCGCCGCGCTCGACAAGTGGCACGCCTCCGGCCACCAAACCCCCCGGCCCCTGGGCCGGATCCGCGCCCACCACCCAGAACCGGTCACCCGCCTCCAGTCCGTTTGGGCCGGCTGGATGGCCCGCCACCTCTACGACCCCGACGGCCGCCCCCGCGCCATGCGCAAACAGAACGAGTTCTAGACCGAGCGGGTGGCCACCAGGTCGCAGAGGGCGTCGAGGGC
>NZ_SMKR01000053.1 GCF_004348725.1 Kribbella turkmenica
ACCGGGCCGGCCTCTCGTCAGGACACCTTCGCCAGGAAGTCCAGGGTGCGCCTCGTCGTCAGCGCCGCCGCCTCCGCGTCGTACCCCGGCAGCGACGAGTCCGCGAACAGGTGCTCCTTGCCCGTGTAGAGGAACAACTCGGCCTGGCCGGCCGACGCGACCAGCGCACGGGCGGCGTCGAGGTCACCGCCTTCCTCGGTGAAGAAGGGGTCCTCGTCCATGCCATGGATCTGGACCGGCACACCGTCGGGCCACGTGCCGAACTCCTCGACCGGCACGCAGGAGTAGTAGAACAACGCGCCGCGCGCACCGGGACGCGTCTGGGCCAACTGCTGCGCCGCCATCACTCCGAGCGAGAAGCCCGCGTAGACGATCGCTTCCGGAAGCTCCTGGACCGCGCGGAGCCCGCGCTCGGTGACGGTCGCGAAACCGGTGGTCCGCGCGTAGTCCATGCCCTCGTCCAGGGTGGCGAAGGTATGTCCGTCGTACAGGTCGGGCAGGTGGACGGTGTGTCCGGCCTGCCGAAGTTCGTCGGCGAAGGACTTCACCCCGTCGGTGAGTCCCTGCGCGTGGTGGTACAGCACAACCTCGGCCATGATCGCTCCAATGATCCAAATATCTCGAACGTTCCGCGATGCTAGTCTAATCCGACCATGTCGATCAATACTCCGGTGCCGGACTACGAGCTCGAGGAGACCATCGAGCTCACCACCGCCGAGCAGGTCCGCGCGATCAGCGACCCGCTGCGGACGACGATCCTCGGCCTGCTGCACGAGCGGGCCGCGACCGTGACCGAGCTGGCGACCGCGGTCAAGCGGCCGAAGAGCACCGTGGCCCACCACGTGAAGGTGCTCACCGACGCCGGCATCCTGCGCGTGGTCCGGACCCGCCGGGTGCGGGCGATCGAGGAACGCTTCTACGGCCGGGCCGCACGGATGTTCTACGTCGGCCTGGGCCGCTCAGGCCCGGACGGCGTACCGCTGCCCCCGGACTTCAACGACTTCGAGGTCGCCGCGAAGGAGTCGACCCCGGCGTACGACGCGGGCCAACTGCGGTCGTTCATCCGGCACGCCCGCATCCCGGAGGAACGCGCCGCGGAGTTCTGGCAGCAGGTCGACCGCCTGGTCCACGACTTCGACCGGCTCCCCCGCGCCGGTGACACCACCTACGGTTTCACCGTCGGCCTCTACCCGATCCTCGACTATCCGACCCTGCCGCCACCGGCCGAAGGGGAATAGTGCAGGCCAGCATCAGGAGCGCCATGAACGAGTAGTAGTACAGGGCGACCCAGAGCCCGGCCGGAGTGTCCAGGGTGAGGTGCGGGGCGAACAATCCGACGGTCAACGCCCAGACCGGGACGACGCTCAGCGCCAGCAGGCCCGCGATCAGCCTCGGCACCCGCCGGCCGCGCCCGGCGATCGCATAGCCGCCGAGGATGCCGTAGAGCGGCACTCCGATCGCGCCACCGCCGAGACCGCTCTCCAGCACGCCGAGTGGATCGGGGGCCAGCAGTGCGGTGAACAGCAACGGCGACAGGAGCAGCCATCGCCGGTGCGGCCGCCCGCCGGTCCGGCGGAGATGCTCGGCCCACCCCAGCAGACCGCCGGTGAGCACGCCGGGCAGCAGGATCCAGACGAAGGTGCCGACCCAGGTGACCCCCGACTCGTCACCGGCGACCTGCGCCATGAAGCCGCGCAGTCCGGCCGCCCAGGCCAGGCCGCAGAGACCACCCAGGGCGACCAGTTTGATCGGACCGGCGGTGATTTCCTGGCCCGGCCTTGTCAACTCTCCTGTTGTCATCGGGATCTCCCCCCGTGAGCAGTGCTAGCTCGCCGCCTGCTCCTCGAACCAGCGGTCGAGAAGGTCCGCGATCCGGGCGAGGACGTCGCGGGCGGTGTTGTAGTCGTCCTCCCCGAACTCCGCGGCGAAGCGTTCCTCCAGGTCCTTGAGATGGTTGTAGCCGTCCGCCGCGACCGCGATGCCGCGGTCGGAATACGTGACCAGCTTGGCGCGGCCGTCCTCGGGATCGGGACGCATCTCCAGAATGTCGAGGCCGACCATCTCCCGGATCACCTCACCCATCGACTGCCGGGTGATGCCCGCGCGCGCGGCCATGTCGGCCGCCCGGGAACCGTTGCGGCTGAGCGTTCCGAAGACCAGGTTGTGGGCCGGTTTCAGCTCCGGATGGCCGTCGCGGTGCCCGGTTCGGACCATGTCCGCCTGCAGCGCCCGGTTGGCCCGATCGACCAGGGCGATGAACGGCTTCCGGTCGAGCCGGGGCAGTTCGCCTCTTGACATCCGTAAGGATTCCTTTCAATATTTCGACAGGTATCCTTACAGTATCAGGAGGTCTGATGAATCCCAAGGAGCTGGGGCACGCCGCTCTCCGGCCGCTCGTCGCCGACCTGTTCGCGCAGGGCCGTCGCCGTACCGTCCGGGTCGCCGTCGAGCAGGAGCTCCTGGTCGCGGACAGCACGACCGGGGCCGCCGTACCGATCGAGCGGGTCCGCGCGGCGGCCGCGTCCGCCCTGGTCGCGCCGTACGTCAGCTTCGAGCCCGGCGGCCAGCTCGAGCTGAGCCTGCCGTGCTCGCCCGATCCGGCCGCACAGGTCCGGACGTTGACCGACGACCTCCAGGGCCACCTGACCGCGGCCCACATCAGCACGTACGCGCTCCCGGTCGACCCGCGACCCGAGCACGAGGTCCCGCTGCAACTCACCACCCCGCGGTACGTCGCGATGCACCGGCACTTCGACTCGATCGGCCCGGCCGGTCGGCGGATGATGCGGCGGACCGCCTCCACCCAGGTGTGCCTCGACTGGTGGCCCGGCCGAGCCGGCGCCGAGCAGTGGCGGGTCCTCAACCTCGCCGGCCCGTTCCTGGCGGCGGCGTTCGCCCGGAGCACGGGCCGCGAGGGCCGGCTCACCACCTGGCTCGACGCCGACCCGGCCCGGACCGGCTTCGACGACCGGCTGTCGTCCGGTGACGACCCGGTCGCGGCGTACACGGCGTTCGCCGCCGGTGCGGCCGTCTTCACCACCGGCGGACCGGCCGAGCACCTGACCACGATGTTCCCGCCGGTGCGGCCGCGGTCGACGTACCTCGAGGTCCGCTTCCTCGACGTCCAGGAGCCGGCCGCGATCGGCCCGGTCGTCAGCGCCCTGACGAGTCTGGTGTACGACGACGACCGCCGTCGGCAGGCTCTGCGGGCACTCGAGCCGGAATGTGCGCAGCTGGCTGAACACTGGCGTTCGGCCGCGGCCGGCGATCCGGCCACCGCCGCTCGCGGTCGCGAGCTGGTTCCCGACCTGATCCTGGTCGCATGAACGACATCCTGTTCGTCACCGATCCGCTCACCGGGCTGCTGGCCGGGGATCGACGCGCCATCGGCTGGTGCACGCGAGCGAGCAGCCCGGCCACGACCTCTGTGCCGTCAGCCGGAGGATCTCGGGGTCGCGATCCGCGTACGCGGCAACGCGGCCGAGTACATCAGCATCACCGCGCTGACAACGAACCGTTCGTCAGAAGATCTCGATGCTGACCGGCAGGACCGGCCAGCCGAAGGCCGCACCGGCCGTGGCCAGGGCACCCGAAGTGTGCTCGATGACCCGGCCGGTCGCGGCGAACTCGGCGAGCCGCCTGCCGCCGAGGTACGCCGCACCGAGCTCCGTGACGGACAGGACCAGGTCGGCCGGATTTTCGGTCCGTTCGCAGCGGGCCGGCGTGTGCGGACCGTCGGCCGTCAGCCGGTAGCGGCCCGAGTTCGCCGGGATCAGCTCGTCGGTCACCTCCAGGACGACGTCGACCGGAACGGCGTACCGCCGGTCACCGAGCGCGCGGGCGACGTCCGTCACCCGAACCCAGAGCGACTCGGTCACCCGCCGGCCCAGCGCGGTCGGAGTGGTCACTAGCTGCTGCACCGGCTCGTCCAGCGCGGCGTACCCGTACCCGAGCTTGGCGGACAGGTCCATCGTCAGCAGGTGATGCCACAGCACCCGGTACGCCGTCGGCTCGAGCGCCACCAGCTCCTCCAGCGATACCTCGTTGGCCGGACCGCTCGACTCCCAGTTCAGCTTGCCGCGGTAGAGCGCGTAGCCGTCGATGGTGCCGGTCTCGTCGCGATGCACCAGGATCCGGCGCGCGGTCTTCCCGTCGCGGCTGTCCGGCTTGTCCTGCAGGTGCTTCTGCCAGCCGAGCTCGGAGCGCCCGGAAACGCCCGGCCGGTGTTCCTGCAAGCTGCGCAGCAGCGGCGCCAACTGCTTCCCGGCGTCGTCGGCGGGCAGCTCGCCCAGCTCGCCCGGCCGCGTCCGCACGGCCCGCGGACCGACCCGGTGCAGATCGACCTCGTACGACACGTCGAACGCGGCAGCGCCGTACCCGAACCGGCCGTAGATGCCGGGCTCGCTCGCCCACAGCACCGCGATCGCCTCCGGCACCTCGCGCAACTGCCGGCTGATCAGGCCGGCCATCACCCCACGCCGCCGATGGATCGGCTTGACCCCGACCGCGGTCACGTGCGCGGCCGGCACCACCGCACCCGGCACGGACAGGTCCCGGGTCAGCGCTCTGGTCGTGCCGATGATCTCGTCGTTGTCGACCGCGACCAGGGCACGGTCCGGCTCGAACATCTGCCGGCCCAGATCGTCCGGGCGCATCTCGAACATCATGGCGCCGCCGAACAGCGCGAGAAACTCGTCGTAGTCCGCGGCCACCGCCGTACGAATGTCGTATCCGGTCATTCCCGCATCCTGACACGGCCCGCCGACAACAACCGGTGGTCCGGGATCACAAAGGTACGGCGAGGACTGGCACCGTGGCGCAGTACCGGATGTGATGTCTGCGTGATCACCTTGAACGAGTTCGCCGCCCTCGCCCGGGCGGAGCAGGGACTTGCCGTCGTGTCGACGGTGCGCGCCGACCACACCATCCAGTCGTCCGTGGTCAACCTCGGCGTTCTGGACCACCCGATCGACGGCGAGCCCGTCGTCGCGTTCGTGACCTACGGAAAGGTCAAGCTGCGCAACCTCCGGGTACGTCGGCAGATCACCATGACGGTGCGCTCGGGATGGAGGTGGGCGGCGGTCGAAGGGCAGGGCGCGATCATCGGGCCCGACGACACGCATCCGGGCGTCGACGCCGAGCGGCTCCGGCTGATGCTGCGCGAGATCTTCACCGCCGCCGGCGGAACCCACGACGACTGGGACGAGTACGACCGGGTGATGGCGGCCGAGCGCCGCGCAGCCGTCTTCGTGCGGCCCGACCGGATCTACGGCTCCTGAAGCCGCAGGCGGCTCACAACCAGGTCGTCGCGGCTGCTCGCCGCCTGGATCGACTTCTGACCGGTCAGCCGAGGCCCTTGAGGAGTTGGCGGGCCATGACGATGCGCTGGACCTGGTTGGTGCCTTCGTAGATCTGGGTGATCTTGGCGTCGCGCATCATGCGTTCGACCGGGTAGTCGTGGGTGTAGCCGTAGCCGCCGAGGAGCTGGACGGCGTCGGTGGTGACGGCCATCGCGACGTCGGAGGCGAAGCACTTGGCGGCGGCGCCGAAGTAGGTCAGGTCGGAGTCGCCACGTTCCGAGCGGGCGGCGGCGGCGTAGGTGAGCTGGCGGGCGGCCTCGATCTTCATGCCCATGTCGGCGAGCATGAACTGCAGCCCCTGGAACTCCGCGATCGCCTTGCCGAACTGCTTGCGCTCCTGCACGTACCCGAGCGCGTAATCCAGCGCGCCCTGCGCGATGCCGAGCGCCTGCGCGGCGATCGTCACCCGGGTGTGATCCAGGGTCGCCATCGCGGTGCCGAAACCGGTGCCCGGGGCGCCGACCAGTCGGGCGGCGGGGATCCGGACGTTGTCGAGGTACACCTCGCGGGTCGGGGAGCCCTTGATGCCGAGCTTTTTCTCCGGCGCGCCGAACGAGACACCCTCGTCGGCCTTCTCCACCACGAACGCGCTGATTCCCTTCGACCGCGCGTCCGGGTCGGTGACCGCGAAGACGGTGTAGAAGTCGCTGACGCCGGCGTTCGTGATCCAGCGCTTCACGCCGTTCAGCACGTAGTGGTCGCCGTCGAGCACCGCCCGGGTCTTCATCGACGCGGCGTCCGAGCCGGCCTCGGGCTCCGACAGGCAGTACGAGAACATCGCGTCGCCCGCGGCCACCGGCGGCAGGTAGCGCTGCTTGACCTCGTCCGCCGCGGACAGCAGCAGCGGCAGCGATCCGAGCTTGTTGACCGCCGGGATCAGCGAGGTCGACGCGCAGGTGCGGGCGACCTCCTCGATCACGATCACGGTCGCGAGCGCGTCCGCCCCGGCGCCGCCGTACTCCTCCGGGATGTGCGGCGCGTGGAAGTCGGACGCCTTCAGCGCGTCGTACGACGCCTTCGGGAACTCGGCCAGCTCGTCCACGTCACCGGCGTGCGGGGCGACCTTGGCATCGCAGACGTCGCGGACGGCCTCCCGGATCGCCTGGTGCTCCTCGGACAGCGCGTACAGCTCGAATGAGTTACTCACGAGTCGCACTGTACGACGAACAACCCGTGAGCGGAGGGCGTCGTACGCCGAAAGTGACCAACAGCGCACAGCTTGGTGGAGCGGTGGACATGAGCCGGTCACCGGCTGATAACCAGGATGGGTAGAGTCCCCGACATGAGTGAAGCGACCTCCCGCCCACTGCGGATCGCGGTGATCGGTACCAACTACCTCGGCGCGAACACCGCCGCGGGGATGGCCGAGTTCGGTTTCGACGTGATCGGTGTCGAGATCGACGAGCACCGGCTGAAGCTGCTGAACGACGGCAAGGCGCCGCTGTACGAACCCGGCCTGGACCCGCTGCTGAAGAAGCACGTCGACTCCGGCCGGCTGCGGTTCACCAAGGACTACCGCGAGATCGCGGACTGGGCGGACGTGCACTTCATCTGCGTCGGCACCCCCCAGCTCGAGGGCAGCGAGGCGGCCGACCTGGCCCAGGTCAACTCGGTCGTGGACATGCTCGCCCCGCTGCTGACCAGGCCGGTCCTGGTGGTCGGCCGGTCCACGGTCCCGGTCGGTACGTCGAAACTCGTCGAGCAGCGTTTCCACGCCGAGGCCCCGGCCGGTACGGCGGTCGAGATCGCCTGGCAGCCCGAGTTCCTCCGGGAGGCGCACGGGGTCGACGACACCCTGCGCCCGGACCGGCTGGTCTTCGGCGTGCAATCGGCAGCCGCGGAGGCCAGGCTGCGCGAGGTCTTCGCCACCCCGATCGCCGAGGGTACGCCGGTGGTCGTCTGCAACCGGCCGACCGCGGAACTGGTGAAGGGCGGCGCGAACGCCTTCCTGGCCACCAAGATCTCGTTCATCAACGCGCTCGCCGAGATGGCCGACGCGACCGGCGCGGACGTCACCCAGCTGGCCGACGCGCTCGGGTACGACCGGCGGATCGGCCGCGGCATGCTGAACGCCGGCCCCGGGTACGGCGGCGGCTGCCTGCCGAAGGACCTGCGCGCGTTCATGCACCGGGCCGGGGAGCTCGGGGTCGAGGAGGTGATCACGCTGCTGCGTGAGGTGGACGACATCAACCAGCACCGCCGGGCCCGGATCGTCGACCTGACCCACGAGGTGCTCGGGGCGGAGTGGGTCGGCCGGAACGTCACCGTCCTCGGGGCCGCGTTCAAGGCCGGGACGGACGACGTCCGCGACTCGCCCGCGCTCGACGTGGCCGGCCGGATCCAGCTGCACGGCGCGAACGTGACCGTCTACGACCCGGAGGCGATGGAGAACGCCCGGAAGGTGCGCCCGACGCTGCGGTACGCCGGCTCGGCACTCGAGGCCTGCGAGGGCGCCCACGCCGTCCTCCACCTGACCGAGTGGCCGGAGTTCCGCGAGCTCGACCCGACCACCCTGAAGGAGGTAGTCGCCATCCCCGCCCTGGTCGACGCCCGCCTCCTCCTGGACGCCGACACCTGGCGTGCCGCCGGCTGGACCTACCGCGCGCCCGGTAAGCCCTGAGACAGATCCCGAGCCGCCCGGAAGCGCAGGTTCCGCGCGGCTCAATCGACGGTGGCGTTGCGGATGACCGGGCGGCTGAGTGCGATCAGCCCGATCCCGGCAGTAGCGATTCCGATACCGAAGCACACACCGGTGATGCCGAAGCCGTCGAGGTCCGCCAAGCTGCCCAGGACCGGGTTCATGACCACCAGAGCGAGGCTCTGGCAGAGAACGATGACCGACTGGAGGCGCGACTGGTAGTCGCGTTCGACGGAGTTCATCAGCAGGGGCAGCACGTGGCCGGTGAAGGTGCCGACGCCGACGCCGCTGAGGATCGCGGCCGCGATCGCGAGCGGCAACGGGGTCACCACGGACAACCCCACGAATCCGATGGCGGCGAGTAGCAGGCCGGTCATCGCGACGATGCCTGGCCGGCTGAAGGCACCCTTCATGAGGATCCGGATGGACACCAGACCGACTCCGAGGCTTCGGGTTGCGATCAGCAGACCGGCCGTCTGCGCGTCCCACTCGTGATGGCGGGCCAGCAGTGGCAGCAGCAGCGCATCCATCGGCATCAGCAGACCCGCCGCCACGGTCATGGTGATCAGGAGTGCCCGGGTCAGGGGCAGCCGGAACGCCATCCGGACGCCGTCGGCGATGGAGCGGAACATGCCGGCGGTCTTCGAGCCGTGGGGTGCGACAGTCTTCCGCAGGAGGATGAGGACGAGGATCATGACGGCGAAGGTGAGGGCGTCGAAGCCGGCGGCGGCGGTGAGGCCGGCCCAGCTGACGAGTACGCCGCCGACCGCCGTACCGGTGACCGCGAAGACGACTCCGGTGACCTGGAAGCTGGCCAGGGCCCGGGGCACCTGCTCCGGCGGGACGAGGAGTCGCGGCATCGAGCGGGACGACGGCAGGAAGAACGCGTCGATCACGCCGACCACGAGCGCGAGGGCGAGCAGCAGCCAGACCGGCTCGCCGGCGGCCAGCGTGGCCGGGACCAGCGCGGCGGTCACGGTGAACATCGCCACGCAACTGACCAGCAGGACGCGCGGGACGCCGAACCGGTCGCCGACCGCGCCGCCGACCAGCAGCAGGGCGGCCCGGGGGGCGGCGGCGAGGAGCAGCACCAACCCGGCGACCCGGCCGCCGTGCTGGCTGGCGGACCAGCCGATGGCGAACGTCATCGTCAGGTCGCCGAGCAGGGACACGGCAGCACCGAAGAGCCAGATCCAGTAGCGGACCGGGATGCGCTGCGTATCCGATTCAGCGGGCGGAGTCACGATCGATGACCTTAGACGACATCGGTGGGGATCACACGGCTACCCGGCTGCAGGTTGTGGAAACCGGCTGCGATCAGCCTTTACGGAGCTCTGCGGCGCCGTCACGGACCGTGCTGCCCTTGGCCCGGGCCACATCGGCCAGCGACTCCTGGAAGGCGATCATCCGGTCGCGCAGCCCGGCGTCCGACGCGGCCAGGATCCGGACCGCGAGCAGCCCCGCGTTCCGCGCGTTCCCGATCGACACCGTCGCCACCGGCACCCCGGCCGGCATCTGCACGATGGACAGCAGCGAGTCCATCCCGTCCAGGTACTTCAACGGCACCGGTACGCCGATCACCGGCAGCGGAGTCACCGACGCCAGCATGCCGGGCAGGTGCGCGGCACCGCCGGCGCCCGCGATCAGAACCTTGAGACCCCGCTCGTGCGCTGACCGTCCGTAGTCGATCATCTCGGCCGGCATCCGGTGCGCCGACACCACATCTGCCTCAAAGGGCACGTCGAACTCAACGCACACCTCGGCCGCGGCCTTCATCGTCGGCCAGTCGCTGTCCGACCCCATCACGATTCCAACAGTCATGCCGCAGTCCCTACTCGTCGATGGCGCCGGTCAGGTACGCGGCCGCGTGCCGGGCGCGTTCGCGGACGTCCTCGAGGTCGTCGCCGTACGCGGTGACGTGGCCGACCTTGCGGCCGGGCTTCACGGACTTGCCGTACAAGTGCACCTTCAGCGCCGGGTCGCGGGCCAGGCAGTGCAGCAGCCCGCGGTGCATGTCGTCGACGTCGCCGCCGAGCACGTTCACCATCACCGTGTACGGCGCTCGCGCGGCCGGCGACCCGAGGGGCAGGTCGAGCACGGCGCGAAGGTGGTTCTCGAACTGCGAGGTGATCGCGCCGTCGATCGACCAGTGACCGGTGTTGTGCGGGCGCATCGCGAGCTCGTTGACCAGCAGGCGGCCGTCGCGGGCCTCGAACATCTCGACCGCGAGGATGCCGACCACGCCGAGCTCGCCGGCGATCGTCAACGCGGTCTGCTGGGCCTGCGCCGCCTTCTCCGGCGCGAGACCGGGCGCGGGCGCGCTGACCTCGACGCAGATGCCGTCCTTCTGCACCGACTCCACGATCGGGTAGGCGACCGCCTGGCCGTGCGGCGAGCGGGCCACGATCGCGGACAGTTCGCGGACGAAGTCGACCTTCTCCTCGGCCAGGATCGGTACGCCGCTCGCGAAAGCCGTCCCGATCGCCGCGTCGTCCGGGCCGTCGACGAACCAGACGCCCTTGCCGTCGTACCCGCCGCGGGTGGTCTTCAGGATCACCGGGAAGCCGCCGACCCGCTTGGCGAAGTCCTCGACGTCGGCCGGCGTCTCGACCACCTGGTGGGCCGGCGAGGGCGCGTCGAAGGTGTCCAGCCGGCGGCGCATGACCGCCTTGTCCTGGGCGTGCACCAGTGCGTCCGGTCCAGGGTGGACCGTGATCCCGTCCGCCTCCAGCGACTGCAGCAGGTCCGTCGGAACGTGCTCGTGGTCGAAGGTGACCACGTCGCACTCGGCGGCGAACCGCCGTACGGTCTCCGGGTCCTTGTAGTCGCCCACGGGCGCGTCCGCGACGGCCTGGGCCGCGGACACCGCCGGGCCCTCGGCCAGCACCCGGAGCTGGATGCCGAGCGCGACCGCGGTCTCCTGGGTCATCCGGGCCAACTGCCCGCCGCCGACCATCCCGACCACCGGCGTACCGACGGGGAGGTCCTTCCGAGAGAACTTCACAGGCAGGAGCCTAATGTCCATACCTCACCCCGCCCGCAGCGACCACGGTGGCGCGCTGGGGACGCGCGGGAATTTCGGCCGCGGGCCGATCGCCGGGTACCGTGGGAAGCTGCCCTCCCGTCGCGGTGTGATCACAGAAGGTTCCGGAGACCGTTGAAGCTTGTCACCACGCTGTATCGCCAGGTCGAGCACCTTGTGCACGAAGTGGCCAAGTTCGGTCTGGTCGGTCTGCTCGGTATGGCCGTCGACCTTCCGATCTACAACTGGCTGGTGTTCAACAACCCCCTCGTCATCGCCGACTCCGGGGTCGGCATGCTGCACCACAAGCCGCTGACCGCGAAGTTCATCTCGGTGACCGCCGCGACGATCGCGACGTACCTGGGCAACCGGCACTGGACCTGGCGGCACCGCGAGCGCTCCGGGCTGCACCGTGAGTACGTGCTGTTCTTCGTCCTGAACGGGATCGGCCTGCTGATCGCGGCCGCCTGCCTCGGCTTCTCCCGCTACGTGCTGGACCTGCACAGCTGGCTGGCGGACAACATCTCCGCGAACGTCATCGGCCTGGGGCTGGGCACGCTCTTCCGCTTCTGGTCCTACCGGAAGTTCGTCTTCAAGGAGGAGATCGAGCTCGAGGAGGCCGAACGTACCCCGGCCCCCGACTCCCCCGCAGC
Organism: Kribbella turkmenica; assembly: GCF_004348725.1. Taxonomy (GTDB): domain Bacteria; phylum Actinomycetota; class Actinomycetes; order Propionibacteriales; family Kribbellaceae; genus Kribbella; species Kribbella turkmenica. The sequence continues at coordinate 11,674 of NZ_SMKR01000053.1, forward strand.
CCTCGACGGCGAAACCACCGGCGACCTACCAGCCGTCCGCTAGCGCTAGCCGAACGCCCGAGAACGGCGCCACCCCACCGGGTCGGCGCCGTTCTACGTTGAGGGCCAGAGGACTGGCTGAATGGTGGGGTCGGTGTAGTCGGGGGTGCCGGTCGGGTCGGTGCGCACGAGGGTGTCGTTGGGGTGCGTCGCGCCGGGGCGGTGGCGGTTGTCGATGGGCTGCAGGTGGATGGCGAGGGACCGGCGGGGTTCGGCACCGCGGTTGGCGGAGCTGCCGTGGACCGTGCGGCAGTGGTGGAAGCTGACCTGCCCGCGACGTATCCGGGGTATGACCGGCGTCGGATCGAAGCCCTGGGCGACCAGCGCGGCATCCAGGGCCTCGCTGTCCTGGGAGAAGAAGTCCAGCCCGGAGACGTCCCACCGATGGCTGCCGGGCAGGAACGAGACCGCGCCGTTGACCTCGTCGACGTCGTGGAAGCCGACCCAGGCGGTCAGCATGTTGTCCGACGTGCACGACTGCCAGTACTGCCGGTCCGTGTGCCAGCCGACCCGGGCCGACCCGCCCGGGCGGTCGACGGGCTTGCGAAGGAGCTGGTCGTGCCAGAGCCGGATCCCTTCGGCTCCGGACAGCGCGGCCGCGGTCGCACCGATCGCTGGGTGCCGGACCAGCGCCGCCAACTCGTCGACCCGCAGCGACGCGTAGTCGTTCTTCCGGAGCACGTCGCCGTCGGACGGCTGCCACCCGCGCGTCGACGGCAGGTCGGGGAGCTTGTGGTCATGGTCGCCGGCGTAGAACCGCTCCATCCCACGCTCGGCCGCGTCGAGCACGTCGGCCGGCAGGATCACCGGCGAGATCCAGTAGCCGTACTCCCGGTAGAAGGCGATGTCAGCTGCTCCTGGCTGCATGCCGTTGACCCTAGGAACGGGTGACGGTCGTGGCGTTGCCGATGTTCAGGCGACTGGACACAATCTTCAGGTGTCTCTGAGCCGACCGGACGGCCTTCGCGCCGGCTTCCACGCGGACTTGCACGACCCGGTGAGCGGCCTCGTGCACGCGGGCGAGCAGTGGGTCCCGGAGCGGTTCCTGATCGAGCCGCACGAGCACCCGGTGTGGGAGATCTACCTGCAGTTGCACGGCGTCACCCGGTGGGTGGCCGGCGAGCAAAGCTACCTGCTCCAGCCCGGCCACCTGTTCGCCGTACCGCCGAAGCTCCGGCACCACCTGGCCGCGCGGTCCGGCAATCACCACTTCTACTTCGCCGCGGTCGATCTCGATCCCGTCGTACGGCGACACCCGTCGCTGGCCGCGGTATGGCCGGCAACCGTCGTACACCGCGAGGCCGGGGAGCTCGCGTACGCGTTCGCGCACCTGGTCCGCGAGCTGACCACGCGCTACGAGTACGCCGAGACCGGACTGAGCCTCGCGGTCGACCACCTGGTGCTGGCGGTCAGCCGGGCGATGGCACCGACCGCGGCTCCGCAACTCGCGATGCATCCCGCCGTGCGCACGGTGAAACGGCTGCTGGATCAGGAGTTCGAGGAACGGTGGACCCTCCGCCGGCTCGCCGACCGGGTCGGCCTGGCCCCGTCGTACCTGGCCGAACTGTTCGCCGGCCACCTCGGCCAGCCGCCGCACCGCTACCTCAACGAGCGCCGCATCGACCGCGCGCGCCAGCTCCTCGAGTCCACCGACCTGACCGTCACCGCCATCGCGCACACCCTCGGCTTCAGCTCCAGCCAGCACTTCGCCCGGACGTTCCGCCAACTCACCCGCACCACCCCGACGGCCTACCGCGCGACCGGCCGCCCGGCTCCCGGCGTCACCTGACCACGACCCGGACGTCGGCTACTTGTCGTCGGAGCTGAACAGGGTCTCGGAATCCGGCTCGGGCCGCGTGCGCCGGCGCAGGTGGTCGGGCGGCTCCTCGTCGTCGAGGACGCCGTCACCGGGCCGGCCCTCGGGGCCGCCGAACAGCAGGTCGGACATCTGCAGGTGGACGTGCTCGACCTGCGGTACGTCGGGCAGGACGACCTGACCGCGTTCGCCGGCGGACTCGATGTGCAGCGTGCCGCAGCCGAGGATGCGGTCGATCAGGCCGTGCTCGTAGGAGACGTCGTTGATCCGCATCAGCGGGATGTCCCGGCCGGTCCGGGTGAGGATGCCGTGCCGGGTGATGAGGCGGCGGTTGGTCAGCGTGTAGGTCGAGAAGAACCAGTTCAGGAACGGTTTGGCCGCGAACGTCAGCAGCAGCACCACCCCGACCGCGAGGATCGCGATCCGGCCCGGCGTCTGCAGGCTGCCGGACGGCACGACCGCGGCCAGGAAACCACCCGCGCCCGCCACCACGAGCAGCACGAACACCGGGAAGATCAGCGCCTTCCAGTGCGTCCGGGTGCTGACGACGACGTACTCGTCCTCGCCCAACAACTTCGCCGAGATCGCCATGCCCCCAGTGTCACAGTTCCCGGGTTCGGTTGTCCTGCCCCGACACGGAGACCTGTGGACGGCGGCTGCCGGCCCGGGCCCACATATGGTTGAACTCTTCACAAAATGCATACAGTGCGCCAGTATGCGCGAGGGGTAACTGTCGGGGGGCCGGGACAAGGAGCCGAAATGGCGATTCTGTCGGTACTCGATCGGGAGCACACGGTCGCTCCACCGGGCTACAGCCGCTGGCTGATCCCCCCGGCCGCACTCGCCGTGCATCTGTGCATCGGCCAGGCCTACGCGACGAGCGTGTACAAGACGTCGCTGGTGAAGCACTTCGACACCAGCCAGACCGCGATCGGGGTCATCTTCAGCATCGCGATCGTGATGCTCGGGCTGTCGGCCGCGGTCGGCGGCACCTGGGTGGAGCGCAACGGTCCGCGGAAGGCGATGTTCGTGTCCGCCTGCTTCTGGGCCACCGGCTTCCTGGTCGGTGCCCTCGGCATCGGCACCGGCCAGCTCTGGCTCGCCTACCTCGGGTACGGCGTCATCGGCGGCATCGGCCTGGGCATCGGCTACATCTCCCCGGTGTCGACGCTGATCAAGTGGTTTCCGGACCGGCCCGGCCTGGCCACCGGCCTGGCGATCATGGGCTTCGGCGGCGGCGCGCTGGTCGCCAGCCCGCTGTCGCGTCAACTGCTCAGCCTGTACGACGACAACTACGATCCCGGCAACAGCGCGTCGGTGGCCGGCGGCGGTGCCCTGGTGGCGTTGTTCCTCACCCTCGGCATCGGCTACTTCGTGATCATGATGTTCGGCGTGTTCACCGTCCGGGTGCCCGCCGACGACTGGACGCCGGACGGTTTCGACCCGGCGTCGGTGCGGCAGAGGGCCCTCGTCACAACCAGCCACGTGTCCGCCGCGAACGCGATCAGGACCCCACAGTTCTGGTGCCTGTGGGTGGTGCTGTTCTGCAACGTGACCGCGGGCATCGGCATCCTCGAGCAGGCCAGCCCGATGATCCAGGACTTCTTCCGCGGCGGCGACGGCACGTCGTCGGTCGCGGTGGCCGCGGCGGCCGGCTTCGTCGGCCTGCTGTCGATCTTCAACATGGCCGGCCGGTTCGGCTGGTCGAGCACGTCTGACGTGATCGGCCGCAAGCCCATCTACGCGGTGTACCTGGGCGTCGGCATCGTCGCCTACTTCCTGCTGGCCACGGTCGGCCACACCAGCACGGCGATCTTCGTCCTGCTGGCGGCGGTGATCCTGTCGTTCTACGGCGGCGGGTTCGCGACGGTACCGGCGTACCTGCGGGATCTCTTCGGGACCTACCAGGTCGGCGCGATCCACGGCCGGCTGCTGACCGCGTGGTCCGCGGCCGGGATCGCCGGCCCGCTGATCATCAACGGGTTCCTCGACCGGGAGGGCAAGCCGGGCACGCTGACGGCCGAGGCGTACCGGCCGGCGCTGTTCACGATGGTCGGCGTCCTGGCCGTCGGCTTCGTCGCCAACCTGCTGATCCGCCCGGTCGCGGAGCGGTTCCACGAGCGGTCCGAGCCGGCGATGGAGGCGGCGAAATGAACCAGACCCCACGCCTGGTGATCTCCTGGCTGCTGGTCGCCGTACTGCTCGGCTACGGCGTCGTGCAGACGCTGATCACCGCGGCGAAGATCTTCACCAGTTAGCTCGTCCGGAGGTGGGTGACATCCCCCGCGGCCAGCGGTCGTGCGCCGCCGGGGGTGTCCACGAGCAACCGCCCGTCGTTGTCCAGGTCGCGTGCCCTGCCCTCGAGGAAGGTGCCGTCGGGCAGTTCCACCCGGACGAGCCGGCCGAGCGTCGCGGACAGCTCGCGGTACTCCGGCAGGATCGTGGCCGGATCCCCGTCGGCATCGGCCCAGGTCTGGTAGCGCGTCGCGAGCTCTCGCAGCACGGCGGCGAGGACCGTCACCCGGTCGGTCGTGGCGGCCTTCTCGAGGGCAAGTGACGTGGCGCCCGGATGCGGCTTCTCGGACTCCCGCAGGGTCACGTTGATCCCGAAGCCGACCACCGCGGCCGGTCCGTCCACGCGCTCGAGCAGGATGCCGGCCAGCTTGCGGTCCTCCACGAGTACGTCGTTCGGCCACTTCACCCGGGCCGGGATCTCCCCCACCCGCCGAACGGCGGCCGCGACGGCCAACGGCACGAGCAAACCCAGCCAAGGCAGACGAGCGGCGGCCACAGCGGTCGGACGCAGCAGCACGGAGGTGAGCAGGGCAGAACGCGGCGGTGTGGTCCAGGTGCGCCCGAGCCGCCCTCGCCCCGACGACTGATGCTCCGCAGTGACCACCAGTCCCTCGGACGCGCCCGCAAGCGCGGCAGCCGCAACGACGGCGTTGGTCGACTCGGTGTCGTCCAGTACGTCGATCTGCGTCCACAGCGAGCCAGGCCGCACCAGCCGCCCCCGCAGGAAGCGTGCGTCGAGGGGCGGCCGCTCCAGGTCGCTGAACATCAGCCGGTGTTCTGCAGGCCGGCAGCGACACCGGACACGGTCAGCAGCAGCAGTCGCCTGGTCCGGATGATCTGCTCCTCGTCCAACGAGTCGTCGGTCCGCAGCGTGCGCAGTGCCCGCAACTGCAGGTAGCTGAGGGCGTCGACGTACGGGTTGCGCAACTCGACCGCACGGCCCAGCACGCGGCGTCCGGCGAGCAGACGGTCCTGGTCGAGCACCTTGAGCACCCACTCGGTCGTCAGCGCGTGCTCGTCCAGCATCAGCTGCGTCAGGTCCTGACGGTCGCCCAGCTCGAGGTAGCGGCCGAGAATGCGCCGGTCGGTCTTCGCCAGCGACATCTCGGCGTTCTCCAGCATCACCTGGAACAGCGGCCAGTTCTGATTCGCGTCACGCAGTACGGCGATGTCCCCGACCGCGGCCAGCGCCGAGCCGAGGCCGTACCAGCCGGGCGCGTTCACGCGGGCCTGCGACCACGCGAACACCCATGGGATCGCCCGCAGGTCCTCCAGCGACGAGACCGCCACACCACGACGGGCCGGACGCGATCCGAGCGGCAGCTGTCCGAGCTCCTCCAGCGGAGTGACCCGGCCGAACCACTCCGCGAACCCGTCCGCCTTCACCAGCCGGTGGTACGCCGTCCGTGCGGCCTCGTCGAGCGTCTTCTCCACGACCGAGAACCGGTTCGCCGCCGCGGCCGCCCGCTCTTCCACCGCCGGAGTGGACGCGAGCAGCGTCGCCGCGGTCACCTGCTCGATGTGCCGCTGCGCGATCGCCGCGTTGCCGTACCGGGCCGGGATCGCCTCCCCCTGCTCGGTGAGCTTGAAGCGACCGGCCACCGAGCCCGGAGCCTGCGCGAGTACGGCGCGGTTCGCCGGACCACCGCCACGACCCAGCGCACCACCACGGCCGTGGAACAGGGTCAGCCGGATCGCGTTGCGCTGCGCCCACGCGGTGATCCGCGCCTGCGCGTCGTACAGCGCGAGTGTCGCCGACACGGGCCCGACGTCCTTGGCGGAGTCGGAGTACCCGAGCATGACCTCGAAGCGCCGGTCGTTGGCGGTCAGCCGGTGCCGGACCCGGGTGAGCTGGATCGCGTTGTCCAGCACCTCCACCGAGTTCTGCAGGTCTTCACCGGTCTCGAACAGCGGTACGACGTCCAGCTCGATCGGACGGCCGTCCATGGCGGCGTCCGCGAGCTCGTAGACCGCTGCGAGATCACCGGCGCTGCGGGTGAACGAGACGACGTACCGGCGGCAGGCCTCGGGGCCGAAGCGCTGCTGGATCTGGCCGATCACCCGCAGCGTCGCGAGCACCTCCTCGGTCTGGTCGGAGAGCTCACCACCGCTCAGCACCTCTTCCAGCGCCTTGGTGTGCACGGACGAGTGCTGACGGACCTCCAGCTCGGCCAGGTGGAAGCCGAAAGAGTTCACCTGCCAGATGAGCTGCTGCAGCTCGCCGTACGCCTGCCGGGGAGCGCCTGCGGTCACCAACGAGTCCTGCAGGACCTTCAGCTCGTGCAGGAAGTCAGCTGCCCGCGGGTACCCGAAGTCGGCGTCCCGTGCCCGCGTTGCGGCCAGCCGGCGTGCCGCCAGCAGCAGGAGCTGGCGGTGCGGCTCGGACGGCGAGCGGGTCTCGATGTCCGCGATCAGGTCGGGGTTGACCGCGCGAGCGTCCTCGAGGATGCGGCGGACCGGCGCGGACGGCGGTGTGGTCGCCGCGTCCAGCGTCAGCGCGCGGCCGAGCGCGTCCGTGGCCTGCTCGAGGGCGCGCAGGACGTGATCGGCCTGGATCTGCATGGCTTCGCGCGTGATCGCGGCCGTGACGTTCGGGTTGCCGTCGCGGTCGCCGCCGATCCAGGAGCCGAGCCGGACGAACGGCGCCACCACCGGCAGTTTCGTACCCGCCGCGTCGCCGGCCAAAGCGTCGTCGAGCCGGCGATAGACGTTGCCGACGACATCGAACAGGGTCTCCTCGAACACCGCCATCGCGGACCGGACCTCGTCCAGCGGTGACGGGCGGCTGGTGCGCAGCTGCGACGTACGCCAGAGGATGTCGACCTGCTCGATCAGGCGGCGCTGGTTCTCCGCCAGCTCGCTGTCGCCGGCCCGCGGATCGGTCCGCTCCTCCAGCAGCGACGAGATCCGCCGGATGGTGGCCAGCACGGCGCGGCGCCGGGCCTCGGTCGGGTGTGCGGTCAGCACCGGGCGGAACTCCAGCCCGTTCAGCAGGGCGCGGGCCTGCTGCTCGCCGCTCTCCCGGGAGATCTGCTCGACCGCCTGGGCCAGCTCGGACACCACCGCGGCGCTGCCGGCGCGGTCGCGCTCGCGCAGCACGCGGGCCCGGTGCAGCTCCTCGCTGAGGTTCGTCAGGTGGAAGTAGCAGGTGAACGCCCGGGCGACGTCCTCGGCCCGCTCGTGCGGCCACGAGGCAACCAGTTGCTCGGCCGCGGCGCCGTCACCGGCGATGGTGAGCTCGCGGAGTTTCTCGACGTCGTCGAGCAGCGCCTGGCCGGCGTACTCCACCAGAACCTTGCCGAGGATCTCGCCGAGCAGGCGCACGTCGGCCCGCAGTGCCTCGGGCACCTCGAACCGCGCGCGGGTACGGGTCTCACTACCGGTCTCGGTCACGTTCGCCCACCCTATCGGCGGCCGCACGCGTCCGCCGCATAGTCCGCCTGCTGGAAGCCCGATCGTGACCGCACGATCAGCTACTTCTCGGTAAGCCTCAGACGTTGCCGAAGCCGCCACCGACCACCCGGGACACGACCGCGGCCAGCTCGGCGGGAGTCCGCTCGGTGCCGTCGACAACGAGCATGCGGGCGCTGGCCTCGGTCATCGAGGCGAGCAACTCGGCCAGGACGGGCAGGTTCGCGTCCGGGTCGGTGACGCCGGGCAGGGACTTCATCAGGGTCAGTCTCAGGCCTTCGACCAGGAAGGCACGGGCCGCCCGGACCCGGTCGGCGACCACCGGCGCAGCGCCGTACTGGGCGCCGAAGACGATCCGCCAGGACCGCGGGTGCTGCGCGGCGGTCGTGAGGAAGGCGGTCAGGCCGTCGAGCACATGCTGCTCGGGGGTGCCGACACTCGGGTCGGCCGGCAGCGCGGCGACGATGGAGATGACCAGGTGCTGCTCCTCGCGGGCGAGCAGCGCCAGCAGGAGTTCGTCGCGGTTGGCGAAACAGTCGTAGACGACCGGTTTGGTGACACCGGCGGCGTCCGCCACGGACTGCATCGTCGTACCGGCGTAGCCCTTCTCGGAGAAGACCTCGAGGGCGGCGTCCAGGATCATCGGGCGCCGGCGCTCGGGGCCCAGATGGGCCGCGCGGCGACGCGGTCCTCCGTCCTCCACCACTTGACAAAACCTACCAGATCGTAGGAAGTTCCTACGGTCTGGTAGGAACCCGCTCCGGCATGCGCCTACGGTCCGGGTTCCGACACCTTCGGGGAGGTCGCCATGACCCTACGGATGCCGCGCCTCCGGCGCGGTACGCCATCGGGCTGTGGCCCCCGGCCTTCCCTCGTCGCTCCAGTCGCTGCGTTCCCTCCGCTGTTCGGTCCGGGCCGGGAGGCCTCATGACGGGGCGAGGCGGTGCCGGCTGGCTGGAGTCCGTCGGGCTGACCTCGCTGGACGCGTGCGAACTGGCCCGGCTGGTCGACCGGACGTCGGAGCGGGAGCTTCGGCATCGGCTCATCGGGGGAGTGCGGGAGATCGCGTTGCGCGAGATCTTCCGCCGGATGCCGGAGTACCTCCGACCCGCCCGCGCCGCCGGGTTCGACGCCGTCGTCGCCTGGCAGGTCACGGGGGCGGGCGGGTCCGGTCCGGCCGGCGACGTGGACGCGTTCTGGATCCGGGTCGGCGACGGGCGCTGCACCCTCCTCGACGAGGAACCCGACGCCGCCGACATCTCGGTCCGCACCGATCCGGCCACCCTCCTGCGGGTGGTCACCGGCACCGAGGACCCGGTCCTCGCCGTGCTCAAGCAACGCCTCTCGGTCCGCGGCGACCTCGCCCTGGCCGCCCGGCTGGCCAAGATCTTCGTGGTCGGTCCCAACTGACGGTGACCCCGTGTTGCGGTGGATGTCACAGCACGCCGCGGGGTGCACCCGGTTAGGCTGCCCGATTATGGGAGAGACCGTGAACATCCACACCACCGCCGGGAAGATCGCGGACCTCGAGCAGCGGCTCGACGAGGCCGTGCACGCCGGGTCGGAGCGCGCGGTGGAGAAGCAGCACGCGCGCGGGAAGAAGACCGCCCGGGAGCGGATCGCGCTGCTGCTGGACGAGGGCTCCTTCTCCGAGCTGGACGAGTTCGCCCGGCACCGGTCGACCGCCTTCGGCCTGGACGCCAACCGCCCGTACGGCGACGGCGTGGTCACCGGTTTCGGTACCATCGACGGCCGGCAGGTGTGTGTGTTCGCGCAGGACTTCACCGTCTTCGGCGGCAGCCTCGGCGAGGTGTTCGGCGAGAAGATCGTCAAGGTGATGGACCTGGCGATGAAGATCGGCTGCCCGCTGATCGGCATCAACGACTCCGGCGGCGCCCGGATCCAGGAGGGCGTGGTCAGCCTCGGCCTGTACGGCGAGATCTTCCGCCGCAACGTCCGTGCCTCCGGGGTGATCCCGCAGATCTCCCTCATCATGGGCCCGTGCGCGGGCGGCGCGGTCTACTCCCCCGCGGTCACCGACTTCACCGTGATGGTGGACGAGTCGTCGTACATGTTCATCACCGGGCCGGACGTGATCAAGACCGTCACCGGCGAGGACGTCACCCAGGAGGAGCTCGGCGGCGCCCGGACGCACAACACCAAGTCCGGGAACGCGCACTACCTCGGCAGCGACGAGGAGGACGCGATCGAGTGGGTGAAGTCGCTGGTCGGTCACCTGCCGCAGAACAACCTGGAGGACCCGCCGGTCTACGAGGCCGACGCGGACCTGGAGGTGACCGAGACCGATCTGGCCCTGGACACGCTGATCCCGGACTCGCCGAACCAGCCGTACGACATGCACACCGCGATCGAGGCGGTGCTGGACGAGGGCGACTTCCTCGAGGTGCAGGCGCTGTTCGCGCCGAACATGATCGTCGGGTTCGGCCGGGTCGAGGGCCGCCCGGTCGGGGTGGTCGCGAACCAGCCGCTGCAGTTCGCCGGCACGCTGGACATCGACGCGTCCGAGAAGGCCGCCCGGTTCGTCCGGACCTGCGACGCGTTCAACCTGCCGATCCTGACCTTCGTCGACGTCCCCGGCTTCCTGCCCGGCACCGACCAGGAGTGGAACGGCATCATCCGCCGCGGCGCCAAGCTGATCTACGCGTACGCCGAGGCGACCGTGCCGATGATCACCGTGATCACCCGCAAGGCGTACGGCGGTGCGTACGACGTGATGGGGTCGAAGCACCTGGGCGCGGACATGAACATCGCCTGGCCCACCGCCCAGATCGCGGTGATGGGCGCGCAGGGCGCGGTGAATATCCTCTACCGCCGGGAACTGGCTGCAGTCGCGGACGCCGGTGGTGATTCAGAGACCCGCCGCAAGCAGCTGATCACCGAGTACGAGGACCACCTGGCGAACCCGTACGTCGCGGCCGAGCGCGGGTACATCGACGCGGTCGTCAAGCCGAGCGAGACCCGCGCGGAGATCGTCCGGGCGCTCCGCCTGCTCCGCACCAAACGCGACACCCTGCCGCCGAAGAAGCATGGGAACATCCCACTGTGAACGAGCAGCCGAGGTTGCAGGTCGTCAAGGGCGAGCCGACTCCGGAGGAGCTCGCCGCGCTGGTCGCGGTGCTCGCGGCCCGCTCCGCGGCGGCCGCCGTACCGGCCGAACCGGACCGGGCGTCCGACTGGGCGACGTACTGGCGGCACGCCCGGCAGCCCTTCCACCCGGGCCCGGGTCGTTGGCGGGCGTCCGCCTACCCGTAACACTTGGCCATGGCCAAGTACGAGGTCAACCCCGCGGCCGTCGAGCACGCGAAACGACTGATCGACGGCCGGCAGTACGTGCTGGACAGCGACTGGGGTGAGGTGCAGCCCCGGGCGGACGACCAGAACACCTATCTGGCGAACCACAGCTGGGAGGAGTACGCCGCCTGGCACCTCGGCCTCACCGTCGGCCCGGCGGACGAGACCAAGGCCCGTTACGGCTTCGTCGTCGGCGACTTCCGCCGGATCCACCGCTCCGCCCTGATCGCCTCGGTCTACCGCGCCTCCGAGTGGCGCCACAAGGCCGTCGAACTGGCCGCCCACGACCTCCTTCAACTCCTCGACAAGAAGTCCGGCCTGACCGCCTAGTCGTTCGGCCGTGCGGGTCGGGTCAGGTACGGCGGAAGCGGACTACCGGGTAGATCGGGGTCTCGCCGGACGTTCGTCGTGGGCCGGCGAAGGTGGTGGCCGCGTCGAGGGCCAGGCGGTGGCGGGCGGCGGTCGCGACGAGGTGGGACAGGGCGTCCTGGGAGCGGGACTCGTTCGGGCCGCGGCCGTCGGCGTACCGGCCGGCGTCGGTCTTCTCGGTGGTGGTGACGAAGACGCCGTCCGGGCGGAGAATGCGGGCCACCTCGGCGACCACCGGCTCGCTGTCGTCCAGCAGGTGCAGCAGCCAGACGGCGACGACGGCGTCGCAGCGCCGGTCGGCGATCGGCAGCCGGGCCGCGTCGGCCGCGGCGACGTGCCCTGGCAACCGGATCCTGGCGTGCTCGAGCATCGCGGTGGACAGGTCGACACCGTGCACCAAGTTGCCACGGGCAACCAGCTCGGCCCCGACGATCCCGGTGCCGACGGCAAGCTCGAGCACCCGTCCGCCCTTGGGCAGCAGGGAATCCACCGCCTCGGCCGCGGCCTGGGCTCGGGCCAGGCCTCCGCGGGTGTCGTCGTACCGGGCGGCCTCGGTCTCGTCGTAGGAGACTCTCGGGGAGGACTTCCACAGCGCCGGCCAGGAGATGCCGACCTCGGCGAGCATCCGGCGGAGCAACGGCAGGGAGACCCCGACGACGTTGTGGTAGTCGCCCTCGATCCCGGTCACGAACGGACCGCCGAGGCCGTCGACGGTGAACGACCCGGCGACCACGAGCGGCTCGCCGGTGGCGACGTACGCGTCGATCTCCTCGTCGGTCAGGTCGGCGAACCGGACGGTGGTCGACTCGAGCTCGCGGAGCTCCCGCTTCGACGTGGTGTCGATCAGGCAGTGCCCGGTGTGCAGTACGCCGGTCCGGCCGCGCATGGACCGCAGTCGTTCGCGCGCGATCTCCGGCGTGCCGGGCTTGCCGAAGGGCTCGCCGTCCAGCTCGAGCACCGAGTCGCAGCCGAGCACGGCCGCGTGCTCGGTCAGCTCGGCGACCACGGCGCGCGCCTTCAGGGTGGCGAGGACGCGGGCCAGCTCGCCCGGGCTTTCCGCGGTGACGTTGTCCTCGTCGACGCCGGAGACGATCACCTCCGGCTCGACGCCGGCCCCGCGCAGCGTCTTCAGCCGCGCCGGCGACGCCGACGCCAGCACGAACCGGACGCTCACAGCTTCGCGAGGGCGCGACGCAGCGGGTCGAGCCCGATCGAGCCGAGGTTCAGCGCGTCGGAGTGGAAGGTGCGCAGGTCGAACGCGGATCCCTTGCGCTGCTTGGCCTCGTCGCGCGCCTGCAGCCAGATCCGCTCGCCCACCTTGTACGACGGCGCCTGCCCGGGCCAGCCCAGGTAGCGGTTCAGCTCGGCCTTCAGGAACTCGGTCTCCATCCGGCAGTGCGCCCGGAGGAACTCGAACCCGAGGTCGGCGTTCCAGCGCTCACCGGGACGCCAGCCGAACGCGTTGTCCCGCGGGATCTCCAGCTCCAGGTGCATGCCGATGTCGACGATCACCCGGGCCGCCCGGAACCCCTGCGCGTCCAGCATGCCGAACCGCGCTCCCGGGTCCTCGAGGTATCCCAGCTCCTCCATCAGGCGCTCGGCGTACAGGGCCCAGCCCTCGCCGTGGCCGGAGACCCAGCAGGCGATCCGCTGCCAGCGGTTCAGCAGGTCGGTGCGCAGCATCGTCTGCGCGCACTGGAGGTGATGCCCGGGGACGCCCTCGTGGTAGACGGTGGTGACCTCACGCCAGGTGGCGAAGTCCTCGACGCCGTTCGGCACCGCCCACCACATCCGGCCCGGCCGCGTGGTCAGGTCCTCGCTCGGCGGCGTGTAGTAGATCGAGCCGTCCGAGGTCGGCGCGATCATGCACTGCAGGGTGCGGATCTCGGCCGGGATGTCGAAGTGCGTGCCGCCCAGCTCGGCGACGGCGGCGTCGGACAGCTCCTGCATCCAGTCGCGGAACGCCTCCTTGCCGTGGACCTTGCGCGCCGGGTCTTCGTCCAGGATCGCCGCGGTGGCCTCGATCGAGCGGTCACCGGCGTTCAGCCCGGCCGCGATCGACTGCATGTCGGCCTCGATCCGGGCCAGTTCCTCCCAGCCCCAGGCGTAGGTCTCCTCGAGGTCGACGGCCGCGCCGAGGAAGTTGCGGGAGGCAAGCTCGTAGACCTCGCGACCGCACGCGTCCCGCTCCGGCGCCTGCGGCGCGATCTCGGCGGTCAGCCAGCCGCCGAACTGCTCGTACGCCTTCCGCGCCGACGCGGCCGCGGCCTCGACGGTCGCCTTCACCGGACTGTCCGGCGCCTGCGCGGCCAGCCCGGCGAAGAAGTCGTCGCCGTCGGCACCGGTCCAGCTGGCGATCCGGTCGGCCAGGTCCTTCACCTGCCGTACGGCGGACACCCGGCCCTGCGCGGCCTGCTCGAGCAGGGTCTCGCGGTAGCCGTCCAGCGTCGTCCCGACCTGGTTGAGCCGGATCGCGATGGTCTCCCAGTCCTGCTCGGTCGCGGTCGGCATCAGGTCGAACACCTGCCGGATCTCCGCCGGGACGGAGGCGAGCGCGTTCAGCTGGTGCTGCGGGACGCCGGCCTCGTACGTCTCCAGCTCCAGTCCGAGCCGCTCCAGGAACGCGTCCTTGGCGACCTCCTCGCGGGGGCTGCCGGTCACGGTCGCCCGTGCCTCGGCGAGCGACCGCCGGGTCAGGTCGATGAGCGCCTCGAACCCGGACGGGGTGTAGTCCGGCAGTTCATGGTCGTGGCCCTCGATCCCCATGAACGTCGCCGCGGTCGGCGACAGTGCGACGTACTCCTCGAGGTATCGCTCGGAGAGCTGGTCTATCGGGCTGTTCGTCGTGGTGGCATCGGTCACCCGCCGACCCTACCCCGCAGGGCCCCCGCTCGGCTGACCTGTTTGCGCCGATACTGTGGCGGTCGCTGTCCACTGAAAGGAACGGGGTTGAGCCAGACACCGTTCGGCGGTTCGCAGGGCCAGAACCCGCCGTACCCGCCGTATCAGCAGCCGGGCCCGCCTCCGCAAGGTCCTCCTGCCAGTACTTACGGTCCGCCGCCGGTGCAGTACGGCGGGCCGCCGCAGTACGTCGGCCAGCCGCAGTACGGACCGGCGTCGGTCGCGCCCCAGCACGGACCGGGCTTCGGCTGGGGGCCCAGCTTCGGACCCCCCGGGCCCGGTGGTCCCGGTGGTCCTGGTGGTCCGGGCTTCCAGCCCGGATGGCAGCCGCAGCGGCCGAAGAAGAAGTCCAAGGCACCCGCCGTGCTGGTGCTCGGCCTGCTCGCGGCCGCGGTGGCCGGGCTGTTCGTCTGGAACCAGGTCAGCAGCGGGTCCGACGACTACACCCCGCCGGTCAGCTCCGGCCGCTACACGCCGACTCCGACCACGACGTCGGACCCGACCTCCGAGCCCACGTCGGAACCCACCGACGAGCCGACCGGCACGGCCACCCAGGCCCCGGAGCCGAAGGCCATCGACGTGGTCGCCAAGAACCGGCTGTACGGGGCGGGCCAGATGGCCGCGACCAACTGCCGCGAACCGCGGGTCCGCCCGACCAACAACCGGAACGCGGCCGCGTACTGGGCCGCGATCAAGCCCTGCCTCGACCGCGGCTGGGCGCCGCTGGTCGCCAGGGCGGGCTACAGGTTCGTGCCGCCGAAGATGACGTACTGGGCCGGGACCAGCACCAGCACGCCGTGCGGCAACGGCCCGGTCTCGGTGCCGTTCTACTGCCCGTCGAACCAGACGATGTACATGAAGGTCGACGTGTTCGTGAAGACGTACCTCGAGTACCCCGACGCGGAGTCCAAGGCGTACTCGCGGATGTGGTACTCGCGTTCGATCGCCCACGAGTACGGCCACCACGTCCAGGAGCTCACCGGCATCCTCGAGGCCGCCCACGACCTGGAGTACGACGCCGAGTCGTACGGCGACCGGCTGCGGATGAACCGCCGTACCGAGCTCCAGGCGAACTGCTTCGCCGGTGTCTTCCTCGCGGTCAACCGGCGCAGCTACCCGATCAACGGGCTGATGCTGCAGGTGTGGAACAAGTGGGTCGTCACCGCCGGCGACAAACCGAACGAAGGCACCCACGGCAGCAAGGCGAGCCAGGCGCGCTTCATGGGCCGGTCCTTCAGAACCGGCAACCCGGCCAGCTGCAACACCTTCACGGCATCCCCCAGCAACGTCAGCTGATCCCCCGCCGCTCCCCCAGCACAAGCATCTGCTCGAACGGCCAGTCGCCACGTCCCCGGCTGACGTCGACCAGTCCGCCGAGCACACGCGTGGGATCAGCTATCCACCAGATCAGCCGGCGCCACCTGTCGCCACGAGTCGTACAGGATGTCGTGAAGCTCGTCGCTGTCCTCCAGAGCTGCCAGGCGAGCCCGCACCCAGTTGGAGCCCGCCTCGTGCGGCGGAACCCAGAACTTCTCGGGTTCCGCCGCGATCAGCTCGTCGCGCTCCAGCCGCGGGCAGCGCACCGCGAACGACGTCTGGTCGTCGGGCACGGTGACGAACATCCGCCCGGCCACGTCGAACGTCGGGTGTCCCCACCGCTTCTTCTCCACCGTCCCTGGGAAGGACAGCGCGATCCGTCGTACGTCGTCGGCTCCGAGCACCCCCACACCTTAAGCGCGCCGGCGGCCAGGGAGGAGCAGGGCGACGACGGCACCGGCGGCGACGACGGCGGCGCCGGTCCAGACGGCGGGGACGAGACCGTCGGCGTAGCTGGCCGGGGAGTCGTAGGAGCCGGCCGAGGCGAAGACCGAGGCCAGGACGGCGACGCCCATCGCGACGCCGACCTCGCGGATCGTGTTGTTGGTGCCGGAGGCGACCCCGCGGTCGGCGTCGGGTGCGCTGGCCATCACGACACTCGCCGCCGGGGCGAAGGTCAGCCCCATCCCGACACCGGCCAGGATGAACGGCAGAACCAGTTCGGAGTACTGCGTCGTCGCCGTGGTGACCAGGGCCATCCAGCCGAGCGCCGCCGCCAGGAACACCTGTCCGGTCGCGATCAGCGCACGCGGGCCGACCCGGTCCACGACCATCCCGGCGAGCGGGGCGACCACCATCGGCGCCAACGTCCACGGCATCGTCCGTACGCCGGACTCCAGCGGACTGTACCCCTGCACCACCTGGAAGAACTGCGCCAGCAGGAACACCGCGCCGAACACGCCGACCGAGAACGTGAACGAGGTGATGTTCACGACGCTGAACGCGCGGACCGAGAACAACCGCAGCGGCAGCATCGGAGCCGCCGTACGGCGCTCCCACCCGAGGAACGCGGCCAGCAGGACCACACCGGCGATCAGCGACCCGAGCACGCCACCTGACGTCCAGCCGTCTTCGGCACCGTGCACGACGCCCCAGACGATCGACAGTACGCCGGCCGTCGCAAGCACCAGCCCGGCCAGGTCCAGCCGCTTCGCCGGTCCACGGGACTCGCCCAGCACGCGCGCGGCGAGCAGTACGGCGACGACGCCGATCGGCACGTTGAGCCAGAAGATCCACTGCCAGTTGAGACCGTCGACCACGGCACCACCGACGACCGGACCGACCGCGACCCCCAGACCGGAGATGCCTCCCCAGGCGCCGATCGCGGCGCTGCGCAGCCTGTCGGGTACGGCGCCGGCCAGCAACGTCAGCGACAACGGCATCACGGCCGCCGCGCCGACACCCTGGACCGCGCGGGCGCCGATCAGCATCCACGGCTCGGTCGCCAACGCACAGGCCGCCGAGGCCGCGGTGAAGGCGACGATCCCGGCGAGGAAGACCCGCCGGCGGCCGAGCCGGTCGCCGATCGCGGCCGC
Source organism: Kribbella turkmenica (assembly GCF_004348725.1). Classification (GTDB taxonomy): domain Bacteria; phylum Actinomycetota; class Actinomycetes; order Propionibacteriales; family Kribbellaceae; genus Kribbella; species Kribbella turkmenica. The sequence goes on from NZ_SMKR01000053.1 coordinate 28,729, forward strand.
GGTCAGCAGCAGGGCCGCGAACGCCAGCGTGTACGCGTTCACGAACCACTGCAGGTCGGACAGCGACGCGCCGAGCTCGGCCTTGATCACCGGCAGCGCGTTCGTGACGACCAGATTGTCCAGCGTGACCATGAAGGTGGGGATGCCCACCGCGGTCAGTACGGCGCCGAGCCCGGCCCTCCGAGCCGGTGACGCGGGTGGGTCGAGCCTCTCGTCGAGAGCGGTCGATGTCATCGTCGGACTCCTAGTTGTAATTCACTGATAACAAGCGCGTGAGACCAAAGTATGCATCGACTGATAACATGTCAAGCGACCCGGAAGGAGACGCATGGGTGCGAGGGTTCGGCTGACCGCGGCGAAGCGCGGCGAGGAGGTCCTGCGGGCGGCGGTGCAGGCGTTCGGCGCGTCCGGGTACGCGGGCACGAAGACGGACGAGATCGCGCGGCTGGCCGGGGTCTCGCAGCCGTACGTGATCCGCCTGTTCGGCACCAAGCAGCAGTTGTTCCTGGCCGCGTTGCAATCGGTGTGCGACCGGGTCGAGCAGACCTTCCGCGACGCCGCGGCCGAGGAGCCGACGCTCGCGAGCCTGGGCAGCCGCTACGAGCAGTTCCTGGCCGAGCGGGAGCTTCTGCTGGTCCTGCTGCACGGCTTCTCCGCCAGCGGCGAGCCCGCCATCGGCGACCTGGTCCGCGAACGCTTCGGCGGCATCTACCGGCTGGTCCGCGACCTCACCGGCGCCTCACCGGCGGAGGCCCGCGAGTTCCTCGCCACCGGCATGCTGCTGACGGTCATGTCCGCCATGCAGGTCGTCGGCCCGTCGGCCGTTCCGCTTCCCTGGTCCGAAGAGATCTCGGCGACCCTGGGCACGCCCTAGTCGCCGCGAGGTTTCTCGTCGGCGGCGAACCAGATGGTCGCAGTGGCGAGGACGAGGGCGATCGCGGTGACCGGCATGGAGCCGGGAACGTCGGCCCCCCGGATCAGCGCGGCGGCGATCGCGACGACCGGGACGATCGCGACCGCGATCGCCGCGGGCACCAGCCACCGGCGCAAAGCCTGCTTGTGCACGAGCGCGTACGACGGGAGTTGTGCACTGAACGCGGTCGCCAGATGCACCACCAGCAACGCGATCCCGAGCAGCACGACGCTCCAGCCGATCCCACCGGGCGCGCGCATCAGCCACCCGCCGGCCATCGCGACGAGGAAGATCACCCCCGCCAGCGAGTCCGGTAACACGATCGTCGCCACCAGCATCGGGACGGCGACCAGCGGGATCAGGTCGAGCTGATCCCACGGCTGCACCGCGGACACCAGCAGCGCCAGCCCGCCCGCGACGGCGATGACGAGCCGGGCCAGCCGCGCGGCGAGTCCCGAGGCCCGCAGTTGCGCCAACCAGAGGGTGATCCTCTCGGACGGGCTCATCGACCTCCTCGCTTCGCTCCGGGCGCCGACGGGACCCGCGGGCCACCGTGCTCGATGACAACCTCGTTCATGAGCGGATCCTCGGTGCGGCGGCGAGCCGGGAGGCGTCCCGCAGCACCTCGTCGAGGGTCCCGGCGCCCTGCCAGCGGACGGTGGGCACACCGAGGTCGCCGAGGCGGTCGAGCTCACGGCGGCGCTCGAGCATGCGCAGTCGCCAGGCGAGTGGCCAGGCGACGGCGTCGTGCTCGTCGAGGTCGATCACCGCGGTGATGTCCGGGGGCAGCGTGTCGACGGCGATCACCGTGCACCCCGAGTGCACGAGCGTGACGACGTACCCGAGAATCTGCCGGCGGAGCAGTGGACTGAGGACGACGACGAGGCTGTCGGACTTGATCCGGTTGCGCCGCACGAGGTGCTGCTCGTCCTGCTGGCGGCCGTGGCGATCTGCGTAGACCAACGTGTCGAGGATCCGCCGCAGGTGTCCCCGGCCGCTGCCGGAACGGACGCCGCGGACCAGGTTCCCGGTGTCGATCAGGCGGACCCGGTCGCCGTGGCGCAGGTAGTGCTCGGCGATCGAGGCGGCCGCCCGTACGCCGGTGTCCAGGCTCGACGACCGTCCGTCGATCCCTTCGCTGACACCGATCTCGCCACCGGTGTCGAGCAGGATGACCACCTCGGTGTCCCGGTCCGACCAGGTGGACGTCACGTGCAGCTCGCGCGTCCGCGCCGACACGGCCCAGTTGATCCGCCGCAGCCGGTCACCGGTCCGGAACGGCCGTACGCCGGCCAACTCGGTCCCCTCGCCCGGACGCCGCGACCGGTGCAACCCGACCAGGCCGGCCGGGCGGGGCACCGAGTCGACGGCCTCGAAGCCCTCGCGCAGCGGAAGGGTGGTCACGGCGATCGGTTCGGCCGACGTCACCCGGATCCGATAGGCGCCGAGCACCGAGGTCGCCACGACCGTCGGCCGTTCCAGCGCACGCAGACCCCACCGCTTCGACCGCAACCCGACTTCGAGTGTGACCGCGCCGTCGATCACCGGCTCGGCGATCGCGGCCTGCGGAGGGTCGTACTGGAACCACTGCGCTCGCGGCAGCGCCGCCACGATCAGGTCGATGTCCGGATCCACGGTCCCGGCCACCCGCAGCCGGTACGTCGTGGCCTGCCCCTCGAACAGCGCGTCGGTGTCCACCTCGGTGTGTACCTCGGGCCGCTCCTTCGGCCGGAGGTAGCGCCCCCAGACCGCGACGAACGCCAGCGGCAGCCCGATGACCGCGGCGTCCGGCCGCCGGGCCAGCACCGCCACGAGCAGCAACAGCGCGGCCGCGCAGACCGCCCGGATCTGCGCGTGCGTCGGCTGCCAGCGCATCACTCCACCCCCGGCGACGTCACCGGGAGGCGCCGACGACGGTGGGCGGCGCCGGCACCGACCCGAGGACCGCGCGAACGACGGTCGCGCCGCTGACCTCGTGCAGCCAGAGCTCGGGCCGCACCGTGATCCGGTGCGCCAGCGCCGGTACGGCGACCGCCTTCACGTCCTCGGGGACGACGTAGTCCCGGCCCTGGATCACGGCGTACGCACGGGCCGTCAGCAACAACGCCAGCGATCCACGGGGCGAGGCGCCGACGAGCACCTGCGAGTCGCGACGGGTCGCGGCCGCGAGGTCGACGCAGTACTGACCGACGGTGTCGTCGACCGTGACGGTCTCGATCGCGCGCTGGGCCGCGAGCAGGCCGGCGGCGTCGGTGACGGCCTCGACCGTCTGGTCCTCCTTGCGGCGGCTCATCCGGCGGCGCAGCACCTCCCACTCCTCCCCGGCGCTCGGGTACCCGAAGCCGATGCGGAGCATGAAGCGGTCGAGCTGGGCCTCTGGAAGCGGGTAGGTGCCTTCGTACTCGACCGGGTTCGCGGTCGCCAGCACGTGGAACGGGCTGGGCAGCGGGAACGTCTGGCCCTCGACGGTGACCTGGTGCTCCTGCATCGACTCCAGCAGCGCGGCCTGCGTCTTCGGCGGGGTCCGGTTGATCTCGTCGGCCAGCAGCAGCCCGGTGAAGATCGGGCCGGGCCGGAAGGCGAACTCGGACTCCTTCTGGTCGTACACGAACGCTCCGGTCACGTCCGACGGCAACAGGTCGGGCGTGAACTGCACCCGCCGGAACTCCAGCCCGAGCGCCTGGGCGAACGACCGGGCGGCCAGCGTCTTCGCCAGACCCGGGTAGTCCTCGAGCAGCACGTGGCCGCCGGCGAGGATCCCGGCCAGCACGAGCTCCAGCGCACCGGTCTTGCCGACCACCGCCTCGCCCACCCGGTCGAGCACCTCGCGGCTGAGCGTCGACACCTCCGCAACCTGCAACTCCCGCTCGTTGACTTCAGCACGACCGGCCGAGGCGGTGGGCTGCAGTTCTGGGTCAGTCACGGTTCCTCACAGCTTCTCGATGGTCTGGACGGCGTGCTCGATCTCGGCGAAGGACACGGTGCGCTTGTCGTCCCCGCTGATCAGGTTCCACAACTGCTCGCCGGTGAGCTCGCGGGCCCGCTCCGGCTCACGCACCGGGTCGACACCGTGGCGGTGCACCAGCCGGTCGGTGGTCAGCTCCAGCAGCAGCGGCCGGATCCGGCGTACGAACGTCTGCGAGCCCTCACCCGCGCGCCGCTCCCGGCTCGCCTCAAGCAGCCAGGTGGCGATGAACTGCGTCCGGTTGTCGCTGCTACGGGTCCGCAGCGCGGCGAGCCGCTCGTCCTGCCGCGCCGGCCAACTGGTCTCCAGCACTCGCGGCATGATCAGCCGGATCGCCAGCGACCCGACCCCGAGTGCGAGCCCCGTCGTCACGAACCACAACGGCTTCGGCGCCATCCCGGCCGCGGCGAACACTCCCACGAGCAGCAAGCTCGTCAGCACGCAGAGACCGACGTGCTGCATGAGCACCTTGTGCGCCAGCGGCGACCGAGCCCGCGGCTGCTGCTCGCCGTCGCCTGGCCGCTCCGACTCCTCCAACGGCGTCCACCGGTACGTCGTCATCCGGCCACCCCGCTGCCGGAGTGCGCGGCGGCCAGCTCGTCCCGCAGCCGGAGCAGGGCCGACCGGGCTTCGGCGCGGGCCTCCTCGGTGGAGCCGTGGGTGGAGTAGCGGGCCTCGCGGTAGAGCTCACCGAGGCGGACGAGCTGCGGCTCGGAGATCCCGCCGACACCGAGGACCCGGACGGTGAACTCGGCCGGGGTCTCGGACGGCTCGCGGGCCACCCCCGCGGACGCGGCGGCCTCCTCCAGCGCGACCCAGCAGGCGATCACCGCATCGGTCGCCCGGCCGGTGTCGATCCTGGCCAGGCCGCTGTCGACCGCCTCCGCGAGCCGGTCGGCCTTCATCCGCTCCCAGTCCGTGTCCTCGGTCTCGGCCTGCGGCAGCTCGACCTTGCGCAGGATCTTGTAGATCACCCAGCCGAGGAACCCGGCCAGCGCCGCCATCGTGAGCCAGACCAGGGCCTGCCAGAGCGCCTGGATCCAGGCCGGCATCGGCTTCCGTTCGGCGTTCCGTTCGGGCGGCGGCGGTGCCGGGGTGGGCCCGCTCACGGTCTCGTCCGGAGACGCCGGCGGCACCGGCCGCGGGGTCACCCGCAGCGTGGTCTCACTGACCGGCCGCACCGGCCCGCCGGCCGAGGCGAGCACCACGAAACCGGCTGCCGTGATCCCCAGCATCAGCACGGCAACCAGTGTCAGCGCTCCCCGGCGGCTCCGCTGCATCCCGGAAGGCTAACCGATCAGAAGCCCGTGTCGAGCCACGGAAGCCGACTGGCGGAAAACGCTTGCGAAGCGACCGCGAGCGCTCCGGCGGTGTGCTCCTGCACCAGCCCGGCCGCCCCGAGCCGGGCCAGCGACGGCCGGCCCAGGTAGACCGCGCCCAGCTCGCGGACGTCGACGGTCAGGTCGGCCGGACGCGAGGTCGCCTCGCAGGTCGCCCCCGCCGGACCGCCGGCGAGGTGCCAGCCGCCCGCGTTCCACGGCAGGAATTCGTCGGTCACCGCGAGCACCACGTCGAACTCCCGCGCGTACGTCCGGGCGGCGAGGGCGCGGCCGACGTCCACCGGCCGGACCCAGAGCCCGTCCCGCGTGATCGGCCCGGCCGCGCGCGGATCGAGCAGCAGCTCCAGCAGCGGATCGTCCGACGGCAGGCTCGCGCACCTCGTCTCGCTGAGCAGATCCGGCTCCAGCAGGTACCGCCAGAGCGCGGCGTGCGAGGCGAGGTCCACGGCGTGCACCCGGTTGACCTGGATGAACCCCTTGTCTGCCCGTTTGCTCCGGTAGTACGCGAACCCGGTGAGCTCGCCGTCGCGCTCGGCCACCACGCAGCGGCGACGGGAGCCGCTCACCGGGTCGCTGGTGACGTTGTCGGCGACGACGTAAGCCTGCCAGCGGTCGTCGTGGTGGAACATCCCCGGCCGGTCCGCCGCCAGCCGGTTCCGCAGCGCCGCGCACGAGGCCAGCGTGTCGTGCACGTCGACGTACCTGATCCGTACGTCGTCGATGCCGGCGACCGGCCGCAGTTCGCGGGACGCCTTCGGGACGACGATCTCTTGGTGGTCCGAGGCCAGCCCGTACCCGAAGCGGCCGTAGATGGCCGCCTCGCTCGCGGTCAGGGCCGCGATCGGCTCACTGCCGGCCTCGTGGACATCCGTCAGCTGGGCCCGCATCAGCTCACGCAGGATGCCGCGGCGCCGGTGCGTCGGCCGGACCGCGACCAGCGTGACGCCGGCAACCGGGATCTGCGCGCCCGGCACGGTCATCCGGAGCGAGAACGTGCCGGTGTGCCCGACCAACTGCCCCTCGTCGACCGCGACCGTGCTCCGCTCCGGTTCCCACACCCGGCGCTCGGCCTCCAGCTGGGCCTCGCTCCACGGCGCGGAGAAGGCCAGGTCGACGAGTTCGCGCAGCTCGTCCCAGTCACCCTTGAACCGCTCGATCCCGATCGCCATACCCCCTTGACTATCAGACAACCACGACACACCGCTCGGGATTTCGGGCCGGCCGCGCGGTCACCACCGCGCCCGCCGCCTATTCGTTGCCCACGGCATCTTTCACCACCACGGTGCGGCGGGAGACCGGGAATTTCCCGGCCTGACGGGCAAGACGTCCTCCCCCACCTCTGGACTGATGAAAACCGTTTTCATATACTCCTCCCATGACCGCCCATCCGAAAGTCCCGTTGTCCCTGCTCGTCGGCCTGTCGACGACGCTGCGCGAGCCTGTGCTGCACGCGATGGTGGACGCCACCACCGTGGCCGTGGTGGTGGACCAGGACGAGCTGCCCGGGCGGGGCGTGCTGTCCTGGCGGGTGCTGGACACGTCCGGGCCGATCGACGCGGGTGAGTTCACCGTGAACGACGACTGCGGAGCGTGTGAGCTGATCGAGTCGCTGCTGCCACTGCTCGAGACCTTGGTCGCGCGCCGGCACTGGGACCACGTCGTCCTCGCCGCTCCACCGGCGATGGAGGCCCGTCCGCTGGCTGCGGCGCTGGTGACGACGTTGCCCGAGGTCGCGGTCGACACGGTCACCTGTGTGGTGGACGCCGTACTGCTGGTCGAGCAACTCTCGGGCGACGAGTTGCTCGACGAGCGCGGGCTGGCACTCGGGCCGCCGGATCGCCGCAACGTCGCCGAGCTCACCGCACGGCAGATCGAGTACGCCGACGTGTGCGTGCTCGCCAACGCACACCGCAGCAACGCGCCCGAGCGACTGCACAACCTGCTGGTGCACCTGAACCCGCGGACGACGGTGGTCGCGGCCGATCCGGGCGGAGTACCGACCGGCGCGGTCGCGCGGACCGGACTGTTCGACTACCACGCGGCTGAGGCCTGGGCGGGTGAGTTGGCGTCGTCCGATCGAGTGCAGCCGAGTGGGGACGGGGTGACCACGGTGCTGTGGCGGTCGACCCGGCCGATGCACCCGGCCCGGCTGAACGACGCACTCGAGGACATCGTCGACGGCGTCGTCCGGAGCCGCGGCGTGGTTTGGCTGGCCAACCGGCCGACGCAACGGGTCCGGTGGGAGTCCGCCGGCTACAGCGCGTCCCTCGGGACGCTCGGCGAGTGGTCCGACACCGAGCACCTCGCCGAGTGCACGGTGGTCGCGACCGGGATGGGCCTGGACCCGGCCCGGCTGCAGGCGATCCTGGACGCCTGCCTACTGACCGAGTCCGAGCTCGCGGCGATGAACTGGCAGGATCTGGAAGACCCGTTCGCCGGCGTGCTCTAACCGAGCAGAGGCAGGCGGTCGGCGTACGGGCCGAGCATGTCCAGGTCGTCCTCGTCCAACGGCTCCCGGCCGGTCGCCTTCAGCACGTACGTCGTGGTGTCCCAGCCGATTACGTCCCACGCCTCGGGACCGAACAGTCCGTCCAGCGTCCGCGCGGTCACCTGCAGCGCCTCCGGATCCGGCTCCGGCGCGCCCGGCAGGTCGACGATCAGGTCGAGGTGATGGACCGTTGCCTCCAGCACCAAGGTCGCGACGAAGTCGGTCGCTCGCAGAACATGTCCCTGAGTTTCGACCCTCCGGCCCTTGTCCACCAGCGCGGCCGTCGCCGCGCGGACGGCGGCCTCGGACAGCTCACGCCAGTGCTGCACGAGTGCCCCCGGCCGGCGGTACGCCGACGCCACCGTCCGCTCGAAGTAGGTCTCGCCGTCCGCGCCCGGCGGGAAGTCGCGCCAGTAAGTGACGAAGTCCCGGTCGGGTACGGCGGATGCCGGGCTGGCGAACCCGACCAGCGCACGCTGGGCGTCGTACAGCAGATGCACCAGGAGTGGCCCGACCGCCAGTCCGTCGCAGCGGGTCGGCCGGTCGAAGTCGGCGGTGCTGAGGACATGCACGGTCTCGGTCACCCGCCCGTACGTCCGGCCCAACGTCGTGGCCAGCCGCAGCGGCAATGCCCCTCGCTCAGGCGCCCTCATACCAGGCCTCCTCCGTGTGCGGTCCTCTCCGAACCTAACCCGGGAACGGCTCGGAGTGTTCCTAGGAGCGAGCCCGGTCGAGGTGGGCGGCCGCGACGGCTTCCAGATGAGTGAGGTCGGAGGCAACGGTCGCGTACGTGTAGCCCTGGCCGAGCCGTCGCTGCGCGGTGTCCCCGTCCGGCGTGTGGATGCCGGCCGCTATCCCGGCGCCCTCCGCCGTGCGCGCGATCAACTCGACCGCCTCCTCGAACGGTCCCTCGACCTCCGGGTCGCCCGGAAACCGCGCCCCGACCGACAGACCGAGATCCGACGGGCCGACGTACACGCCGTCCAGGCCGCGCGTCGCGCAGATCTCCGCGACGTTCTTCAGCCCGAGCGGCGTCTCGATCATCGCCAGTACGACGGTCGCCGCGTCCGCGTCCGCCGGGACCGGACCGACTCGCAGCGCCGACCGCATCGGACCGTACGACCGCACGCCGGCCGGTGGGTACTTCGCCGCCTGCACCGCCCGGGTGACGTCCGCGGAGCTGTCCACCAGCGGCACGATCACTCCGGCCGCCCCGGCGTCCAGCGCACGCCCGATCGGCGTCGGGTGGTTGGCCTCGACCCGCACCAGCCCGACCGACCCGCTGCCGAGCGCGGCCCCGGCGTCCACGGCCAGCAACCCGGTCAGCAGCCCCTGGTACCCGATCAGTCCGTGCTGCCCGTCCAGCACGACGTAGTCGTACCCGATCCGGGCGATCCGCTCGGTCGCCACCGGCGCGTCCAGCACCACCCAGTACCCGAGCAGCTTCTCCCTGGCCCGGATCCGGTCAGCGAACTCCTTCGACCCCAAAGCTCCTCCTTCGACGGCGGACAGCGCTTGTCGAGCCTAGTACGCCGCCGGCACCGGAGCGCGGGCCGTCTCAGACCGGCGGGACGCCGTGACGGCGGGTGCTGAAGTGGCGGTCCTTGGACTGCGCGGCGGCCAGCCGGGCGATCAGGTCGTCGCGGAGGTCCTCCGGCTCGACGATCGCGTCGATCACCAGGTCCGCGGCCAGGCGCAGGATGTCGATGTCGGTCTCGTACTCCTCGCGCAGCCGGGACACGTACTCGACCCGCTCGGTCTCGTCGGCGATCTCCTGGATCTTGTTGTAGTACACCGCGTTGATCGCCGCCTCCGGACCCATCACCGCGATCTTCGCCGTCGGCAGGGCGACACACGCGTCCGGTGAGAATCCCGGTCCGCACATCGCGTACAGCCCCGCGCCGTACGCCTTGCGGACGATGACGGACACGGTCGCCACTGTGGCTTCAGCCACCGCGGTGATCATCTTCGCGCCGTGCCGGATGATGCCGGCCCGCTCGACCTCGCTGCCGATCATGAAGCCGGGTACGTCGCACAGATACACCAGCGGCACGTTGAACGCGTCGCACAGCCAGATGAACCGCGCCGCCTTGTCCGCCGAGTCGACGAACAGCACCCCACCCTTCACGGCCGGCTGGTTCGCGACGATCCCGACCACCTGACCGGCCAGCAGCCCGAACCCGGTGACCAGCTCCGGCGCGTACGACGGCTTGAGCTCGAAGAACGTGTCCGCGTCGACCACCGCGTCGATCACGTGGTGGATGTCGAACCCGATACTCTCCTCGGCCGGCACCAGGTCCCGGGTGAAATCCCGCGCCGGCGGCGTGGCGTCGTACGACGGCGGCCTGGACTGCCAGGAACCGGGCAGGTAGGAGAAGTACTGCTTGGCCAGGTCGATCGCCTCGGCGTCGTCGGCGGCGAGCAGGTCGCCGCAGCCGGACACCGTGGTGTGCATCCGGGCGCCGCCCATCTCCTCCAGCGTCACCTTCTCGCCGACCACCATCTCGGCCATCCGCGGCGAGCCCAGGTACATCGAGGCGTTGCCGTCGACCATGATCACCAGGTCGCAGAACGCCGGGATGTACGCGCCGCCGGCGGCCGACGGACCGAACAGGCAGCAGATCTGCGGCACCTTGCCGGACAGCGCCACCTGGTTGTGGAAGATCCGCCCGGCGCCGCGACGGCCGGGAAACAGCTCCACCTGGTCGGTGATCCGCGCGCCGGCGGAGTCGATCAGCCAGAAGACCGGCAGCTCGTCGCGGATCGCCACCTCGGTGACCCGGACGATCTTCTCCACCGTCCGGGCACCCCACGACCCGGCTTTCACGGTCGGGTCGTTGGCGACGATCAGCGCGGGCCGGCCGTCGACGAGCGCGCGGCCGGTGACGACACCGTCGGCCGGGAGGCCGGCCTTCAACGCGTTCGCCAGCTGGGCGTCCTCGACGAAGCTGCCCTCGTCGACCAGCAGCGCGATCCGGTCCCGGACGTACAGCTTGTTCTGGGACGCGAGCTTGGCCGCCGCCTTCTCCGGCGGCGCCAGCGTCGCCTCACGGGCGACCTTGACCTCGGTCCAGTGGTCGCCGGTCATGGGGCCTCCCGGCCTGGACTGAGGAGCAGAGGGAGCCCGGTCATCGGGCCCCCGGCCTGGACTGAGGAGCGGAGGGAGCGAAGCGACTGGAGCGACGAGGGAAGGCCGGGAACCAAGGCCCCATGACCCGCCGCGCCGGAGGCGTGGCATGCAACAGAGCGACTGGAGCGACGAGGGAGGGCCGGGAGCCAGGGCCCCCATGACCCGCCGCGCCGGAGGCGTGGCATCAGCACAGTCATATGGTCATCATTCCACCGGGAGCCCGAGGCTCCGGGCGATCAGCATCCGCTGGACCTCCGACGTCCCCTCGCCGATCTCGAGGATCTTGGCGTCCCGGTAGAACCGCGTCACCGGATACTCCTCCATGAAGCCGTAGCCGCCGAACACCTGCGTGGCGATCCGGGTCGCGGTCACCGCGGACTCGGTCGCGTACAGCTTCGCCACCGACGCCGCCTGCTTGAAGTCGGCCCTCGACGCGCCGGCGTCCTTCAGCGCGGCCGCCCGGTAGACCAGCATCTCGGCCGCGTCCGCCATCACCTTCAGGTCCGCGATCTGGAACGCGACCCCCTGCTTGCGGCCGATCGGAATCCCGAACGTCTTCCGCTCACCGGCGTACTGGACCGACATCTCCAGGCACGCCCGGATGCAGCCGAGCGCGACCGCCGCGATCGCGACCCGTCCGTCGTCGAGGGTGGCCAGGAACTGCGCGAAGCCCTTTCCGCGCTCGCCGAGCAGGTTGGCCGCCGGCACCCGGCAGTTCTCGAACGACAGCGGGTGGGTGTCGCTCGCGTGCCAGCCGAGCTTGTCGTACGCCGCCTCCGCGACGAAGCCCGGCGTACCGGCCGGGACGATGATCGTGGAGATCTCCGCCTTGCCGTCCGGCTTCTCTCCGGTCCGCGCGGTCACCGTCACACAGGATGTGATGCTGGACCCGGAGTTGGTGATGAACTGCTTCGCGCCGTCGATCACCCACTCGCCGCCGTCGAGCACCGCGCGGGTCCTGGTCGCGGCCGCGTCCGACCCCGACTCCGGCTCGGTCAGGCCGAACCCGGCCAGCTTGGTCCCGGCCACCAGGTCGGGCAGCCAGGTCGCCTTCTGCTCGTCGGTTCCGAAGGTCAGGATCGGGTTGATCCCGAGCCCGACCGCGGCCTCCAGGGTGATCCCCATCGACTGGTCGACGCGGGAGATCTCCTCGATCGCGACGCACAGGCTGGTGAAGTCGCCGCCGGAACCGCCGTACTCCTCCGGGGCGGTCAGTCCGAACAGCCCCAGCCGGCCCATCTTCTGCACGACCTCCACCGGGAAGTAGTGCTTGCGGTCCCACTCGGCGGCGTGCGGGGCAATCTCCGCCGCGGCGAAGTCGCGCACGCTGTGGCGGAACTCGCGGTGCTCCTCGGACAGTTCGAACATGACTGGAACTCCTCGTACTTGACGCTTACGTAAACGTAAAGCACGCTGGGGTGCGTGCACAATGTCCGGGTGCCCGCACAGACCTGGTCGATCGCCGAACTGGCCGCCGAGTACGACGTCACCCTGCGCACGATCCGGTTCTACGAGGACCGCGGCCTACTCACCCCCGAGCGCCGCGGCACGGTGCGCGTCTACCACCCCCGCGACCGCGTCCGCCTCGGCCTGATCCTCCGCGGCAAACGCCTCGGCTTCTCCCTCGACGAGATCGCCACCATCGTCGACATGTACGACGCCGAGCCAGGCGAGGAAGGCCAGCTCGTCTATCTCCTCGACCAGATCACCACCCGCCGGGCCGACCTCGAACAACGCCGCCGAGACATCGAAGAAACCCTCCGAGAACTCAACGAGGTGGAAGCCCGCTGCCGAGCCGATCTACAGGCCCTGCGCGACCGCCAACCCAGCCGCGGCCGTCAGACCGCCAAGGCCGTGGGGCGCAGGGCGGATTCGTAGCGGCGGAGGGCTAGGTGGGCCAGGCGGGGGT
>NZ_SMKR01000054.1 GCF_004348725.1 Kribbella turkmenica
GCAGGTGTCATCGGCCGGGGCGGTGGGGCGGGGAAGGAAGTGAATACAGCTACCCTTGATCGGTGACACTTCGCTTGTACGACACCGCGACAGCAGCAGTGAGGGATTTCGAGCCGGTTCATCCGGGCAAGGTCGGGATCTACCACTGTGGGCTGACGGTGCAGGGTGCCCCGCACGTCGGGCACATCTACAAGGAGGTCGTGTTCGACGTCCTGCGGCGCTGGCTCGAGCGCTCCGGGTACGAGGTCACCGTGATCGCGAACGTGACCGACATCGAGGACAAGATCCTGGCCAAGTCGGCCGAGCGCGGCGTCCCGTGGTGGGCGCACGCGTACGAGTTCGAGCGCGAGCTGCACTGGGCGTACGACGTGCTCGGCTGCCGCCCGCCGACGTACGAGCCGCGGGCCACCGGCCACATCCCCGAGATGCTCGAGATCGTCGACCGGCTGATCGAGCGCGGGCACGCCTACATCGCCCCGGACGGGTCCGGCGACGTCTACTTCGACGTCAAGTCCTGGCCGTCGTACGGCGAGCTGTCGAACCAGAAGATCGAGGACATGGAGGCCGCCGAGGACGCGGACCCCCGGGGCAAGCGGGACCCGCGGGACTTCGCGCTCTGGAAGGGCCACACCGAGGGCACTCCGCGGACGGCCTCGTGGCCGACGCCGTGGGGCCGCGGCCGCCCGGGCTGGCACCTGGAGTGCTCGGCGATGGCCGGCAAGTACCTCGGCGACGAGTTCGACATCCACGGCGGCGGTCTCGACCTGCGGTTCCCGCACCACGAGAACGAGTTGGCCCAGTCGACCGCGATCGGGCAGAGGTTCGCCCGGTTCTGGATGCACAACGCGCTCGTCACCACGGCCGGCGAGAAGATGTCCAAGTCGATGGGAAACAGCGCGGTCGTGCGGAACGTGGTCGAGCGGGTCCGGCCGATCGAGCTGCGGTACTACCTGGTCCAGTCGCACTACCGGTCGGTGGTGGAGTTCTCGTTCGGCGCGCTGGACGAGGCCGCGACCAGTTTCCAGCGGGTCGAGGGGTTCATCACCCGGGCCACCGAGGTGACCGGTGGGGTCGAGCCCGCCGGCGAACTGCCCGCCGACTTCGTTGCGGCGATGGACGACGACCTCGGCACGCCGGGGGCGATCGCCGTCCTGCACAACACCGTGCGGGACGGGAACAAGCTGGTCGCGGACGGGGATTCCCCCGCCCTGCGGGAGAGTCTGGCCGCGGTTCGCGGGATGCTCGGTGTCCTCGGGCTGGACCCGCTGGCCGAGCCGTGGGTCTCCCGGACCGGTGCCACCGAAGAGCTCGGTGAGGTGGTGGACGGGCTGGTCAAGGCGCTGTTGGAGCAGCGGCAGGCCGCCCGTGAGCGCAAGGACTACGCCGCCTCGGACGAGATCCGCGACCGGCTGAAGGCGCTCGGCGTCGTCGTCGAGGACACCCCGCAGGGGCCTCGGTGGTCGCTCGCGTCGACGAACAACAACGAAGGAAGCTGACGTGCCAGGCAGTAGCCAGCGCAAGGGAGCCATCCGGAAGAAGCCGCGGGGCAACCCGACGGCCGGATCCGGCGGCCGGGTCCGCCGCGGCCTGGAGGGCAAGGGCCCGACGCCGAAGGCGGTCGACCGGGTCAAGCACCCGGCGCACAAGCGGGCCAAGGCGAAGGAGCGCGCCAAGGAGCGCGAGCGCACCCGCCGACCGGCCCGGAAGGACGGCGACTCCACGGTCGAGTGGGTGTACGGGCGCAACCCGGTGGTCGAGGCGTTGCGCGCCGGGGTCCCGGTCGCCGCGCTACACGTTGCCGAAGGCACCGAACGGGACGCCCGGCTGCGGGAGGCGATGCTGATCGCGGTCGAGCACGGGATCTCGATCCTGGAGGTGCCGCGGACCGAGCTGGACCGGGTCACCGCCGGCGGCGCCCACCAGGGCGTCGCGGTGCAGATCCCGCCGTACGAGTACGCCCACCCGGACGACCTGCTCGACCGGGCGCACGACCTGCACGAGGTGCCGCTCGTGGTCGCCCTCGACGGCGTCACCGACCCGCGGAACCTGGGCGCCATCACCCGGTCCGCGGCGGCGTTCGGCGCGCACGGCGTCCTCGTGCCGGAGCGTCGTACGGCGTCCATGTCGGCGTCGGCCTGGAAGACGTCGGCCGGTGCGGCGGCCCGGATCCCGGTCGCCCGGGCGACCAACCTGAACCGGGCGCTCAAGTCGTACAAGGACGCCGGGTTGCTGGTCGTCGGCCTGGACATGGGCGGCGAGGTCGAGCTTCCCGAGCTGGCGGTGGCCACCGAGCCGCTGGTCCTCGTCGTCGGCTCCGAGGGCAAGGGCCTGACGCGCCTGGTCCGGGAGAACTGCGACGTCATCGTCTCCATCCCGATGACGAGCGCCACCGAGTCCCTCAACGCCGGCATCGCCACCGGCGTGGCCCTCTACGAGATCTCCCGCCGGCGGGGGTTGATGTAACTACATGTTGTAGGTACATTTGCTGTATGGAGACCATCGGGTTGCGCGAGCTGAACCAGAATCCGTCGAAGGCGGTGGCGAGGGTCCGCGCCGGCGAGACGATCGTAGTGACGGACCGGGGGCGGCCTGTCCTTCGGCTGGTGCCTGAGGACGAACGGCCTGGGACGCTCCGGCACATGGTCGACTTGGGTGAAGTCACCCTCCCGGCCGAACTCGGCATGCCCGACCTGGTGCTGGACCTCGCGCCAGGCGTGGACAGCCTGTCGGAGTTGCTCATCGAGGATCGGGACAAGGAGCGGCGCAGGTGATCTACCTGGATGCCTGTGCGTTGTTGAAGTTCATCAAGCCGGAGGCGGAGTCGGCGGCTTTGCGCAGCTGGCGCGAGACGTTGCCGGCAGATACCGAGTTGGTGACGAGCGACCTGGCGCGGCTCGAGATTACTCGGACGTTGTTGCGAGCCGGGGTTGACCATCAGCGCGTGCCCTACTTCACCGGCCAGGCGGTTCGTGGCATCTACCTCGTCGATCTGTCGACGACGGTGTTCGCGCGGGCGATGGCCTACCGAACGAACAGGTTGGGATCGCTGGATGCGATCCACTTGGCGAGTGCCGAGCCGTTCAGGGCCGACCTGACCGAGTTCGTGACCTACGACAAAGAGCTGACCAGTGCTGCTGAGGAGTTGGGGTTCCCAGTTCTCGCCCCGGCATGAGCGAGACGCGAGCCGGGAGGTCCCGGCCCGCGTCCAGTGCTGATCAATCTGCCGTCCTCCGTCAGTAGACGTTGACGCCGTAGCGGGAGAGGACCTCGGTGACGGGCTGGAAGTAGGTCGTGCCACCGGTGGAGCAGTTGCCGGAACCGCCGGAGGTCAGGCCCAGGGCGACGGAGCCGGAGAAGAGCGCACCGCCGGAGTCACCACCTTCGGCGCAGACGTTGGTGCGGATCAGGCCCCTGACGGTGCCCTCGGCGTAGTTCACCGTGGCGTTCAGACCGGTGACCCGGCCGCTGTGCAGGCCGGTGGTGCTGCCACTGCGCTGGACCGACTGGTTCAGGCTCGCGTTCCCCGCGGACGTGATGTCCCGGGTCGAGCCGTTGTAGAGGTTCACCACTCCGGGGCGGTTGGTGTACGACGTGCTGTACCGGACGATCCCGTAGTCGTTGCCCGGGAAGCTGCTGCCGTAGCGGCTGCCGAGCAGGGTCGTCTTGCTGGAGTTGGCGTACCAGGTGGACGCGATGTTGGTGCAGTGACCGGCAGTCAAGAAGTAGTACGTGCTGCCGCTGCGGACGTTGAAACCGAGCGAGCAGCGGTACTGCCCGCCGTAGATGGCGTCACCGCCGCGGATGTACTTCGACAGCCTGCCAGGCATTTTCTCCAGCGTGATCCGGTCGCCGAACTGCTTCGTGACGCCGGTGAGCGCCGTCAGCTTCCCACCGGTGACCGTGTCGTCGTACGAGACGATGATTCGGCCGTCCGGGGTGGTGTGCCAGGCGGTGCCCGGGATGGATGCGTCCTTGGACAAGGTCGCGGTGATGGCAGTGGCGGACAGTGTCGACGGGTCGACCGGGGCCGCCGAGGCCTGCGTGGAGAGCAGGCCTGCGGCGGTCAGTCCGGCTGCTGCCAGGATCGCTGCGGTACGGCGAATGGGCGGAAATTTCACGGTTTCAGCCTCCTCACGATGAGGACGCGCTCGGGGCGGGTGCGTCCTTGACTTAAACCGTCGGCATTAGTACCCCACTTTGTCCCTGAGTATTCGGCTGAGTTCGCAGAGTGAGGGTAATCCTGCGCTCAGTACACCGTCACGCCGTACGCCCGAAGGGCCTCGACCACCGGCTGGAAGTAGGTGACACCGCCGGAGTCGCAGTCACCGGAGCCGCCCGAGGTCAGGCCGAAGGCCCACTGCCGGTAGAACAGCGGACCGCCGGAGTCACCAGGCTCGGCGCAGACGCTGGTGCGGATCAGGCCGGCTACCCGGCCGTCGCCGTAGTTCACCGTGGCGTTCAGTCCGGTCACCCGGCCGCTGTGCAGGCCGCTGGTGATGCCGGCGCGGTACACGTAGTGCCCGATTCCCGGGTTCATCGCCGTGGTGATGTCCTGCGAGCGGCCGTTGTACAGGTACACGCTGCCGCCCGGGGGCTTGATGTTGGTCGGGTAGATGAGCAGGGCGTAGTCGTTCCACGGATAGCTGGCGTGGTGCATCTTGCCGAGGTAGCGGCTGTGGTCGTCGTCCTGGTACCAGGACGTGGCCTCCTTGCCGCAGTGCCCGGCGGTCAGCAGGTAGTACTTGCCCCTCCGCTGGACGTTGAAGCCGACCGAGCACTTGATGTCGCCGCCCCACATGCCGGTGCCGCCGCTGACGTACTTGGTCAGCTTGCCGGGCAGCTTCTCGAGAACGACGTTCTCGCCGAGTCTGCGGGTGACGCTGGTGAGCGCGGTCAGCTTCCCCCCGGTGACGGTGGAGTCGTAGGACACCACCACCTTGCCGTCCGGCCGCGTCATCCACGCGGTCCCGGGGGTGGTGACCTCCTCCTCGAGGGCGGACGTGATCGCCGCGGCGGAGAGCCGGGGTGGGTCGACCGGGTCGGCCTTGGCCGGCAGGGCTGCCAGCGACAGAGCGGTGACGACGACGGCGGCGGCCGTACGTCGGAGAGTGGAAGATCGCATGGTGTAAGCCTTCCGTGACGAGCCGAGGGCGGACGGGCCGTGGCAGCTTCAGGACATCAAGCGCTTGGACGGGGAGTCAGACACACCCTAGGCGTCCGTAGGTCAACGTCCGGTCGAGCGTCTGGCGGCCGCCGTGGAGCTCGGCGTGGTCGACCTCCACCGCCCAGTCCTCACCGGACAGCGTCACGGTCATCGCACCGTTGCCGAACCACGGTCCGTGCGCGATCCGCCAGTCCGCCGCGACGTCCCGGACGCCGGCGGCCCGGGCGAGCTTGTGCAGCACTGTCGTCATCCACCGCTTGTCGAGCAGGTGGTTCGCCCACTGGATGTGCCGGGGAACGGGGTTCCGGAACGGCGACATGGTCAGCTGCCGGATCGCCGTCCCGGGATGGTCGACGGCGAGCAGCCGGGCCTCGGCCAGGTAGCTGCAGTGCACGTCGCCGGACAGCATCAGGATCGACGCCGGCGGGTCCTCGGCGCCGACCACCGCGGCGAGCAGGTCGGTGACGTCGTCGAACGACCTCCGGAACGACGCCCAGTGCTCGAGGTCCATGCCCTGCCGGATCCGCTCGCCGATCCGTGCCCCGCGCGCTCCCCAGGCACCGGACGAGATCGCCTCGTCCCAGCCCTCGAGGTGGTGCAGCCCGGGCGCGAGCAGGAACGGCAGTGTCGACGCGAGCAGCAGGTGGTGGATCGGCCGGGACGCCTGGACGATGTGGTGCCGGACCCACTCCCACTCGTGCGCGTCCACCATCGCCCGATCGCCGGGATCGAGGTGCCGCGAGCAGCGCGAGTCGATCGCGACCAGCCGGACCCCGCGGGAGGCGTCGCCGAAGTCGCGGTAGAAGCTCCACCGGGTGGACGCCGTGTCCTCGTCCGCGGTCCACGCGAAGCTGTCGAGGTACGCCGTCCGCTCGTCGTCCTCCTCGATCGACTGCATCGCCCGGTACGTCGGGTCCTGGTCGAGTTGTTCGGGCGACAGGTTGCCGAGGTGCTGGTAGACCCAGTACGACGCGTACGCGCCGACGACCCGGTCGTGCCACCACGGTTGCGAAATCACCCAGCGACGCCAGGTCAGCGAGGTGTTCCAGTCGTCGCGCAGGTCGTGGTCGTCGAGCAGCATGCACAGCGGCACGGTCGAGAACAGCCAGCGCACCGCCGGGTTCAGCCAGGCGTCGTCGTACAGCCAGGTGTACTCCTCGAAGTTGCCGATCTCGTCGGCCACCTCGGACCCCTGCCGGCCGCCGTGCGCCTCCCGGAGCTTCTCCAGGACGACGACCGACGGGTCGTCGGCGTACACCTGGTCACCGAGCAGCAGGATCGCGTCCGGCGACTCGTCGGTCCCGGCCGCCATCCGCTCGGCCAGCGCGACCAGGGCGTCCGGTCCGAACTCCTTGAACCCCTGCTCGTCGAGCGGCGCCGACCGCCGGCACGATCCGAAGGTCAGCCGGAAGGTCCCGTCCGCGCGTGGCGTCCGGATCACGCTCGGGCCGAACTCCGTGTCCGGCGGCGGCCAGTGCAGCTCGCCGTCCAGCCGGACCTCGTACGGCGTCGCGCTGTCCGGTGCCAGGCCCTCGACCAGGACGAGGGCGTAGTGGTGTCCGTGCACCGACCAGGTCCGGGCGCGGTGGCCGAGCACCTCGACCTCCGCGGGCGCGCTGGTCTCGACCCAGACGGTCGCCCGGGTGTCGTCGACGTACCGCAGCAGCGGCCCCAACCTGAGTTCCATCCGGAAAAGCTACTAGTTGAGGTCAAGACGACGGGAATGTCAGTCCAGCCGCAGCGAGTGGAGCACGAAGGAGGCGAGCTCGCGGTAGGCCTCGGCGTCGTTCAGGCCGGTGCGCCGGGCGATGTCGCCGCGCTGGATCGCCTGCATGGTGTGCGCGATCATCTCGGCCGCGAACGCGATGTCGACCTGCCGGAACGCCTTGTTGTTGATCCCGTCCTCGATCAGGGTGCGGACCCGGTCGGCGGCGATCCGGGTGTTCCGCTCGTAGACCGAGCGGGCCGGGCCGAACCGGGCGACGTCGTCCAGAAAGGTCCGGCTGGCCGGCCGGAGGGCGTCCGCGACCGCGTTCAGGTACGCCGCGATCCGCCGGTCGTGCCGGGTCTGCCGGGCGACCGCGGACTCGACCTGGGCGGTGGCATTCTTGAAGTAGTGCTTCACCACCTCGACGGCGAGCTGCTCCTTGCTCGGCGCGAGCGCGTACAGGGTCGTCTTGCTGCAGCGCAGCTCGGCAGCCAGGTCGTCCAAGGTGAACCGGCTGAACCCCTGGGTGAGAAACAGGGACAAGAGCCGGTCGAGCAGCTCGGACTGCCTGCGGGTTCGGCGCCCCGGAACGACTGTTGTCATATCGAGACAGCATAGAACGATACGGAACTATGGGCTTCAGTATCGTTGCGAGTATCATTTCGGGAGCCGTTGAGAGGGGTGCCTGATGGCTGTCGATCGTCTCCTGCCGACCGGGGAATCCACTGACCTGCTGGCTCTCGTGCGCGACCTGTGCACGCACGAGCTGGCGCCGTACGCCGCCAAGGCGGAGGAGAGCGAGACGTTCCCGCGGGACGCCTTCCGCACGCTCGGCAAGGCGGGCCTGCTCGGCCTGCCCTATCCGGAGGAGTACGGCGGCGCCGACCAGCCGTACGAGGTGTACCTGCAGATGCTGGAGGAGATCGCGGCCGCCTGGATGTCGGTCGGCGTCGGGGTGTCGGTGCACACCATGACCAGCTACGCGGTCGCCACCTTCGGCACGGAGGAGCAGCGCGCGCGGCTGCTGCCGGACATGGTCGGCGGCGACCTGCTCGGCGCCTACGCGCTCTCGGAGCCGCAGGCCGGTTCCGACATCAGCGCGATGACCGCGAAGGCCGTCCGGGACGGCGACGACTACGTCCTGACCGGGACCAAGGCGTGGATCAGCCACGGCTCGCACGCGGACTTCTACACGACCTTCGCGCGCACCTCCGCTGACCCGAAGCGCGGCATCTCCGCGTTCCACGTGCCCGCGTCGTCCGCGGGGCTCAGCTTCGGCGCGCCCGAGCGCAAGATGGGGCTGACCGGCTCGACCACCACGCTGGTCAACTACGACAACGTCCGGGTCCCGGCCGCGAACCTGATCGGTGCCGAGGGCCAGGGCATGCGGATCGCCCTGTCCGCGCTCGACTCCGGCCGGCTCGGGATCGCCGCGGCCGCGACCGGGCTGGCCCAGGCCGCCCTCGACGTGGCCGCGTCGTACGCGAAGGAGCGCAGGCAGTTCGGGCAGCCGATCGCGGACTTCCAGGGGCTGCAGTTCCTGCTCGCGGACATGGCCGCCGCGGTCGAGTCGGCCCGGTCGACGTACCTCCAGGCCGCCCGGCGGCGCGATCTCGGCCGGCCGTTCACCCAGCAGGCCGCGATCGCCAAGCTGGTCTGCACCGACGTCGCGATGAAGGTCACCACAGACGCCGTCCAGGTGCTCGGTGGGTACGGTTACACCCGCGAGTTCCCGGTCGAGCGGTACATGCGCGAGGCCAAGGTCACGCAGATCTTCGAGGGAACCAACCAGATCCAGCGGCTGGTCATCAGCCGTGACCTGCTGAGGAGTGCTTCATGAGGCCTGGCCCGTCCGACGTAGCCTTGGTCACCGGCGGCGGCTCCGGGCTCGGCGAGGCGACGGTACGGCGGTTGGCCGCGGACGGGCTGGGCGTCGTCGTCGTCGACCTGCCCTCCTCGGCCGGCAAGGCGGTCGCCGACGAGCTGGGTGACCGGGTCGTGTTCGCCCCGGCCGACGTCACCGACGAGACCGCGGTGACCGCCGCCCTGGACGCGGCCGCCGCGCTCGGCGAGCTCCGGGTCGTCGTCACCTGCGCGGGCATCGCGACCCCGGGCCGGGTCGTCGGCCGCAAGGGACCGTTGCCACTGGCAACTTTCAGGCAGGTGGTCGAGGTCAATCTGGTCGGCACCTTCAACGTGCTCCGGCTGGCCGCCGAGCGGATGATCGCGCAACCGGCCGGCGACGACGGCGACCGCGGCGTCGTGGTGATGACCGCGTCGATCGCGGCGTACGACGGCCAGGTAGGGCAGGCGGCGTACGCGGCCAGCAAGGGCGGCGTCGTCGGTCTGACCCTGACCGCGGCGCGCGACCTTGCGGACAAGGGAATCCGGGTCGTCACGATCGCCCCCGGCACGATGGAGACCCCGATGCTCGCGGGCCTCCCGGAGGAGACCCGCGCGGTCCTCGAGCAGCAGGTGCCGCACCCCTCCCGCCTCGGTCGCCCGGCGGAGTACGCCGCCCTGGTCGGTCACATCATCGACAACCAGCTGCTGAACGGCGAGGTCATCCGCCTCGACGGCGCCCTCCGGATGCCGCCGCGCTGAGCACTCACCACTCGGCGAACGAGCCGTCGGTGTGCCGGAAGACCGGTGAGCGCCAGCGGTGCGGGCCGGCCGCGGCGGCGCGGACGGCGTTCTCGTCGACGTCGATGCCGAGGCCGGGACCGGTGGGCCGCTCGATGTGACCGTCGACGAACGCGAACACCTGCGGGTCGACCAGGTAGTCGAGCAGTTGGCCGGCGCCGCCGTACCCGATGCCGAGGCTCTGCTCCTGGATCAGGAAGTTCGGGGTGGCGAAGTCGAGTTGCAGGCTCGCGGCCAGCGTGATCGGGCCCAGCGGGCAGTGCGGCGCGACGGCGACGTCGTACGCCTCGGCCATCGCCGCGATCCGGCGGACCTCGGAGATGCCGCCCGCGTGCGAGATGTCCGGCTGGGCGATCGCGATGCCGGTGGGCAGCACGTCGCGGAAGTCCCAGCGGGAGAACAGCCGCTCACCGGTCGCGATCGGGATGCCGGTCGACTCGACCACCCGGCGCAGGTCGCGGGAGAACTCCGGCAGCACCGGCTCCTCGACGAAGAACGGGAGCAGCGGTTCGAGCAGCGGCAGGAGTTGCCGGGTGGCCGCCGTACTGAGCCGGCCGTGGAAGTCGAGGGCGATGTCGACGCCGTCGCCGAGAGCGGACCGCAGTGCCGCCACCCGGGAGACCATCGCGCGGAGGTCGGCGGCGCCCGGGACGGGTGGCAGCGCCTCGGACACGTTCATCTTGATCGCGGTGAAGCCGTTGGCCACCTTGGCCTGGGCGTCGTCCACCAGGGCGGCGTTGTCGGCACCGTGCGCCCAGGTGTAGATCCGGGCCCGGTCGCGCACCGGCCCGCCGAGCAGCTCGTGCACGGGCACGTCGTGGTAGCGGCCCTTGATGTCCCACAGCGCCTGGTCGATCCCGGCCAGCGCGCTCGACAGCACCGGGCCGCCCCGGTAGAAGCCGCCCTTGGCCAGCGTCTGCCAGTGCTCCTCGATCCGGAGTGGATCGGTGCCGACGAGGTACTCCATCATCGCCGCGACCGCACCCTGCACCGCCTCGGCGCGGCCCTCGACGATCGGCTCACCCCAGCCGCTGACGCCCTCGTCGGTGTCGATACGCAGGAACTGCCAGCGCGGGGCCACCGAAAAGGTCTCGTACCCGACGATCTTCACGCCGTCGAGTATCTCAGCGCGGCGACGGCGTGAGCGGACCGGCGGGGCTACTCCGCCTCGGGGGCCGCCGGGGTGGGGAGCGCCAGCTTCTCGTCGGGCTTCGCGCGGAGGACGTCGTCGACGTAGGAGCGGGCGGCCTCCATGGTGTCGACCTCGTGGCCGGCCTGCTCGGACAGGAACCAGCGGTGCTCGAGCACCTCGTGGAAGACCTCGGCCGGCTCGAGCTTGCGCTTCAGGTCGCGGGGGACCGAGCGGACGACCGGCTCGAACACGTCGGTCAGCCACTGGTGGGCGACGATCTCCTCGTCCTCGTTCTGCTGGTCGGTGGAGGCGGCGAACGAGTCGAGGTCGTTCAGCAGGCGGCGGGCCTGGTTCTCCTCGACGTCCAGGCCGGTCAGCCGGAGCAGCCGGCGGGAGTGGTGGCCGGCGTCCACGACCTTCGGCTGGATCCGGACCTGGCTGCCGTCCCAGTCGGTGATGATGTCGATCTCGGCCACGTCGAAGCCGAGCTCGTTCAGCCTCCGGATCCGCGAGTCCAGCCGGTGCATCTCGTCGGTGGTGAACTCCTCCGGCGCGGTCAGCTCGGCCCACAGCGCCTCGTACCGGTCGTTGATCGACTGGACTGTCTCCTGCGGATCGATGTCCGGGTCGAGCAGGCCGCCCTCCTGCAGGTCGAGCAGCTCGCCGAACAGGTTGATCTCTGCGGTGTACAGGTCGTGCGCGCGTTGCCCGTCGGAGATGTCCTGGTGCAGCTCGCCGGTCTCGGCGTCCACCAGGTATGCCGCGAACGCGCCGGCGTCACGCCGGAACAGCGTGTTCGACAGCGAGCAGTCGCCCCAGAAGAAGCCGAGCAGGTGCAGCCGGACGATCAGGGCGACCAGCGCGTCGATCAGCCGGTTGACCGTGTCCGGGCGGAGCGTGCTGGAGAACAGCGCGCGGTAGGGCAGCGAGAACTGCAGGTGCCGGGTGATCAGGATCGAGTCGATCGGCTCGCCGTTGCGGTCGAGCCGGTCGGTGATCACGCCGACGGGTTCGACCGACGGGGACTCCAGGCGTTCCAGGTCGCGCAGCAGCCGGTACTCGTGCAGGGCGAGGTGCTCGAGCACCTCCTTGATCGCGTACACGCTGCCGTTGACCCGGACGAACCGGACCACGTGCCGGGAGATACCACGCGGCAGCGCGACCAGCTGGTCCTCGGGCCAGTCCTCCAGCGGGATGTCCCAGGGGAGCGACAGCAGGCCGGTGTCCGGGCGGGTGGCGACGAATCGGGGCACGGCCCCAGTCTGTCAGGAATCCTGAGACTTCAGCGACGGACGCAAGTCGTTGCAAGAACTTGCGTGATTTGGCGTAGAGTTTGCGTCATGACACGACGACTTGCAGAGGTGGCCAAGAAGGTCGGCGTCAGCGAAGCCACCGTGAGCCGGGTCCTGAACGGGAAGCCGGGCGTCTCCGAAGCGACCCGGGAGGCGGTGCTCACCGCGCTCGACGTCCTCGGGTACGAGCGTCCCACCCAACTGCGCGGGGATCGCGCGCGGCTGGTCGGGCTGGTCCTGCCGGAGTTGCAGAACCCGATCTTCCCCGCCTTCGCGGAGGTCGTCGGCGGTGCGCTCGCGCAGCAGGGTTTCACCTCCTTGCTCTGCACCCGGACGGTCGGCGGCGTGTCCGAGGCCGACTACGTCGACCTGCTCCTGCAGCAGCAGGTGTCCGGGGTGGTGTTCGCCGGCGGCTTCTACGCGCAGGCCGACGCACCGCACCAGCACTACGAACTGATCCAGGAGCGCAAGCTGCCGACCGTGCTGGTGAACGCGGCCGTCGACCACCTCGGCTTCCCGCAGGTGTCGTCGGACGACGTCGTCGCCGCGGAGATGGCGATCGGGCACCTGCGGGCGCTCGGTCACCGGCGGATCGGCATGGTCCTCGGCCCACGCGACCACATTCCATCGCGGCGCAAGCTGGACGCCTTCATCGCCTCCGACGAGGCGGACCTCGACCTGGTCGAGCACACCATGTTCTCGCTCGAAGGCGGGCACGCGGCCGCGACCCGGCTGGTCAACAAGGGCGTCACCGGCATCGTCTGCGCCAGCGACATCCTTGCCCTGGGCGCCATTCGCGCGGTCCGCCGGGCCGGCCTGAGCGTGCCCGGCGAGGTCTCGGTGATCGGGTACGACGACTCCGCGATGATGAACTGCACCGACCCGCCGCTGACCACCGTCCGGCAGCCGATCGACGCGATGGGCCGGGCCGCCGTCGACATGCTGGTCGCCCTGATCGAGCGCGCCGCCGTCCCGGCCGACGAGCTCCTCTTCGAGCCGGAGCTGGTGGTGCGGGCCTCCACCGCCCGAGCCCGCAGCTGACCCGACACCTCCGCAGCCGCTGACCGTCCCCGGTCGGCGGCTGCTGTCGTCTGCCCGGCGGCGTGACGCGTTCCCACTTGAAGTCACGTTTTTGCAATTTTTGATTTGAGTATTGCGCGACGGTGTCGAGTTGCCTACGGTGTCCGCAGGATCGACGGAGAGGGTGGGATCGATGAGGACAACGCGCCGTGGGCTCAGCCTGCTGCTGGCCGCGGGACTCGGGCTGGTGGCCGCGTCCTGTGGGTCGGACGACAAGCCGGACGCGCAAGGATCAGCGGGAGCGGACGGCCCGGTGACGATCACGGTCGGCTGCCAGCCGCCGAAGAGCAACCCGAAGGAACGGTCGGCCTGGGACGCGGATGTCGCCGAGTTCCAGAAGCTGCACCCGAACATCACCATCCAGAGCAAGGACGCGTTCCCCTGCATCAACCCGGACACGTTCCAGGCGAAGCTGGCCGGCGGCACGCAGGAGGACGTCTTCTACGTCTACTACACCGACGTGCAGAAGATCATCAAGGCCCGCCAGGCCGCCGACATCAGTGAGTACGTCGGCAGCGTGAAGGCGGCCGGCGACATCCGCGACGACGTGATGAGCGTGTTCAAGGACGGCGACACGACGTACGGCCTGCCGCGCAACAACTACAACATGGGCCTGGTCTACAACCGCACGCTGTTCACCCAGGCCGGGCTCGACCCGGACGCCCCGCCGAAGACCTGGTCCGAGGTGCGGGCGGCCGCCCAGAAGATCGCCGGCCTCGGCGCCGGGTACGTCGGCTTCGGCGAGTACTCGGCCGGCAACACCGGCGGCTGGCACTTCGCCGCCAGCCTGTACGCCCGCGGTGGCTCGATGGTCAGCGACGACGGCAGGACCGCGGCATTCAACAGCGCCGAGGGCAAGGCCGTGCTGGAGAACCTCAAGCAGATGCGCTGGGACGACAACTCGATGGGCAGCAAGCAGCTCCTGCAGTGGGAGGACCTGATGCGGATGATGGGTTCCGGCAGGCTCGGGATGATGATCGGCGCGCCGGACGTGGTGCAGTCGGTGAACAACGACTTCCAGGGCAAGTTCGAGGACTACGGCGTCGCCGCCGTACCGGAGTCCGAGGGCAAGGCGTCGCTGAGCGGTGGCGACGGCTACATGTTCAACCCGAAGGCGACGCCGGACAAGATCAGGGCCGGGCTGCTGTGGCTGGAGTTCCACGAGCTCACGCCGGGCAAGGGACAGTTCGACTACGCGCGCGCCAAGGAGCAGGGCCGCCCGGTCGGGCTGCCGATCCCGGACCTGTACGGCGACTCCGCGCCGGGCAAGGAGATCGTTGCCCTCCGCAAGCAGTACGCGACTGTCCCGGTCGACCACTTCGCGCCGTACGTCGCCGCGCAGTCGACCATCACCAACAAGCTCGAGCCGCCGAAGGCCCAGGAGCTGTACGCCGTCCTGGACGTGGCGATGTCCGCCGTCCTCACCCGCAAGGACGCCGACATCGACAAGCTCCTCAGCGACGCCGAGTCCAAGGCCAACAAGATCCTGGCCAAGAACACCTGATGACCGTCACCGAAGAGCGGGTTCGCCGTCCCCAGGCGCCGGGGGCGGCGGGCCCGCGGCCTGACGACGACCGCCGGGGCGCGCTCCGGCGGGCGGTGGGCCGGAACCTGACGGCGTACGGGTTCCTGTGCGGGGCGTTGATCTGCTTCGCGCTGTTCTCCTGGTATCCGATGGTGCGCGAGGTGTTCCTCAGCTTCCAGGAGAACAACTTCGTCGACCCGCCGCGGTGGGTGGGGTTCGACAACTTCCGCACGGTGATCGAGGACCCGGCGTTCCGCTCGGCGTGGGTCAACACGGCCGCGTTCAGCGGGCTGGCGCTCGTCATCGGGTACGCCGTCCCGTTCGTGCTGGCCGTCGTACTCAACGAGCTGCGGCACGCCAAGGCGTACCTGCGGTTCGTCGTCTACCTGCCGGTGATGCTCCCGCCCGCGGTCGCGGTCCTGCTGTTCAAGTGGTTCTACGATCCTGGCGCGGGCCTGTTCAACCAGGTCCTCGACGGGTTCGGCATCCCGCCGCTGAGCTGGCTGGACTCGACCAGTACGGCGCTGGTCAGCCTGGTGCTCGTGTCGACCTGGATGAACCTCGGCACCGGCACGCTGATCTACCTGGCCGCGCTGCAGAGCGTCCCGGGCGACCTGTACGAGTCGGCCGAGCTCGACGGAGCCGGCCTGTTCCGGCGGGTGTGGCACGTGACGATTCCGCAGACCAAGCTGATCCTGCTGGTGATGTTGCTGCTGCAGGT
Organism: Kribbella turkmenica; assembly: GCF_004348725.1. Taxonomy (GTDB): domain Bacteria; phylum Actinomycetota; class Actinomycetes; order Propionibacteriales; family Kribbellaceae; genus Kribbella; species Kribbella turkmenica. The sequence goes on from NZ_SMKR01000054.1 coordinate 15,266, forward strand.
CGTCGCGACCATGCAGGTGTTCATCGAGCCGTACCTGCTCACCGGCGGCGGCCCGGAGAACGCGACCGTCACGGTCGCCTACCTGATGTACCAGTACGCCTTCAACTTCGGTGACTTCGGCGGCGGTGGCGCCCTCGGCCTGATGCTGATGGTCGTGCTGCTGGTGCTCTCCGCGATCTACCTGCGTGTCTCCCGAAAGGCCGAGCGATGAGGACCCTGGTCTCACCCCTGGCCCTGCGGACGCCGCACGGGCGGGTCGTCTACTGGGCGATTCTCACGGTCGTGGTCGTCGGGTTCACCGGCGCGTTCGTGTTCCCGCTGTACTGGATGGTGACCGGCGCGCTGAAGTCGCCGGACGAACTGGCACAGATCCCGCCGAGCTTCTTCCCGGACAGCTTCGACCTCGGCGTCTACGCCGACGCGTGGAACCAGTTGCAGCTCGGGACCTTCCTGAGGAACACGGTGCTGTACGCCGGCGGCGCGTGGCTGTTCACCCTCGCGGTCGACGTGACCGCGGCGTACGCGTTGTCGAAGCTGCGGCCGTTCTTCGGCAGGGTGATCCTCGGCGCGATGCTGGCGACGCTGATGATCCCGCCGATGGTGCTGCTGCTGCCGACGTACCTGACCGCCAAAGATCTGCCGATCCTGCATCTCGACCTGCTGAACACGCCGTGGGCGATCTGGTTGCCGGCGGCGGCGAACGGGTTCTTCGTGTTCCTGCTGAAGCGGTTCTTCGACTCGATCCCGCGGGAACTGCTGGAGGCCGCGGAGATCGACGGCGCGACGCCGCTGCGGATCCTGTGGTCGATCGTGCTGCCGGTGTCGCGGCCGATCCTCGGGGTGGTCTCGATCCTGTCGGTGGTGACGGTGTGGAAGGACTTCGTCTGGCCGCTGCTGGTGCTGCCGGAGACGGACAAGATGTCGATCAGCGTCGGCATCGCGTCGCTGTCCGCGCAGATGCCGCAGAACGTGCTGATCGCGTCCCTGGTGATCGCCAGCCTGCCGACCATCCTGGTGTTCTTCGTGTTCCAGCGCAGCATCATGGCGGGTCTCACCGCCGGAAGCCTCAAAGGATGAGCACAAGCAACCCGCCCCTCGCTCCGCTCGGGGCGGGGACGGAGCGGCGGCGGGTCGCACCGCCGGAAGCCTCGAAGGTGAAGGAGAGTCATGGCTGACGAGTGGTGGCGTGGGGCCGCGATCTACCAGGTGTACCTGCGGAGCTTCGCCGATGGCAACGGCGACGGGGTCGGTGATCTGGCCGGGCTCCGGCAGCGGCTGCCGTACCTGGCCGAGCTGGGCATCGACGCGATCTGGCTGAATCCGTGGTACCCGTCGCCGATGGCCGACGGTGGCTACGACGTGGCCGACTACCGCGCGATCGACCCGGCGTTCGGCACGCTCCAGGAGGCCGAGGCGTACATCGCGGAGGCGCACGCGCTGAACATCCGCACGATCATCGACATCGTCCCGAACCACGGCTCCGACCAGCAGGACTGGTTCGTCCAGGCGCTGGCCGCCGGCCCCGGCTCGCCCGAGCGCGAGCGGTTCATCTTCCGGCCCGGCACGGGCGACGGCCCGCCCAACGACTGGCAGTCCATCTTCAACGGCCCGGCGTGGACGCAGGCCGAGGACGGCGAGTGGTACCTGCACCTGTTCGCCCCCGAGCAGCCGGACTTCAACTGGCGCAATCCCGAGGTGGTCGAGGAGTTCCACGACATTCTCCGGTTCTGGCTGGACCGGGGCGTCGACGGCATCCGGATCGACAGCGCGGCCGTGCTGTTCAAGGATCTGGACAGCGTCGAGGAGTCGTACACCGACCACGACGAGGTGCACGAGGTGTACCGCGGCTGGCGGCGGATCACCGACGCGTACGACGGCCGGTTCCTGGTCGGCGAGATGTGGATGCCGGACCAGGAACGGTTCGCGCGGTACCTGCGGCCGGACGAGATGCAGACCGCGTTCAACTTCGACTTCCTGTCCCGGCCGTGGCAGGCGGACGAGCTGAAGGCGTCGATCGACCTCACCCTGACCACCCACGTCCCGATCGGGGCGCCGCCGACCTGGGTGCTGTCGAACCACGACGTCACTCGCCCGGTGACGAAGTACGGCCGGCCGGACACGTCGTTCTCGCACCAGGACCGCAAGCACGGGATGCCGACCGACCTCGTCCTCGGCGAGCGCCGGGCCCGGGCGGCCGCCCTGCTCGCGATGGCGCTGCCCGGCGGACTGTACGTCTACCAGGGCGAGGAACTCGGCCTGCCGGAGGTCGAGGACCTCCCGGACCAGCTGCTCCAGGACCCGATCTTCACACGCTCGAAAGGCACCGACCGCGGCCGAGACGGTTGCCGGGTGCCCCTTCCCTGGTCGGGCAAGGAGCCGCCGTTCGGGTTCGGCACCGGTACGCCGTGGCTCCCGCAGCCACCCGACTGGAAGAACCTCACGGTCGAGTCCCAGCACGACGACCAGAACTCGATGCTCACGCTGTACCGCAACGGCCTGCGGATCCGCCGCAGCCATCTCGGCGACGGCACCCTGCGCTGGCTCGAGACCCCACCCGGAGTCCTCGCCTTCTACCGGGAGAGCCTGAGCTGCGTCACCAACCTGACCCCGGACCCGATCGAGCTCCCGCCGTACGGCGAACTGCTGCTGGCCAGCAGCCCGTTGGACGACGGACTGCTGGCCGGTGACAGCACGGTCTGGATCAGGTGAGCGGCCGGAATCCGCGCAGGCGCAGGCTGTTGGAGACCACGAAGACCGAGCTGAAGGCCATCGCGGCGCCGGCCAGCATCGGGTTGAGCAGGCCGGCCGCGGCCAGCGGGATCGCCGCCACGTTGTAGGCGAAGGCCCAGAACAGGTTGCCCTTGATGGTGCGCAGCGTCCTGCGGGCGAGGCGGATGGCGTCCGCCGCCGCGCGCAGGTCGCCGCGGACCAGGGTCAGGTCGCTGGCCTCGATCGCCACGTCGGTCCCGGTGCCCATGCTCAGGCCGAGGTCGGCCTGGGCCAGGGCGGCCGCGTCGTTGACGCCGTCGCCGACCATCGCGACCACGCGGCCCTCACCTTGCAGCTGCTTCACCGCGTCGACCTTGCCGGCCGGCAGCACCTCGGCGATCACCTCGTCGATGCCGACCTCGGCGGCCACCTTCGCCGCCACCGCCTCGTTGTCGCCGGTCAGCAGCACCGGCCGCAGGCCGAGCGCCTTCAGCTGGCCGATCGCCTCCGCGGACGTCTCCTTCACGGTGTCCGCGACGACCAGCACCGCCCGCGCCTGACCGTCCCAGCCGACCGCGACCGCCGTACTGCCCTCGGCCTCGGCGTGGTCCTTCGCGTGCGCCAGCTCGTCCGGCAGGTACTGACTCCACTCCTCCAGCAGCCGGGTCCGGCCGACCAGTACGGCGTGACCGTCGACGATCCCCTGGACGCCGAGTCCCTCGACGTTGCCGAAGTCCTCGACCTCGGGCAACCGGCCGAGCTCGGCCTGAGCTCCCCGGGCGATGGCGGCGGCGATCGGGTGCTCGCTGGAGTGCTCCAGCGCTCCGGCCAGCCGTAGCACCTCGGCCCGGTCCTCCGACGGGGCGAGCAGGACGTCGACCAGCTCCATCCGGCCGGTGGTCACGGTGCCGGTCTTGTCCAGCACGACGGTGTCGATCCGCCGGGTGGACTCGAGGACCTCCGGGCCCTTGATCAGGATGCCCAGTTGCGCCCCGCGGCCGGTGCCGACCATCAGCGCGGTCGGCGTGGCCAGCCCGAGCGCACAGGGGCAGGCGATGATGAGGACGGCGACCGCCGCGGTGAAGGCGACCTCCACCGGCGAACCGTTGCCGAGCCAGAACCCGAGCGTCGCCAGCGCCAGCCCGATCACGACCGGCACGAAGATCCCGGACACCCTGTCGGCCAGCCGCTGGACCGCGGCCTTCCCGTTCTGCGCGTCCTCGACCAGCCGCGCCATCTGCGCCAGCTGGGTGTCCGACCCGACCCGGGTGGCCCGGACCACGAGCCGGCCGCCGGCGTTCACGGTCGCGCCGACGACCGCGTCACCCTCGCCGACCTCGACCGGCACGGACTCGCCGGTCAGCATCGACGCGTCGACCGCGCTGCTGCCGCTGACGATCACGCCGTCGGTGGCGACCTTCTCGCCCGGACGGACGACGAACTGGTCGCCGACGGCCAGCTGGTCGGCCGGGATCCGGACCTCGGCCCCGTCCCGCAGGACGGCGACGTCCTTCGCGCCGAGCTCGAGCAGCGCCCGGAGCGCGGCGCCGGACCGGCGCTTGGCGCGGGCCTCGAAGTACCGGCCGGCCAGGATGAAGGTGGTCACGCCGGCCGCGACCTCGAGGTAGATCTCCTCGGCGCCGCCGCCCCGGGACGGGATCAGCGTGAACGGCATCTTCATCCCGGGCTCGCCGGCACCGCCGACGAACAGCGCGTACAAGGACCACAGGAAGGCGCTGACCACACCGAGCGAGATCAACGTGTCCATCGTCGCGGCGCCGTGCCGCAGGTTCGTCCAGGCGGCCCTGTGGAACGGCCAGGCCGCCCACGTGACCACCGGGAAGGCCAGCGTCAGCGAGGCCCACTGCCAGAAGTCGAACTGCAGCGCGGGGATCATCCCGAGCGCGATCACCGGCACGGCCAGCGCGACGGCGGCGAACAACCGGTCCCGCAACGGCTTGAGCTCGTCCGCCTGCTCGGCCTCCGGCGAGTCGGCGGCCGGCGCCGGCAGGGCGGCGGTGTAGCCGGTCTTCTCGACGGTGGCGACCAGGTCGTCGGTGGTGACGCCGTCCGCGAACGTCACCTTCGCCTTCTCGGTGGCGTAGTTGACGGTCGCGGTGACACCGTCCATCCGGTTCAGCTTCTTCTCCACCCGGGCGGCGCACGAGGCGCACGTCATGCCACCGATGATGAGTTCGACGGACTGACCGGGTTCTGCGGTGGTCATTGCTGTGTGCCTCCTTCCTCAGTGGCCGTGCGGGGTCTCTTCGTGCCCGGGCGTGACCGGGGCCTGGGTCGCCGGGAGCTCCTTCGGCGGGACGATCGCGGTCTTCCCATCCGTGCCCACCGTGACGGTGAACTCCGCGGTGCGGACCGCACCCGCGTGCTGGAAGTCCAGGAACAGGCTGTACGTCCCGGCGGTCGGGAAGGTGGTGCCGAAAGTGATTCCCGGCCCGCCCTTCCTGCCCGGCTCCGCGTGCTCTGCGGGGTGGTTGTGCAGGTAGGCGAGGTCGCCGCTGCGCAGGGACACCAGGTGCCCGAAGGCGCCCAGGTACGGCTGCAGGTCGGTGACCGGCTTGCCGCCCCGGTTGACCGTGAAGGTCAGCTCGGACTCCTTGCCCGCGACCGGCGTGCCTGCGAGCGTCACGTCGTACCCGTCGAGGCTGTAGCTGCTCGCCGGCTCGCTCAGTGGGACCGGGATGTAGAGGCCGGACACGTTGACGTCGGTGCCCAGCGTCAGCGTCCGGTCGAGCCCGGCCGGCTGGAAGTCGGCGTACAGCCGCCAGGTGCCGCCGGCGGTGAACGTGAACGGAATGCTCCAGGTCCCGCTCGCGTCCCGGGTCGGGTGCACGTGGTGGAACCCGGACAGGTCACGCCGCACGACGATCAGGTGCAGGTCCTTCTCGTGCGTCTCGGTGTACTCCGTGACCGGCTTGCCGTCCGGTCCCTGGATGGTGAAGCGCAGCTCGGTCTTCGTTCCGGACCGGTAGAACGTCGTCGCGGGGGTCAGGGTGTACCCGGCTTCGGAGACCGCGAGCCCGGGCAGTTGCCCGCCGGACTCGCTGTGGCCCGACCCGTGCCCTGCTGACTGCTCCATACCGCCCATCTCCTCTTCGTGGACCGGGGCGGAGGTGGTGTCGGCCGCCGCGATCGGGTCGACCGCGGTGCCGATCGCGAACGCCGCCCCGAAGGCGAGCGCGAGCGCACCGGCGAACGCGCCGAGCCGGAGCGCGGCGGCCCGGCTCACGACGCCGCCAGTTCGTAGCCCGCCTCGTCGACGGCCTCGCGGACGGCGGCCTCGTCGAGAGCGGACTCACTCGTCACGTGCACCGCGGAGGTGCCACCCGCGACGAGGTCGATGCTGACCTGCTGGACACCGGTCAGCTTGCTGATCTCCTCGGTGACCGCGGCGGTGCAGTGGCCGCAGGTCATGCCGGTGACGGAGTAGGTCGTGGTGGGCATATCGGTGCTCCTCGAAAATTGTGTCGGGTAGTTCAGCTACGGACCAGGCGGGCGATCGCGTCGGAGGCTTCGCGGACCTTCTCCTCGGCCTCCGGACCGCCCTTCTGCGCGGCCTCGACCACGCAGTGGGCCAGGTGCTCGTCGAGCAGTTCCAGGGAGAACGACTGCAGGGCCTTCGTCGCCGCCGAGACCTGGGTGAGGATGTCGATGCAGTACTTGTCCTCCTCGACCATCCGCTGCAGGCCACGGACCTGGCCCTCGATCCGCCGCAGCCGCTTCAGGTGGCTGCTCTTCTCGGCGGTGTATCCGTGCACGTGCTCGGCGTCGGTGGTCATCTCAAGCTCCTTCAGCTCCTGCAGCTACCCCTCAGGGGTATGTCGACAGGGATGAACTTACCCCCTTGGGGTATCGAACGCAAGTCCTGACGCGATACCGGGATGGGGTATCTTCGGAGCGCCCGGGCAACAAACCTGCCAAGCTGTGCGTCTACTGGCTCGACAAGGGGGTCACATGCCGGAGCTGGCCATCTGTACGCGCGGCCTGCGCAAGACGTACCGCACCCGCCGGGGCCGCCGGATCGTGGCCGTCCAGGGACTCGACCTGGACGTGCCGGTCGGTGGCGTGCACGGGTTCCTCGGGCCGAACGGGTCCGGGAAGACCACCTCGATCCGGATGCTGCTCGGGCTGGTCCGGGCGGACGCCGGCTCGATGACGGTGTTCGGCCGGCCGGTGCCGGTCAGATTGCCGGAGGTGGTCGGCCGGATCGGTGCGATCGTCGAGTCACCGAAGTTCTTCCCGGCGTTCAGCGGCCGGAAGAACCTCGAACTGCTCGCCGAAGCCATCGGTGCGCCCCGGAGCCGGGTCGGCGAGGTGCTCGAGCAGACCTCGCTCGGCGACCGCGGCCGGGACCGGTTCAGGACGTACTCGCTCGGCATGAAGCAGCGGCTGGCGATCGCCGCGACCCTGCTGAAGGAACCCGACCTGCTGATCTTCGACGAGCCCACCAACGGGCTCGACCCGGCCGGTATCCGGGAGATCCGGGAGACCATGCGCGGCCTCGGCGACCAGGGCCGGACCGTCCTGGTCAGCAGCCACATCCTGGCCGAGGTCGAGCAGGTCGCCGACACCGTCTCGATCATCGGCCACGGCCGGCTGCTGGCCTCCGGATCGGTGGCCGAGGTGATCGGCGGCGGTACGGCCGCCACCGTCAAGGTTGCCGTCGACAACCATGAGGCGGCGGCCCGGATCCTGACCGCGGCGGGGATGACGGTGCGGCCGGACGGCAGGTACCTCCTCGTCGACGGCGCCGAGCACCCGGCCGACGTGACCCGCCGACTGGCCCACCAGGAGCTCTACGTGTCCGAGCTGATCCCGGTCCGCGCCGGCCTCGAGTCGGTGTTCCTCGAGTTGACCGCCGAAGAGGGGTTGTGATGCTGCGTCTCACCGGAGTCGAGCTCCGCCGGCTGGCCGCCCGCCGCCTGACCGTGGTCGGCGTCCTCGGCGTCCTGGTGATCACCGCGTTGCTGCTGGTGGTCGTCTGGAACGACGCCCGGCCGTTGTCCGCCGAGGAGCAGCGGTCGGCGCAGCTGCAGTACGAGGCCGCGCACGCGTACTGGGTCGAGAACGGTGAGGAGGATCGCCGCCGGTGCGAGGCGGACTGGGACAAGCAGCCCGATCCGAAGCCGGCGAAGGAGGAGCTCTGCAACTTCCGGGAGCCGACCGTCGACGACTTCGGCAAGCCGCGGGTGGTGTTCGCCGAGACGACCCCGGACCGGCTGCTCGGAGCGTCGTACCTGTTGGTGTTCGCGGCCTTCCTGATCGGTGCGAGCTTCGTCGGGGCGGAGTTCAGTACCGGTGCCATCGGCAACTGGCTGACCTTCGAACCGCGGCGGTTGCGGGTCTACGGCAGCAAGTTGCTGGCCGCCGCGCTCGGGTTCGTCCCGGTGGCGGGCGTCGTCCTCTCGATCCTCCTTCTCGGCACGTACCTGATCATCGGCCGGCTCGGCGACACGTCGGGGACGACGGCGGAGGTCTGGGGTGACCTCACCGCGATCGGAGGCCGTGCCGTCCTGCTGGTCGCGATCGGCGCCGCGCTCGGCGGCGTGGTCGGCCTGCTGCTGCGGCACACCGCGGCCGCGATCGGGGTCGCGATGGGGTATCTGGTCCTGATCGAGGGAGTCTTCGCCGGGTTCCTGAACAGTGCCCAGCCGTGGCTGGTGAAGCTGAACTTCGACGCCTTCGTCCGGCACGACACGACGTACTACGTCAACGAGTGCGGGGGTGGTGACGGTGGCAACTACGTCTGCAACAGCATCGAGAAGACGCTCTCGTTCGAGCACGGCGCCTGGTACCTCGGCATCGTCGCGGTCGTCCTGGTCCTGCTCGGTGGAGCCGTCTTCCACCGCCGGGACGTCAACTCCTAGTGGGGCGGGGCCGGTCGCGCGACGCGGCTCCGGCGGAGCCGGCCGAAGAGCACGAGGCCGAGGGTGATCGCGGCGGCGACCGCGGCCAGCGCAAGGCCGCGGCGCAGGCCGGGCGGGCTGTAGGTGCAGTCGAGCCGCTCGGCGCCGTTCGGGAGCTGGACGGCGATCAGACCACCGTAGTCCCGGGGCGTCCGGGCTTCCCCGCCGTCGACCGCGCACTGCCATCCGGGCAACCTCGGCGCCGCGACCACGGCGTACCCCCTGCTCCCCGGACGCAGCGTCGCACTGATGGAGTGGCCGCCGACCTCCACGTCCGTCGCCCCGCCCGCCTGCAACTGCCGCACCGCCTGTGCGAGCTTCTGCTCGTCGAGACAGCCGAGCGCGCCGGTGGGGGTGATCCGTACGGGGCTGTCGGCGAACCTGATCTCGGCCGACACCACACCGGACGCCGGGACGGTGCCGAGGCGGACCATCGCGCTGTTCGTGGTGATGGCCGGCCGGCGGGTCGCGGTCAGTCCTTGCCACTCGGTACCGCCGGTCAGCTGGGCCTCACCGGAGACCCGCGGCTGATGCAGGTACACCGTCGTACCCGGGGTGCAGTGCCCGACCACCTTCACGTCCCCGCCGGTGGTCGACTTGCTGCCGCGGTACTCCGGGATCTCGTACACCTGGGTGCCGAGAAGCCGCTCCTGCGCGACGAACGCGTTCGAGGCGTCCGTCTGACCGAGTCGCCGGCGGAGGGTCACCAGCGGTGGCACCGAGGTCCGGGTGATCTCCTCGACGTTCCCGGGCCGCACGTGCAGGCGGGCGCCGATCGAGAAGATCGCGTCGATCACCGGGTGCTCGAGGTCTTCGGACGCCCGGCCGTAGCCGGTCCAGCCGAAGCCGAGCTCGGTCAGCGTCTTGTTGAGGGTCGACGGCAGCAGGCTGCTGTACAGCCCGGCACCCTGGCCACCGAGCAGGATCGAGTCGTTCGGTGTCACCCATGTACCTGGATCGGCCCGGTACTTCGGCCAGTCGCCGGCACCCGCGATCGCGTCGGACTGGTCGGTCCGGTGCTGGTCCCACGGCTGGACCACCGCGCTGAGGACCTTCGACCGCTGCTCGTCCGTCACCACCGCGGTCCAGGTGGTCTCGACGGCCACGACGGCCATCACCGCGGCGAAGGCGACCGCGACCGGCCACTTGCTCCGGCCGAGTGCGGCCGAGCGCCGGACCGCCCAAATGGTGCCGGACGCAACGAACGTGACCACGCCGGAGACGATCAGGACGGTCGTCGCGTGATCGGTCAGCAGCGGACTGCCAGCGGACAGTACGGCGATGACCGCGAGCAGGCCCACTCCACCCAGCGCGGCCAGCGGACCGGGCAGCCGGGGCGCGACCGCGAGCCACGCCGTCACGACGATCACGCCGCACAGGACGAACGCCTCACGGTACTGACTGCCGTTCGGGGTGTCGAAGCCGTGCCACATCTCCTGCGTCGGCGTCCACCGGAACGACAACGCGAGCGCGACCACGGTGACGATCCAGACCGCCTTGGTACGGACCGCGACGTACCGGTGGAACGGCAGGGTCAGGGCGAGCAGCAGCGCGGCCGTGCCGACGTACAGGCTCGCGGTCCGGCCGACGCCCTCGGACAGCGGGAGCAACCGGGACAGGAACACGTCCACCGGCGACGGGCTGAAGATGCCGGACGGCGACGGGGTCGCGATGTCGTTGGCGGCGAAGACCGGGAGCAGGATCGGTGCCGCCAGCCCCAGCCCGAGCACGAACGCGAGGCCGAACCGCAGCACACCCCACAGCCGCGAGGTCCAGGCCAGGTCGCTGGTCAGCACGCGCGCGATCAGGTAGAGCCCGGCCGCGATGGTTGCCATGTACGCCGTATAGAAGTTGGAGACCCAGAACACGCCGACCACGAGCACGCTGAGCAGCCGGTTGGTCCGGCACAGTGACCACTCGGCCACCAGGAAGAACATCGGCAGCGCGATCAGGCCGTCCAGCCACATCGGCACGTACGCGGCGTCGTCGATCGCCCAGCCGCAGACGCCGTACGACGCCCCGAGAATCGCCGCAACCCAACGGGGTCCTGGTGACATCTTCAGTAGTAGGACCGCCATCGCGGCGGCCGCCAGGCTGAGCTTGAGGACGGTGACGACATAGACGGCCAGGTCGATCTGGTCGCGCGGGAAGAGCCCCACCAGCAGGGACAATGGGCTGCCGAGGACGACGCCGTAGTCGCCGAGGAAGCCGACGCCGAAGGCGCTCTGCCAGTTGAAGAGCAGATCACCCTGGGCGCGGCCGTGCAGGACGTCCCACAGGTGGGCGAAGAAAGGGATGTACTGGGTACCGAGATCGTTGGTACTGCGGGACAGTGAACCGAAGGGAAAGGTGCCGCGGATGATTCCGGAGGCGGTGAACACCGCCGCCGCCAGCACTCCGGCGACCAGGGCGGGCAGGACTGCCGATCGCCGTGGTACAGCACTGTCGTCGGAAACCACTGGCTGCCTCTCTGCTCAATCCGCCTGGCGAAAACTCGCGCAAAGCTCCGATCTGGATACTAGTGGGGCCGACGTGCTCGGGTTGGACGGATGAGGATGACGATGCGGTTGAGCCTGGTGGTGCCGTGCTTCAACGAGGTCGAGGTGATCGAGCGGTTCCATGAGGCCGTCAGCCGCGACCTGGCCGCGATCGGCCGGCCGTACGAGATCGTGTACGTCGACGACGGCAGCGACGACGGGACCCTGGACGCGCTGGTACAGCTCGCGGACACCGATCCGTCGGTGCGCTACCTGTCCTTCAGCCGCAACTTCGGCAAGGAGGCCGCGATGCTGGCCGGCCTCCGGTACGCCGCCGGCGACGCGGTGGTGATCATGGACGCCGACCTGCAGCATCCGCCGGAGCTGATCGCGCGGATGCTGGCGCTGTACGAGCGCGGCTTCGACCAGGTGATCGCGCGGCGCAACCGGATCGGCGACCCGGCCACCCGGACGCTGATCGCCCGGCTGTACTACTGGCTGATCAACAGATGGGCCGACGTCGAGCTGACGGACGGGGTCGGCGACTTCCGGCTGCTGTCCCGCCGGGCCGTCGACGGCCTGTTGGAGCTGGGGGAGTACAACCGGTTCTCCAAGGGCCTGTTCGCCTGGATCGGGTTCGAGTCGATCCTGTTCGAGTACGACAACGTGAAGCAGTGCGGGCGGAAGAGCCGGTGGACGTTCCGGCGGCTGCTCGAGTACGGGCTGGACGGCCTGCTCTCGTTCAACAACCGCCCGCTGCGGCTGGCGATCTACGTCGGCCTGTTGATGACCGCGATCGCTGCCGGGTACGCCGTCTGGGTGATCGCGGTGGCGGTCCTGCACGGGGTCGAAATGCCCGGGTACGTCACGCTGATCGCGGCGATCATCGGGCTCGGCGGTCTGCAGATGGTGATGCTCGGGGTGATCGGCGAGTACATCGGCCGGATCTACTACGAGACCAAGCAGCGCCCGCACTACCTGGTGAAGCAGACCAACCTGAATCCGGCGGACCACCCCGCGACCCGGGACGCCCGGCGTCGCCGGGTCACCTGACGTCGTCACCGTCCGGTGGACAGGCGACGGCCCCGGGTGGACGAACCACCCGGGGCCGTCGCCGTACGACCTAGGAGCTGATCAGGCGGTCAGCCGCTCCTCGGTGGAGGTGGAGAACAGGTGCAGCTTGTCGGGCAGGGCCGCCAGGTGGATGGTCGAACCCTTCTCGACCGGCATCCGGGCGTCGATCCGGGCGACGATCTGCTGGTGCTCGTTGTTGTGCTCCGCGGTGCCGTAGAGGTAGGCGTCGGCGCCAAGCTCCTCGACCACGGCGACGTGAACCGGCAGGCCCTGGTCGGCGACCTTGAAGGCCTCCGGCCGGACGCCCAGGGTCAGCGTCTTGTCGTTGCCGGCCTTGGCCAGGAGGCTGCGCTCGAGCGGGACGATGTAGTCGCCCAGCTTCGCGCCGCCCTCGGTGATGTCCGCGGTCAGCAGGTTCATCGCCGGCGAGCCGATGAAGCCCGCGACGAACTTGTTCTTCGGGTGGTCGTACAGGTTCAGCGGGGTGTCGACCTGCTGCAGCAGGCCGTCCTTCAGCACCGCGACCCGGTCGCCCATCGTCATGGCCTCGACCTGGTCGTGGGTGACGTAGACGGTGGTGACGCCGAGACGCTGCTGCAGCTCGGCGATCTGGGTGCGGGTCTGGACGCGCAGTTTGGCGTCGAGGTTCGACAGCGGCTCGTCCATCAGGAAGACCTGCGGGTTACGGACGATCGCGCGGCCCATGGCGACCCGCTGACGCTGACCACCGGACAGTGCCTTCGGCTTGCGGTCCAGGTACTCCTCCAGGCCGAGCAGCTTGGCGGCTTCCTGCACGCGCTTGGCCCGGTCCTCCTTGGAGACACCCTGCATCTTCAGCGCGAAGCCCATGTTGTCGGCGACCGACATGTGCGGGTAGAGCGCGTAGTTCTGGAACACCATCGCGATGTCGCGCTCCTTCGGCGGACGGTGCGTGACGTCCCGGTCGCCGATGTAGATGGAGCCCTCGTTGACCTCTTCGAGGCCGGCGAGCATCCGGAGCGAGGTGGACTTGCCGCAACCCGACGGGCCGACGAGAACCATGAACTCGCCGTCCTCGATCTCGAGGTTGAGCTTGTCGACGGCGGGCTTGTCGGAACCGGGGTACACCCGGGTTGCCGCCTTGAAAGACACAGTGGCCATGACGATTACATCCCTTCACCGGCAGGAACGTGCCGGACGATCCGAGTAAAGGCCCCCGGGCGGGGGTGCGCTTATCCTCACCCGGCAGGCTCGTCCTGACAAGGTGTACGGCGTGTGACGTGTGTGTTCTGTTCACGTAGTGGACAACTGTGCGCAGTCCGGGGCAACCCCACGCCGGGCTTGCAGGATCTTGCAGGATCTTGCAGGATCTTGCTGCAAGAACAACGTCCACTGGGTACAGTGCCGGGCGTGAGCAGCAGAGCACGGCTGGCGGACATCGCGGCCAAGGCGGGGGTGAGCGAGGCCACGGTCTCGCGAGTGCTGAACGGCAAGCCGGGGGTGGCCGAGGAGACCAAGCAGTCGGTGCTGACCGCGCTCGACATCCTCGGGTTCGAACGGCCGACCAGGTTGCGCCGCCGGTCGGCGGGACTGATCGGGCTGGTGATGCCGGAGCTGATCAACCCGATCTTTCCCGCGTTCGCCCAGGTGATCGAGTCGGCGCTGTCGCAGCGCGGGTTCACGCCGGTGCTGTGCACGCAGTCGCCGTCCGGGGCGACCGAGGAGGAGTACGTCGAGATGCTGCTCGAGCGCGGCGTCTCCGGGATCATCTTCGTCTCCGGCCTGCACGCCGACACCGGTGCCGACCACGAGCGCTACCGGGCGCTGGTGGACCGGCGGCTGCCGGTGGTGTTCGTGAACGGCTGGCTGCCGGAGGTGGAGGCGCCGTTCGTCTCCTCGGACGAGTTCGCCGCGATGGAGCTGGCCGTGTCCCATGTCGTCGCCCTCGGCCACCGCCGGATCGGCTTCGCCTCCGGGCCGGAACGGTTCATCGTGGTGCAGCGCAAGCTGGCCGGCTACCGGACGTCGATGAAGGCCCAGCTGGGCCTCGCGGACCACGAGTTCGACAAGCTGGTCGCGTTGAGCATGTTCGGGGTCGAAGGCGGCGCCGCGGCGGCGCAGCAGCTGCTGGACGCCGAGGTCAGCGCGGTCATCTGCGGCTCCGACATGATGGCGCTCGGGGTCATCCGGGCGGCCCGCCAGCGCGGTCTGTCCGTCCCCGGCGACGTCTCGGTGGTCGGCTACGACGACGCCCCGATGATGGAGTTCACCGATCCGCCGCTGACCACCATCCGTCAGCCGGTCCAGGCGATGGGCCTGGCCGCGGTCCAGTCCCTGCTGGAAGAGGTCCGCGGCCACACCACCCCGCACACCGAGTTCCTGTTCCGCCCCGAGCTCGTCGTCCGTGGCTCGACCGGCCCCGCGACAGGTCAGAACTGGTAACGAAGCCGAAGGTCCGGCGGCGACAGGATACGTCTCATATCGTGTTCTGGCGCCGGACGGGACTTCGGCCCGGACCGTCCCCTGCCGGGCGGTTCCGGGCCGAAGGGCCTGGGGTCGCCTACTTGCTGTAGGCGGCCTTCGCGGCGGACGCGATGCCGTTGGCCCAGAGCTGGTCCACCCGGGCGCGCTCGTTGGCGTCCGGGTAGGCGTTGGTGCAGGACGGGCCGGGGCCGCCGCCGGACATCAGCTCGGAGCAGGGGCCGGAGTAGTGGTCCGGCAGGCCGAGCACGTGGCCGGTCTCGTGAGCGGTGATGCGGAGCGGGTCGTACTGCTGCGACTGGGCGTAGTCCAGGAAGATGTAGCCGCGGCCGTGACCGTCGGTGGAGGCGTACGAACCGCGCGGGTCGTTGCCCTCGGTGTAGTAGAAGTCGTAGCTGCTGCCTTCGACCAGGGTCACGTTGTCGACCGACGAGTTCCAGATCGACGTGCTGGAGTTGATCTGGTTGCGGAAGGTCGGCGCGTCGACGGCGTAGGTGACGGTGACCGCGGCGGCCGCGTTGCCGGCCTTGGCGCGCTTGGCCTGCGCCGACTTCATCACGGCGTCGTAGAAGGCCTTGGTGGCGGCCTGGTCCTGCGCCGAACCGGTGTACGCGGCACGGGTGGCCGAGGTGGACACGGACGGGGCCGCCGGTGCCGGGGCGGGGGACGCGGCGGCGAAGGTGGGGACGGCCAGTGCGGCGGCGGCGAGCCCCGCGAGCGAAGTCAGGATACGGCGATGCGACATGGAGGCCTCACTCCGGATCTGTGGCGGAAAGCGACCAGCGGATTACTGTTCGCTACAGACCGGATGCTGCCAACACTCCGGACATTCCGCACCAGATCGGGAAGAACTCGGGGGTTAACCCTCGACTGGCCGCCGCGGTTCTATGGGTGTCATAACCCGCTGCCTATGTCGATCCGGACAGTCGTTCGACCGAATGCCGGTCACTCGCCGGGGATGCCGACGTTCAGGATGCGGGCGCCGGGGCCGCGCTCGGCCAGCCGGTCGGCCTTGTTGTAGAGGTTGCAGCGCTGCAGGCTGAGGCAGCCGCAGCCGATGCAGCCGTCCAGGTCGTCGCGCAGCCGCTCGAGCTCGGCGATCCGCTCGTCGAGCCGGCTCCGCCACGACCTCGACAACCGGCTCCAGTCGGCGCGGGTCGGCGTCCGGTCGTCCGGCAGCGAGTCCAGCGCGCCCTTGATCTCGGCCAGCGCCAGCCCGACCCGCTGGGCCGCCTGCACGAACGCGATCCGGCGCAACGTGCTCCGCTGGTACTGACGCTGGTTTCCGGCCGTCCGCCGGGACCGGATCAGGCCCTGGTCCTCGTAGAACCGCAACGCCGACGCGGCGACTCCGGACCGGTGGGCGATCTCCCCGATGGACAGCCAGTGATCCTTACTCGGAACGTTCTCCTCCGCCATACCGCCACCCTAGGACGAGCGCGCAAGAACTCAAGCTCACTTGAACTACAGGGCAGGCCAGTGGGGTGGCTGGTCTGGTCGGGTTCCCGGGTGGTCAGGGGACCGGCCGGGGTCGGGTATACTTTCTTGTGTCGGTGCGCGCGTCGCGTCACCAGAGATTTTCCCAGGCGCTCCGACCCGTCGGTTTCAGCATCCGGCTGAAGGTCCCCGGCGACATGGGTGCAACGCGATAGCACCCGCAGGTCGATGCCCGTCTCCTGCTCAGCACGTCCAGACCGGTCACAGCTGTGACCGGCCTTTCTGTGCGGTTGCGATCCGGCCATTCGTCCGTGACGTTGAGAGAGAGTTCTTGCGTGACCCAGCACCACCAGGAAAGCTTCCCCGCCGACGGCAACCAGGCCGACAGCCGGATCAAGAAGCCGCGGCACAAGAAGTTCCAGACCCAGTCGTACGGCGAGCGGATGGCCGCGCAGGCCGGCACCGACGACACCCGTGACAACCGTCGTGGCGACAACCGCCCGGTGAAGGGCTACCGCGCCGACCGCACCACCGAGCCCCGACGGTCCGACGACGACCGCCGGTCCGACCGTCCGCAGTTCAGCCGCGACGACCGTCCGCAGGTCAACCGCGACGACCGGCGGAGCTTCGGCCGTGACGAGCGGCCGGGCTACAGCAACCGGGACGACCGCGGCCGGTCCGACCGCCCGCAGTACAGCCGCGACGACCGTCCGCAGGTCAACCGCGAGGACCGTCCGCGGTTCGACCGGTCCGACCGCCCGCAGTACAACCGGGACGACCGTCCGCAGGTCAGCCGGGACGACCGGTCGGGCTATCGGCGGGCCGACCGGTCGAACTCCGCCCGGGACGAGCGGCCGTCGTACCGGCGGGACGATCGCGGCGAGCGGCCGTCGTACCAGGAGACCAAGCGGCGGGAGGAGCCGGTGGATCTGGGGACTGTTGCCGCGGACAACCAGTTCGCCGCCCTCGGCCTGGCGCCCCGGCTCGTGCAGCGGCTGGCCCGGGACGGCATCACCGCGCCGTTCCCGATCCAGGCCGCGACCATCCCGGACGCGCTGGCCGGCAAGGACGTGCTCGGCCGCGGCCAGACCGGCTCCGGCAAGACGCTCGGCTTCGGCCTGCCGACGCTGACGCGGCTGGCCGGCGGGCACACCGAGTCCCGCCGCCCGCGCGGCGTGGTGCTGGTGCCGACCCGTGAGCTGGCGATGCAGGTGCACGACGCCCTCGAGCCGCTGGCGCACGTGATGAACGTGTCGCTGAAGCTGATCGCCGGCGGCCTGCCGTACCCGAAGCAGATCGAGGCGCTCCGTCGCGGTGTCGACCTCCTGATCGCGACCCCCGGCCGGCTGATCGACCTGTGTGAGCAGGGTGCGGCCGACCTGGGTGCGGTGGAGGTCGCCGTCCTCGACGAGGCCGACCACATGTGCGACATGGGCTTCATGCCGGCGGTCACCACGCTGCTCGACATGACGCCGCCGGAGGGGCAGCGGCTGCTGTTCTCGGCGACGCTGGACAACGACGTCGACACCATCGTGAAGACGTACCTGAAGGACCCGGTCACGCACTCGACCGAGTCCGGCCAGGCCACCGTGACCACGATGGAGCACCACCTGCTGGTGATCGAGCCGGCGCACAAGCAGTCGCTGACGGCCGAGCTGGCCAGCCGCGACGGCCGCACGCTCGTGTTCGTCCGCACCAAGCTGGGCGCTGACCGCGTCGCCACCCAGCTGCGCGACCGCGGTGTGATGGCCGCAGCGCTGCACGGCGGCCTGACCCAGGGCGCGCGGAACCGGACGCTCGACCAGTTCAAGGACGGTTCGGTACCGGTGCTGGTGGCAACGGACGTCGCGGCTCGCGGCATCCACGTCGACGACGTCGGCCTGGTCGTCCAGGCGGACCCGGCGGCCGACCACAAGGACTACCTGCACCGGGCCGGGCGGACGGCGCGGGCCGGTGGCAAGGGCGCGGTCGTCACCCTGGTCCTGCCGCACCAGCGGCGCGGAATGGTCCGGCTGGCGGAGTCGGCCGGTGTCGAGGCCGCTCCGGTGAAGGTCCGTCCGGGCGACGAGCTGGTCACCGGACTGACCGGCGGCAGCAAGCCGTCGGGGTATCCGGTGAAGCTGCCGGCGCCGAAGCCGCAGCGGTACGGCAAGGGCGGCGGCAAGCGGTTCGGCAGCAGCCGCCCGGGCCGCGGTCACGACGGCCGCGGTGGCAGTGGTCCGCGCCGGGGCAACGGCCCCCGCCGGACCGAGAACCGGTCGTACCAGCGCTGATCGACCGAGGGCCCTGGTTCTCGTTGAAGGAAAACCGGGGCCCTCGTCAGGTCAGAACGGCCCACAGCCTCGCCAGTACGGCGGCGATCTCGTCGCCGGTCAGCGGGATGAGCTCGAACATCAGCTCGTTGGCGTCGACCCGGTCCGTCATCACGTAGATCGACGGCACTCCGGCCTCGAGTTCCGTGGCCACGCGCTTCGCGTCCGGCACCCGCACGACGGCGCGTGACACCTGCAGACCGGTGGGATCGGGGACGACGTCCGCCGACACCCCGGGAATCCTGCCGACGGCGTCGACGAAGGCGACGACCTTCGCGAGCTCGTCCGCCTCCCACTTGACCCGGTCGACCGCCTGCCACTCCTCGAGTGCCGCCAGGACACCGATCACGGCCTCCTTGGTCGGCTTCATCACCCGGCCGATGCCCTTGTCCTGTGCCCGGATCGACTGCACCAGCGGCCAGCTGCCCGCGATCAGTCCGGCGGTGGGGGAGCCGAGGTACTTCTGCCCGCTGACCAGGACGAGGTCCGCGCCCGTTGCCAGCAGGTCCGCGATCCGCGGGAACTGCGCCGCGCCGTCGATGATCGCCGGTACGCCGCGACGATGAGCTGCCCGCACGGCGGCGACCAGGTCGATCGGTTCGCCGGAGGTGAGCCGTGACGACACCAGCAACAGGCACGCGATGTCCGGCCCGTCGAGCTCCTCCTCCAGATCGTCGATGCCACAACGGGTTTCGTCACCGGCGAGGTCGACGTGGGCGCCGGCCATCCGGATGCCCTGCAGGTTGGAGTGGCCGTAGTTGACGACGTGGTTCGCCGGCATCACGACGCGGTTGTGCAGGTCCGTGGTGTCCGGCAACGCCGCCACCCGGCGCGGATCGCCGCCGGTCATCGTGGCCGCGACCGAGAGGGTGATGCCCGCGGCGGTGCAGTGCACGACCGTGCCGGCCTGGGCGCCGGTCACCTGGGCGATCGCCTCACTGGCCCGGTCTGCGAGCTCGTCCATGACGAAGAACTCCGGCAACGCCTGCGCGACGGCCTCCGCCACCCCGTGGGAACTCCGCGACACCCCGAGCGGGGTGTACGTCCCCTTGGCATTGATCACCACACTCAACCGGTAACGATCATGGATGCTCATGGTGCTGCACACAGTAGTGGTCACGGACTGTGGTTGGCGAGAGCCGGACCGCGAGATCTTGACCGCTACCTACTGGTGAGTCATTCTCAGTTTCCGTAACTCCCCTGCCGCTGGTCCTGCGTCCCGAGGGAGAGATCCGTGTCGCCTCGCACCGCCCCGCGAACACCTCGCGCCACCCTTCGCCGTCCGTACCGGACCGCGTTCGCCGCGGTCGCATCGGCCGCCCTGCTCGCTGCCCTTCCCGCGCCGGCCCAGGCCGCGCCGGCGGCGCCGCAAGCCGCCGTCGCAGTGCCGGTCGGCTACTGCGTCGGGCAGTGCGACGACATCGTGACGCCCGGGCAGAACGGGCACGCGACCTTCACGGATCTCCTGCTGTTCAAGGGTTTCGGCACCCGTCCGCCGCATTTCAGCGACTCGCTGAAGCCGTACGAGAACCTCGTCTGGAACTCCCAGGGCATCACCGACGACGACCTCGGTGCGTACTTCGACGACGCGTCGTTCGGGGTGAAGGCCGGCGACGTCGCGAGCACGATCAAGCCGCGTGCGGACGTCACGATCGTGCGGGACAGGTCGCGCGGCATCCCGCACGTCACCGGCACCACCCGGCAGGGCGTGATGTTCGGCGCCGGGTTCGCGGGGGCGCAGGACCGGTTGTTCGTGATGGACGTGTTCCGGCATCTCGGCCGCGGCCGGTTGACCCCGTTCGCGGGCGGTGCGCCGGCCAACCGTGCGTTCGAGCAGGAGTTCTGGCGGACCGCGCCGTACACCGAGGCCGACCTGCAGAAGCAGTACGACGACGCCGACGAACGGTACGGCGCCGACGGCGTGAAGATGCAGCAGGACATCCAGGCCTGGGTCGACGGGGTCAACCACTACATCGACACGGTCGGCATCGCGTACCCCGGTGAGTACGTCGCTCTCGGCCTGGACTGGCCCACTCCGCGATGGAAGGTGACCGACGTGGTCGCCACCGCGGCCGTGGTGGCCGGGATCTTCGGCACCGGCGGCGGACACGAGGTCACGTCCGCACTGGCGTTACTGGCGGCGCAGGCGAAGTACGGCGTTGCCCAGGGCACCAAAGTGTGGGAGTCGTTCCGGTCGCAGAACGACCCGGAGGCGAACACCACCGTGCACAACGGTGCAACCTTCCCGTACGGCGTCACCGGTCCGCACCCGGCCGGACGGGCGATGCCCGATCGCGGCTCGGTCGTTCCGGAACCACACGTCAGCGATCAATCCGTCGTACCTGCGGCGAAGCCGGTGGTGCCGAAGGGCTCGGAGTCGCTGCGGGGCATCGTCGACCAGGGCCTGTTCCCCGACGGCTTCGCCGACAAGGGCATGTCGAACGCGCTGCTCGTGTCGGGGCGGCACACGGTCAGCGGCAACCCGGTCGCCGTCTACGGTCCGCAGACCGGCTACTTCGCGCCGCAGCTGCTGCTCCGCCAGGAGCTCCAGGGCCCAGGTGTCAGCTCGCGCGGTGTCGCCTTCGCCGGTCTGAACTTCTACACCCTGATCGGCCGCGGTCCGGACTATTCCTGGAGCGCCACCTCGGCCGGGCAGGACATCACCGACACCTTCGCCGTACCGCTGTGTGAGCCGGGCGGCGGGACGCCGACCAAGAACTCGCAGCACTACGAGTTCCGCGGCGGCTGCCTGCCCATCGAACGGCTCGAGCGGCACAACGAGTGGTACGCGAGTCTCGGCTCGTCGGAGCCGGCCGGGTCGTACACGTTGGTCGCCCTCCGGACGAAGTACGGGATCGTCACGCATCGCGCCACGGTCGGCGGACGGCCGGTGCTGTTCACCAAGAACCGCTCGACCTACGGCAACGAGGCCGGCTCCGCGCTGGGGTTCATGCAGTTCAACGACCCGGACCGGATCCGGTCCGCGGCCGACTTCGAGGCCGCGGCGCACACCATCGGCTACACCTTCAACTGGTTCTACACCGACAAGACGTCGATCGCGTACTACAACTCCGGTGACAACCCGGTCCGCGCGGCCGGCGGCGATCCCAACCTGCCGACCTGGAGCTCGTACGAGTGGCAGGGCTGGGACCCGGTCACCAACCGCGCGACCTACACCCCGGCCGCCGAGCATCCGCAGGTCGTCGACCAGGACTACCTGACCAGCTGGAACAACAAGCAGGCGCCCGGGTTCTCGGCGTCCGACGGACAGTTCGGCTACAACGCGGTCTACCGCAGCCAGCCGCTCGACGACCGGATCATGGCGGTCATCGACAGCGGACAGAAGTTCACCCGGGGAAAGCTGGTCGAGGCGATGGAGGACGCTGCCACCGTCGACCTCCGCGGTGACCAGGTCCTGCCCTACCTGCTCCGGGTGCTCACGTCGGCCCCGATCACCGACCCGGCCGTCGCCGACGCGGTCGCCAAGCTGACCGCGTGGCGAGACGCCGGCAGTCACCGCCGGACGCCGGACGGGTCGTCGACGGTGTACGACCACAGCGAGGCCATCCGGATCCTCGACGCCTGGTGGCCGCTGCTCGTCCCCGCCCAGTTCAAGGATCTCGGTCCCGAGCTGTACGCCGCCCTGGTCGCGAACCTGAAGATCGACGAGCGGCCGGGTGCGCAGGGATCAGCGTTCCAGAGCGGGTGGTGGGGTTTCGTGCAGCGCGACCTGCGCAAGGTGCTCGGCGATCCGGTGCAGACCCCGCAACCGGTGACGTACTGCGGGGCCGGTTCGCTGGCCGCCTGCCGGACGGTGCTCGCCGATTCGTTGCTCGCGGCCACCAAGGTGCCGGCGACGACGACGTACCCGGCGAGCGGCGACTGCGCGGCGGGTGACCAGTACTGCACGGACCAGATCGTGCACAACCCGATGGGCGGCATCACCCAGGACCGGATTGCCTGGGTCAACCGGCCGACGTACCAGCAGGTGATCGAGTTCCCGGCCCGGCGGGGTGACGACGTGAGCAACCTGGCCACGGGGAGGACCGCGACGGCGAGCAGTTGCGAGCGAGGCTGGTTCGACTCCCCGCCGCCGAACTCCGTGGACGGGAAGCTGTCCACCCGATGGGCGAGCGACTGGTCCGACCCGCAGTGGCTGAAGGTTGACCTCGGCAACGAGCAGGCGATCCGGCGGGTGGTGCTGCACTGGGAGGCCGCGTACGGAAAGGCGTACACGGTGGAGGTGTCGCGGGACGGGACGTCCTGGCGGCGGGTGTTCGCGACCACGACCGGGGACGGCGGCGAGGACGTCGTCCGGTTCGAGGCGGCGCCGGCGCGGTACGTGCGGGTCACCGGGACGCAGCGGGCGACGGCGTACGGGTACTCGCTGTACGAGCTTCAGGTCTACCGGCAATGACGCTCCATGGCCTGTCAGGATGAGGGCATGAACCAGAACTTCCCCCCGAACCCGAACCAGCCGTACCCGCCGCAGCAGGGTTACCAGCAGAGCCCGCCGCCCGGTTACGCGCCACCGCAGCAGGGCTACCAGCAGGGCCCGCCGCCGCAGGGGTACGGGCAGCCCGGGTACGGACAAGCCCCCGGCAACTACCGGCCGGCGCGGCAGAACGCGCCACACATCGCGCCGCCGGGATCGCCGTACCCGGTGTTGGTCTCGACCATGAACGACCTGCCCGGGTACACCGCGGAGACGGTGTTCGGCGAGGTCTTCGGGCTGACCGTGCGCAGCCGCGACTTCGGGTCGAACTTCACCGCCGGCTTCCGGTCGCTGGCCGGCGGCGAGGTGCCGGAGTACACCCAGATGCTGGCCGAGTCACGGCACGTCGCGGTGATGCGGATGTGCCAGATGGCCCAGCAGATGGGCGCGAACGCGATCCTGGCGATGCGGTTCGACTGCACCGAGATCGCCAACACGATGAGCGAGGTCGCCGCCTACGGTACGGCGGTGATCGTCCGCCCGGACCAGCCTGCTCCGAAGCCCGGTGAGGATGATGTGGATGACAGCTGACCTGACCTTCGGCCCTGACTTCCGGTGGGGCGTGTCGACGTCGGCGTACCAGATCGAAGGGGCCGTGGCCGAGGATGGCCGCGGCCCGTCGACCTGGGACACGTTCTGCGCCGGGCCGGGGCGGATCCTCGGCGGCGACACCGGTGAAGTGGCCTGCGACCACTACCACCGGTACGCCGAGGACGTCGCGCTGATGCGGGACCTCGGGGTCGGCACCTACCGGTTCTCGTTCTCCTGGCCGCGGATCCAGCCGTCGGGCGGCGGGCCGGCAAACGCGGCCGGGCTGGACTTCTACGACCGGCTGATCGACACGCTCCTGGGCGCCGGGATCCAGCCGGCGCCGACGCTGTACCACTGGGACACCCCGCAGCCGTTGGAGGACGCCGGCGGGTGGCTGGAGCGGTCGATCACCGACCGCTTCGCCGACTACGCGGAGATCCTGGCCGCGCGGTTCGGCGACCGGGTGCCGATGTGGATCACCGTCAACGAGCCGATGGTGCTCACCCTGATGGGCTACTCGCTCGGCGCGCACGCTCCCGGTCGCGAGTTGATGTTCGACGCGCTGCCGGTCGCGCACCACCAGTTGCTGGCTCACGGCCGCGCCGTGCAGGCACTACGGGCGGCCGGCGCGACGAACGTCGGGATCGCCGGCAACCACGCACCGACCTGGCCGGCGAGCGACAGCGAGGAGGACAAGGAAGCGGCCGCGCTGTACGACAACCTGATCAACTGGCTGTTCGCCGACCCGGTGCTGCTCGGTGCCTATCCGCCGGGCTACGAGGCCGCGATGCCCGGGCCGGTGTCCGACGATCTGAAGGTCATCAGCGAGCCGTTGGACTTCTTCGGGATCAATCACTACGCGCCGGTGTCGGTGGGTGCCGCCACCGGTCGGGCCGACACCGCGGCCACCGACGGGATCCTGCTGCCGCCCGGCGTGCCGTTCGAGCCGCGCTCGCTCGAGGGCTACCCGCGGACCGACTTCGGCTGGCCGGTCGTACCGTCGGCGTTCGGTGAGATCCTGCGCATCTTCAAGGACCGGTACGGCGACCGGCTGCCACCGGTGTACATCACCGAGAACGGATGCGCGTACGGCGACACCGTCGATGACCAGCGGCGGATCGACTACCTCGACGGGTACCTGCGGTCGCTTCGACAGGCGATGGACGACGGCGTCGACGTCCGCGGGTACTTCCAATGGTCGCTGCTGGACAACTTCGAGTGGGCGGCCGGGTACTCGCAGCGGTTCGGGCTCGTGCACGTCGACTTCGCTACCCAGGTGCGGACGCCGAAAGCGTCGTACCACTGGTTCCGTGACGTGATCGCGCAGAGCCGGGGATGATTCCCGAGCCGGGGGTCGTGCCGACGGCGTTCGCCGAGCCGGTCGTCCGGGTCCGGTCGCGCTGGACGGCGGCCGTCGTACTGGCGAACGTCGGGGTCTTCGCCGCCTGGCTCGGACCGATCCAGGTGATCCTCGCGCAACAGTCCGAGGCGGTTGCTCCGGACGACAAGGAGTTCGTGTTCGGTCTGGTGACGGGCGTCGGTGCGGCGGTGTCGGTGGTCGCGAACCCGGTCGCGGGCGCGATCTCGGACCGGACGACGTCGCGTTTCGGCCGCCGGGTGCCGTGGGTGCTGGCCGGCGCGGTCGGCGGAGCTGCCGGCCTGCTCGTGCTGTCCGGGGTCGCGTCGGTCGCGTGGATGCTGGTCGGCTGGTGCCTGGTGCAGCTGTTCGGAAACATGGTGCTCGCAGCAATCACCGCGGCGGTGCCGGACCGGGTGCCGACGCTGCAGCGGGGGACTGTCGGGGGATGGGTCGCGCTGTCGCAGGTCCTCG
This sequence comes from Kribbella turkmenica, assembly GCF_004348725.1. GTDB lineage: Bacteria > Actinomycetota > Actinomycetes > Propionibacteriales > Kribbellaceae > Kribbella > Kribbella turkmenica. The sequence goes on from NZ_SMKR01000054.1 coordinate 40,516, forward strand.
GCGCGCTGGTCGGCACCGGGCTGGCGACGTACTTCGGTGGGATCGGGGCCGGGTACGTCGCTTGTGCCGTCTTCCTGCTGCTGTCGGTGCTGCCGTATCTGCTGCGGAGCGGTGACGAACGGTTGACGTCGCGGCCGCCGTTGGTGGTGCGCGACTTCGTCCGTGGCTTCTGGATCAGTCCACGGCGCTACCCGGACTTCGGCTGGGGCTGGTTGACGCGGTTCCTGTTCAACGTGGGGAACGCGCTGGGGACGCTGTACCTGTTCTTCTACCTGCAGGACGAGGTCCGCGTCGACGAGCCGGACACCGCCGTACTGATCCTGACCGCGATCTACAGCGTCTGCGTCCTGGTCACGTCGATCACCTTTGGCACGTGGTCGGACCGGATCGCCCGCCGCAAGGTCTTCGTCAGCGCCTCCGGCGTGGTGATGGCGATCGCCGGCGTCGTCCTCGCCTTCTGGCCCACCTGGCCCGGCGCCGTCCTCGGCGCGATCGTCCTCGGCGCCGGCTTCGGCGTCTACCTGGCCGTCGACTTCGCCCTCCTGACCCAGATCCTCCCCAGCGCCCGCGAC
>NZ_SMKR01000055.1 GCF_004348725.1 Kribbella turkmenica
GGCCAGGAGTGCTGGGAGGTCGGCGACGCCGGAGTGTGCGGCGCGGGCTGGCCGGTCTGCGGCACGGTGCGGACCGGGTCGCCGGCCTGCGGCCGGGCCGAATTCGTCGTACCGGCGCCCGGGCGGCCCTCGGTCGGTGCCGGCACCGGAACGGTGTCGTCGGTCGAGGCCGGCGGGTTCGCCGGACCCTGACCGTTCGAGGACGGCGTCGTCGACGGGTTCGCCGGCTGACCAGAGAACGCCGGAGTCGCGCCGGCCGGGCTCGTGCCGGCCGGCGTCGCGGCGGGCGTCGCGGTGGAGGGCGCACCAGGCGGTGTCGCCGGGGCCGACCCCGGAGCCGCAGTCGGCGGCGTCCCCTGCGGAGTCGAGGCCGAGCCCGACTGCATCGGGGACGACGATCCGCCGTCCGAGCCGGCTGCCGGCCGGGAGGTCGCCTGCGGGCGGGCGGCGTTCATCGCCTGCTCGCGCCGCTTGGGCATCCCGCCGTCGAAGCCGGCCGCGATCACCGTCACCCGCACCTCGTCGCCGAGGGCGTCGTCGATGACCGCGCCGAAGATGATGTTCGCGTCCGAGTGCGCCGACTCGGAGACGAGTTGCGCGGCCTCGTTGATCTCGAACAGGCCGAGGTCGGAGCCGCCGGCAATCGACAGCAGCACGCCGTGGGCGCCCTCGATACTTGCCTCGAGCAACGGAGAGGAGATGGCCGCCTCGGCCGCGGCGACCGCGCGGTCCTCGCCGCGGGACGAGCCGATCCCCATCAGCGCGGAGCCGGCGTTCGACATGACCGCCTTGACGTCGGCGAAGTCGACGTTGATCAGACCGGGTGTGGTGATCAGGTCGGTGATGCCGGAGACACCCTGCAGCAGCACCTGGTCGGCCTGCTTGAACGCGTCCAGCACGGACACCGCACGGTCGGAGATGGTCAGCAGCCGGTCGTTCGGGATGACGATCAGCGTGTCCACCTCCTCGCGCAGGGTGGAGATGCCGTCCTCGGCCTGGGTGGCGCGGCGCTTGCCCTCGAACGAGAACGGCCGGGTGACCACACCGATGGTCAGCGCGCCGAGGGACCGGGCGATCCGGGCCACCACCGGCGCACCGCCGGTGCCCGTGCCGCCGCCCTCGCCGGCGGTGACGAAGACCATGTCGGCGCCCTTCAGCGCCTCCTCGATCTCCTCCGCGTGGTCCTCGGCGGCCTTCTGCCCGATCGCCGGGTTGGCACCGGCGCCGAGGCCCCGGGTCTCCTCCCGGCCGATGTCGAGCTTGACGTCCGCGTCGCTCATCAACAGCGCTTGCGCGTCGGTGTTGATGGCGATGAACTCAACGCCCTTCAGACCGTGCTCGATCATCCGGTTGACGGCGTTCACGCCGCCTCCGCCGATGCCGACGACCTTGATGAGTGCCAGGTAGTTCTGCGGTGCCGCCACGTCCGCGCCTCTCGCCTCGTTCTGTTCCCGTTGTGGCCGGTTGGCCCCTGTTCCAGCGAAAAGTTCCAGCGAAAAGACTGAACCTCAAGTGGATGCTTAGACTTATGTCAACTTTAGATTACGCCGCACGGTACGGGACCGGTTCGGGCAATGTCCACGCGCCTCGCCGCGCACTGCCGTGATGTGATCCGTCACCGCTTTTCCCCTTTGGTGACAGGGAGATCGGGCGCCGAGACGTCGTACACGGTCGCCTTGCGCTTCATCAGCACGCTGAGTACTCCGGCCTTGCGCTCACTGTCATCGGAACTGCCCCAAACGACCTTCACCCCGGACCCGAGGTGGAGGGTGATCGAGTCCGGCGACGCTGCCGAGATCGACCCCACCTGTGCCCGCAGTGTGGACGGCAGCGCGGCCGAGACCGTCACCACCGAACGGATCGTCACCTCCCGCCGCGCTCCGGTCACCTTCGCCTCCGGCAGTCCGGCCGGCCGGTTCGGCACCGTCTTGAACGCCGATCCGGTCGCGTCCACCAGCTCGAACCTCGACCCGTCCGTGACCACGACCACCGGTACCCGTTCGGTGACCACGATCACGACCTTGTTCGGCCAGGCTCTGGTGACCTGTGCGTCCGCCACCGCGGGGATGGTCCGCACCCGTTCGGCGATCGCGGCCAGGTCGACCTTCGCCAGCGGGGTACCCACCGGTGCCTCGGCGACGTTCTCGATCGTTGCCACCGGCACCGTATCCGCACCGCTCACGCGGACCCCGTCGACCGCGAGCGCGGAGGAGTAGTAGAACAACCAGACGACCAGTCCGCCGAGCACCAGCACGGCGCCGCCGATCGCCCACGGCAGCCAGCTCCGCCACCGCACCAGCCGTTGCCGGCGCGCGAACCGCTGTTGTGCCCGAGCCAGATCAACGCTCTGGCTCATGCCGATGACCCCACCCTTTTACTCCATCACAGGAGTCAACGCCTCGGCCGCAGACTCGCGGGCGGCTGCGCGTTCGGCCAGCAAACCCACGACTTCCGGGCCGATGAGCGTCACGTCACCGGCGCCCAGGGTGACCACCAGGTCGCCCGGCTCGGCCAGGTCGGTGACCACCTGCGGTACGGCGGACCACGACGGCTCGAACCGGACCTGCTCCGGCTTCAGCGGCACGTGGTTGGCGATGAGCGCACCGGTGACACCGGGCTCCGGGTCCTCGCGGGCCGCGAACACGTCCATCACCACGACCTCGTCGGCGAGTGCGAGAGCGTCGGAGAACTGGGTGGCGAAGATCCGCGTCCGGCTGAACAAATGCGGCTGGAAGCACGCGATCACGCGGCCCTCCCCCGCCACCTGCCGGGCCGCGGTCAGGTCGACGGCCAGCTCGGTCGGGTGGTGGGCGTAGGAGTCGAACACCCGGACGCCGTCCTCGAGTCCCTTGAACTCGAACCGGCGGCCGGTCCCGGTGAACGACGCCAGCCCCTCGGCCAGGTCCGCCGCCGAGAACCCGAGCCCCAGCCCGACGGTCAGCGCGGCCGAGGCGTTCAGCGCGTTGTGCTTGCCGGCCTGCTGTAACTGGACCACCGGCAGCTTCCGGCCGCGGTACACCGGCACGAACGACTGCGTCGCGCCGGTCGCGGTGATCTCGGTGACCCGCATGTCGGCGTCGCCGGACTCGCCGTACGTGCGGACGTCGATGTCGCGCGCGCGAGCGAACTCGGCCAGCCGGCGCGCACCCGGGTCGTCGAAGCAGATGACCATGAAGCCGCCCGGAAGCACCCGGTCGCAGAACTGCTCGAAGGCGAGCCGGTAGCTGGCCTCGTCGCCGTAGTTGTCCAGGTGGTCGGGCTCGACCGAGGTGACGATCGACACCTCGGGGCGGTAGGTCAGGAAGGACTTGTCGGACTCGTCCGCCTCGGCGACGAACAGGTCACCGGTGCCGTCGTGCGCGTTCGATCCGGACTCGTTCAAATTGCCGCCGATCGCGAACGACGGGTCCGCCGCGCAGTGCTGCAGCGCGACGGTCAGCATCGACGTGGTGGTCGTCTTGCCGTGCGTGCCGGCCACCGCCAGCGTCCGCCGGCCGACCATCACCGAGGCCAGCGCCGCGGCCCGCGGCAGGATCGGGATCCCGGCGGCCCGGGCGGCGACCACCTCGGGGTTGGTCTCCCGGATCGCGGTCGACACCACCACGGTGTCCGCGTCGGCGACGTGCTCGGCGGCGTGACCGACCCAGCAGGTGGCGCCGAGCGCGCGCAGCGCGGCCAGCACCTTCCCGTCCTTGGCGTCGGAACCCGACACCTCCATACCCCGCGACGCCATGATCCGGGCGATCCCGGACATGCCCGCGCCGCCGATACCTACGAAGTGCACTCTGCCGAGCTTCTCCGCCGGCAGCGTTGTGTCAGGAGCGGTGACGATCACGAAGCAGACCCCACCACATCCAGGATGATTCGCGCCAATCGCTCGTCTGCGTCCGTACGGATGACACCCCTCGCCGCTGTGGACATGGCTGTCAGACGCCCGGAGTCGTGCAGAAGTTGCGGAACCGTGGCGCGCACCCAGTCGGGGGTGACCTCGGCGTTGTCCACGAGCAGTCCGCCGCCGGCGTCGACGACGGGCTTCGCGTTCAGTCTTTGCTCACCGTTACCGTGCGGCAGCGGGACGTAGACGGCCGGCAGCCCGACCCCGGACACCTCCGTGACCGTGTTCGCGCCGGACCGGCAGACGACCAGGTCGGCGGCCGCGTAGGCGAGGTCCATCCGGTCGACGTAGTTCAGCACGACGTACGGGTACCCACCACCGGTCGGCGGGACCTCGAGGGTGTTCTTCGGGCCGATCGCGTGGATGACCTGGACGCCGGCCGCCTGGAGGTCGGCGGCGGCGCCCGCGAAGGCCTCGTTCAGCCGCTGGGCGCCCTGTGAGCCGCCGGTCACGAACAGCGTCGGCGCGTGCGGGTCGAGCCCGAAGAACTGCCGCGCCTCGGCCCGCAGCGCGGCCCGGTCCAGCGTCGAGATCGCCCGCCGGATCGGCAGGCCGACGTACGACGCGTGCGGCAGGTCGGTGCCCGGGAACGAGGTGGCCACGTTGTGGGTGCAGTAGCGGGCGGCGAACTTGTTCGCGATTCCCGGGACCGCGTTGCCCTCGTGCACCACGATCGGGGTCTTCCGCCGCCAGGCGGCGACGTACGCCGGGGTGGAGACGTAGCCGCCGAAGCCGACCAGGACGTCGGCCTTGGCCTCGTCCAGCACCCGCCGCGCGGCACTCACCGAGGCGAGCATCTTCCCGGGGACGGCGAGCAGTGCCGGCGTGGGTTTGCGCGGCAGCGGCACCGGCGGGATCAGCTCGAGCCGGTACCCCGCCTCCGGGACCACCCGGGTCTCCAGGCCGCGCTCGGTGCCGAGGGCCAGGATCTCGACGGTCGGGTCGATCCGGCGCAGGGCGTCGGCGGTGGCGATCAGGGGTGAGGTGTGGCCGGCGGTACCGCCACCGGCCAGGACGATGCTGGGCACAGCTTTCAACGCTCCCGCGGGTTCTCTCGTCAGTGCGTGCGCGACGGCAGCCACCCGAAACGTGGCCGCCTGGTCTCCTTCAGGGCGGCCTGCGCGCCGGGCTCGGCCTTCGCGAAGGACAGCAGCATGCCGATCGCGATCAGCGTCGGCAGCAGTGCGGAACCACCGTACGACAAAAGCGGGAGCGGAATCCCCACGATCGGTAGCAGTCCGATGACAGCACCCAGGTTGACCAGGGTCTGCGCCATGATCCAGATGGTGATCCCGGCCGCCGCGTAGCGGACGAACGGCTCGGTGTTCCGGGTCGCGATCCGCACCCCGGCGTACGCGAGGGTGAGGAACAGGGCGAGCACGGTGAGCGACCCGACGAGGCCGAGCTCCTCACCGATCACGGAGAAGATGAAGTCGGTGTGCGCCTCCGGCAGATTGCCCCACTTCTGCCGGCTGTTGCCGATCCCGACGCCCCACCAGCCGCCGGTGGACAGCGCGTAGAACGAGTGGTACGCCTGCCAGCCGACGCCGGACGGGTCGTTGAACGGGTCCCAGAACGACGAGATCCGGTTCATCCGGTGCTGCGCGGTGATGACGAAGTACGACGCGATCGTGCCGACCACCACGATCGTCGCGACGAACAGCCGGGTCGGTGCGCCGACGATCCAGATCAGGCCGATCATCACGGCCATCAGCACCAGCGCCGTACCGAGGTCGCGCTGGCCGACGACCAGGGCGATCACCAGGCCGCTGACCGGCACCATCGGCACCAGCAGGTGCTTCCACTGGGTGAGCAGTTTCTCCTTGCGGGCGTACAGGTCCGCGCACCACATCACCAGCGCGAGCTTGGCGAACTCGCTCGGCTGGATCTGCAGCGGGCCGCCGAGGTTCAGCCAGTTCGTGTTGCCGTTCACGCCGACGCCCAGGCCGGGGATGTAGGTCAGCACGAGCAGGAACACCGACCCGAGCAGGGCGACGTATGCGAGCATCCGGAAGTGCCGCGGCGTCATCCGGGAGGCGACGTACGCCATCGGCAGGCCGACGCCGACCCAGATCAGCTGCCGGACGAAGATCGTGTAGCTGTTCCCGTTCGCGCGCAGCGACAGCACGCTGGACGCCGACAGCACCATCAGCAGGCCGAGCACCAGCAGCAGCCCGGTGGCACCGAGCAGGATGTGGTACGACGTCAGCGGCCGGTCGAGCACCTCGCGGATCGCGGCCACCCACGGCCGCTCGGGAGCGTTGCGCTGCTGCTTCTGATCCGGCTGATCCGCGATCGACGTCACGCGATCACCTCCGGGTCAGCCCGGGCCCAGCCGGTGGACGGCTTCGGCGAAGGCGTCGCCGCGGGCTCCGTAGTTGGCGAACATGTCCCAGGAGGCGCAGCCGGGAGCGAGCAGCACGGTGTCACCTGCCTGTGCAAGCTTCGCCGCCTCCCCCACCACGATCTCCATGGCTCCAGTGTCCGTTGACTCGACAGTGATGGTCGGGACATCCGGTGCGTGTCGGGCAAGAGCTTCGGCGATCACCAGCTTGTCCTGGCCGAGCAGGACGACGGCCCGCAACCGGTCGCGGGCCGCGACCACGAGCTCGTCGAACGTCGCGCCCTTGGCCTGGCCGCCGGCGATCCACACCACGTGCTCGTACGCCAGCAGCGACGCCTGGGCCGCGTGTGGGTTGGTCGCCTTCGAGTCGTCGACATAGTTGACCCTGGCAACTTCGGCGACGTGGGCGATCCGGTGCTTGTCCGGCCGGAAGCCGCGCAGGCCGTCCCGCACCGCGGTCGCCGGTACGCCGAAGGACCGGGCCAGCGCGGCCGCGGCCAGCGCGTTCGCGACGTTGTGCGGAGCGGGCGGCGTGATGTCGTCCAGCGTCGCCAGCTCGAGCGCGGACGACGCGCGCTGCTCGACGAACGCGCGGTCGACCAGCAACTCGTCGACCAGGCCGACCATCGAGATGTCCGGCGTACCGAGGGTGAAGCCGATCGCGCGGCAACCCTCGATCACGTCGGCGTCCATCACCAGTTGCTCGGTGGCCGGGTCGGCGACGTTGTAGACGCAGGCGATCCGGCAGTTCTCGTAGATGCGGCCCTTGGCCTTGGCGTACTCGTCCAGCGAGCCGTGCCAGTCGACGTGGTCCGGCGCGATGTTCAGGACGGCGGCCGCGTGCGCGGACATCGAGTGGGTGAAGTGCAGCTGGTAGCTGGACAGCTCGACCGCGATCACGTCGTACGGCTCGGGGTCCATGACGGCTTCCAGCAACGGCAGCCCGACGTTGCCGGCAGCAACAGCCCGGTGCCCGGCCGCGGTCAGCATCGCAGTCAGCATCTGGACCGTGGTGGTCTTGCCGTTGGTGCCGGTGATGCACAGCCAGGGTGCGGCGTTCGCCGGGTCGCGCAGCCGCCAGGCCAGCTCGATCTCGCTCCAGATCGGCACCTCCCGCTCGGCCGCCTGGGCGAGCAACGGCGCGTGCGGCGGTACGCCGGGCGACGTCACGACCACGTCGACGTCCTTCGGGAGCTCCGCCGTACTGCCGGGCCCGAGAGTGATGGTGGCGCCGAGGGTCTGGAGGATCTGCGCCTTCTCCCGCAGTCCCTCGTCGTCCCGGTCGTCCAGTACGACGAGGTGCTCGGCGCCGGCCTGGAGCAGCGAGTCCGCGCACGCGTACCCCGCCGTACCGAAGCCGAGGACGACGAACCGGGTCGTCGCCCAGCCGTCGTCGGTCCGCGTCTCGAGACTCATCCGGTCACCCACTCGGCGTAGAAGATCCCGAGTCCGATCACCACGCACAGGCCCTGGATGATCCAGAACCGGATCACCACGTTCACCTGTTCCCACCCGAGCATCTCGAAGTGGTGGTGCAGCGGCGCCATCCGGAACAGCCGCTTGCCCTTGGTGAGCTTGAAGTACCCGACCTGCAGGATCACCGAGGCGGTGATGATCACGAACAGCCCGCCGAGCAGCAGCACGAGCAGCTCGGTCCGGGTCATCACGGCCATGCCGGCCAGCGCACCGCCGAGCGACAGCGACCCGGTGTCGCCCATGAAGATCTTCGCCGGCGAGGCGTTCCACCACAGGAAGCCGAACAGCGCACCGGTCAACGCCGCCGCCACCACCGCGAGGTCGAGCGGGTCGCGGACCTCGTAACACTTCGCCCCGGCGCCCTCGGCGGTCGCGCAGCTCTGGTTGAACTGCCAGATGCAGATCAGCGTGTACGCGCCGAACACCATCATCGACGCGCCCGTGGCCAGACCGTCCAGGCCGTCGGCCAGGTTCACGCCGTTCGACATGCCGGCGATCAGCAGCAGGATCCAGATCACCACCAGCACCCCGGCCAGGTGCAGCCAGTTGATGTCCCGGATGAACGAGATGAACGGCGACGCCGGCCGCTGGCCGCGCTCGTCGGGGAACTGCAGCGCGAGCACCGCGAAGGACACCGCGACCATCGTCTGGCCGGCCAGTTTCGCCTTGCTGCGCAGGCCCAGGCTGCGCTGCCGGAAGATCTTGATGAAGTCGTCCAGGAAGCCGACCGCGCCCATGCCGGCGAACAGGAACAGCACCAGCAGCGCCGAGGCGCTCGGGGGTGACATCGTCAGCAGCTTCGCGGCGAAGTACCCGATGATGGTGGCGACGATGAAGACGGTGCCGCCCATCGTCGGCGTGCCGCGCTTGGTGTGGTGCGAGGTCGGCCCGTCGTCACGGATCTCCTGGCCGTACCCGCGCCGCGCCAGCAGGGTGATCGCCCAGCGCGTGCCGAGCAGGGTCAGCACCATCGAGACGGCACCGGCGAACAGGATCGAGATCACTGCGCGTCCTCCAGCAGGGCGTCGGCGAGGCTGCGCAGTTTCGCTGCCTTCGAGGACTTCACCAGGACCACGTCACCGGCGCGCAACTCGGCGCGGAGCAAATCCAGCGCTTCCGGGATCGTGCGGACGTAGGCCGACTCGTTCCCCCAGGAACCTTCCAGCGACGCCCCCAGATGGATCGGTTTCGCGCCTTCGCCGACCACGACCAGCCGGTTCACGTCCAGCCGGACCACGAGCCGCCCGATCGCATCGTGCTCCTCGGCCGAGGTGTCGCCGAGCTCGAGCATCTCGCCGAGCACCGCCCAGGTCCGTGCGCCGCGGGCGCGGCCGATCGCGACCAGGGCCTTCAGCGCGGCCCGGACCGAGTCCGGGTTGGCGTTGAACGCGTCGTTGATCACGGTCACGCCGTCCGCGCGTTCGGTGACCTCCATCCGCGCGGCCGACACCGCGGTGGCGCCCGCGAGTCCCTCGGCGATCTGCTCCGGCGTGAGACCGACCGCGGCGGCGACCGCCGCCGCACCGAGGGCGTTGGACACGTAGTGCTCACCGACGAACCGCAGCTGGACCGCCCGGCTGAACTCCCCGATCCGGAGCGTGAACCCCGGCCGTCCTTCCGGGTCCAGCTTGATGTCGGTCGCCCGGACGTCGGCGGCCTCCGCCTCGCCGAACGTCAGCACCCGCTCGCCGGTGCGGCTCGCCATCGCGGCGACCCGCGGGTCGTCGGCGTTCAGGACGGCGGTACCGCCCGGCACGAGCGCCTCGACGAGCTCGCCCTTGGCCAGTGCGATGTTGTCCTGGCTGCCGAACTCGCCGATGTGCGAGGTGCCGACGTTCAGGACGAGCCCGACGGCCGGCGGCGTGATCCCGCACAGGTAGGTGAGGTCACCGAGGTGCCGCGCTCCCATCTCGGCCACCAGGTACTTCGTCGTCTCCGTCGCCTGCAGCGCGGTCAGCGGGTGGCCGATCTCGTTGTTGAACGACCCCTCCGGCGACACGGTCTCGCCGTACGGGCGGATCAGCTGGGCGATCAGGTCCTTGGTGCTGGTCTTCCCGGACGATCCGGTCAGCCCGATCACGGTCAGCCCGGGCAGCCGGCCGACCACCAGCCGGGCCAGGTCGCCGAGGGCGTTCTGGGAGTCGCCGACGACGATGCACGGCGAACCGCCGACGGGGCGTGTGGTCAGCGACACCGTGACGCCGGCCTCGGTCGCCGTACCGACGTAGTCGTGCCCGTCGACGCGCTCACCGGGCAGGGCGACGAACAGCCCACCCGGGACCGCGGCTCGCGAGTCGATCACCACCGCGCCGTCCACGACGGCCGAGGGGCCGACGCCCACCAGCTCACCGTCGACGGCATCGGCGATCTCGCCGCAACTGACAGGGATCACCGCTCTGCCTCCAGCAACTCACGCACGGTCTCGCGATCGTCGAACGGGTGGATCACACCGCCGACGTCCTGTCCGGTCTCATGGCCCTTGCCCAGGACGACGACGGTGTCCCCCGGGCCGGCCAGCGCGATCGCGCCGGCGATGGCCTGCCTGCGGTCACCGATCTCGTGCAGGTCGGCCCCGGGCAGCGCGGCCCGGGCGCCCGCGAGCGCGGCCGCCCGGATCGCCGCCGGGTCCTCGCTGCGCGGGTTGTCGTCGGTGATGACGACCACGTCCGCCGCGCGTGCGGCCGCGGCGCCCATGCCCGGGCGCTTGCCCTGGTCGCGGTCGCCGCCGCAGCCGACGACGGCGTACAGCCGGCCCTTGGTGGCACCGCGCGCGGCCTGCAGCGCGAGCTCGACGGCGTCCGGCGTGTGCGCGTAGTCGACGATCACCGCCAGGCCGTCCTCGCGGGTGAACGTCTCCATCCGGCCCGGTACGGCGGCGGTCCGCAGCCCGGCCGCGATCTCCTCGGCCGGTACGCCGACCTGCCGGAGCATCACGGTCGCCAGCAGCGCGTTCGCCACGTTGAAGTCGCCGGGCAGCCCGATCTCGACCGTCAGCGTCTCCCCCGGTCCGTGGACGTCGAACACGGTCGTGGCGTGCTCGGACTGGTGCAGGTTGGCCACCGTCCAGTCGGCCTCGCCCGTGGTCGAAACGGTGACCAGCGGTACGACGGTCTGCGCGGCGAGCCGGCGGCCGTACTCGTCGTCGATCATCACCGCGGCCAGATCACACCGCTCCGGGGTGAACAGCGAGGCCTTCGCCGCGAAGTACTCCTCGAACGTCTTGTGGAAGTCCAGGTGGTCCCGCGTCAGGTTGGTGAACCCGGCGACCGCGAACCGGGCACCGTCGACCCGGCCCTGCGCGAGCGCGTGGCTGGACACTTCCATCGCGCACCAGCCGACCGCCTGCTCGCGCATGACCGCGAACAGAGCGTGCAGATCGGTGGCCTCCGGCGTGGTCCGGACGCTCTTCACCACCTCGTCGCCGATCCGCGTCTGGATCGTCCCGATCAGTGCGGCCGGTCCGAGCCGGCGCAGGACGGAGTCCAGCAGGAAGCTGGTGGTGGTCTTGCCGTTGGTGCCGGTCACGCCGAGCAGGTGCAGTTCCTTCGTCGGCTCGCCATAGACCCGGGCCGCGACGGCCCCGAGCACCTTCCGGGGGCGGTCGACCACGAGCACCGGCAGACCGGTCTCCCTTGCCCGCTCCTCGCCGGCCGGGTCGGTCAGTACGGCGACAGCCCCGGACTGCTCCGCCTTGGCGACGAACGCGGCGCCGTGCGTGACAGCACCGGGCAGAGCGGCGTACAGGTCACCTGGAAGGACGGAACGGGAGTCGAGCGAGACACCGGTCACCTCGACGGTGCTGCTGGTCGGGATCCGCGCACGAGCCGTCCTGGCGACCTCGGTGAGGCTGACCGGCACGACATGCCGCGGCCTGATCGCTGCGACGGCTCCGCCGGCGGCGGTAGGGGTGGACACGGGCCCTGAGGCTACCGCTCCGGCCCCTTCGACTCCCACCTGACCCTCAGTCACCACTCGAGCGGCACGACAGGCTGCTTCGCGCCCGTCGGGGGTACGACGTACTTCTGCAGTGCATAGCTCATGACGTCCCGGAACACCGGTCCTCCTTGTCCACCGCCGCTACGCCCGTTCTGCGGATTCTGGAGTACGACGTACGTAACGAAGCGTGGGTTGTCGGCGGGAGCGAATCCGGCGAAAGAAGTCGCCCACTTGCGGTAGCAGCCGCAGGCGGAGTCGACCTGCTGCGCTGTGCCGGTCTTGCCGGCCACGCGGTAGCCGTCGATCGCGGCCTGGGTCGCGGTGCCGCCCTTGGCGGTGACCGCCTCCATCATCGTGGCGACCTCCTTGGCCGCCTTCTCGCTGACCACGCGCCGGGACGGGCCGGCCGGGTTCGGGACGACGGCGCCGTTCTGGTCGACGTAGTTCTTCACCAGTTTCGGCGGCACGTAGACACCACCGTTGGCGACCGCGTTCACCGCGGCGGTCATCTGGACGGCGTTGGCCGCGAGCCCCTGGCCGAACGCCACCTGTGAGCGGGTCAGCTCACTCCACTCGTCGCCGGGCGGCATCACACCACGACTCTCGCCGGGGAAGCCCAGGCCGGTCGGCTCGCCGAACCCGAAGTCCTTCAGGTACTTCACGAACTGCGGGATCCGCATCTCCTTCGCCGCGATGATCGTGCCGACGTTCGACGACTTGGCGATCACCCCGGCGATCGTCAGGTTGAGTGTCCCGTGGGAGAAGTGGTCCCGGACCGTGCGGCGCTGCACCTCGATGCTGCCCGGCACCTTGAGCTTGGTGCCCAGGTCGATGTACCCGGCGTCGGCCAGCGCGGCCATGGTGACCACCTTCTGCACGCTGCCCGGCTCGTACACCTGCTCGAGCGCGGGGTTGTACAGCTGACTCGACTTCACCGGCTTGTTCGGGTCGAACGTCGGGTAGTTCGCCATCGCCAGGATCTCGTTGGTCTTGACGTCGGTGGTGATCACCGTGCCGGAGGTGGCCTTGTACTGCTTCACCGCCTGCTCGATCCGCTTCTCCGCGAACCACTGCAGGTCCGCGTCCAGGGTCAGCTGCGCGGTCAGGCCGGGCTTGGGCTCCTCGACCGTGTGGTTCGCGTTCGGGATCTTGTTGCCCTTGGTGTCCACCTCGTACATCGCCTTGCCGTCCTGGCCGGACAGCTTGTCGTTCATCCCGTACTCGAGCCCGGCCAGGCCCTTGCCGTCGGCACCGACCACCCCGACCACGTTGGCCGCGATGGTGCCGTTCGGGTGGCTGCGGATCGGGTCTTCCTCGGTGTAGATCCCGGCCAGCAGGTCGGCCTGCTGGTCCTGCGGCTTGCCCTTGTTCTGCTGCGCGATCTCGGCGTTCTTCGCCTTCAGCTCGGCCTCGATGGCGTTCCAGGTCTGCGGGCTGACCTTGCGCGCCAGATAGGCGAACCGGCCCTTCCCGGTCATCGCGGTCACCAGCTTGCCGTACGTCGTCTCCGGCAGCTTCGGCGCCAGGATCCGGGCCAGCTGCTGGGCCACCGGCTTCGTCTGGGTCGGGTCGGCGGTGATCGCGACCGCGTCCTCGGACACGCTCAGCGGGACACCGTTCCGGTCCAGGATCGCGCCGCGGGACGCGTGCAGCACGAACGGCTTGGTGTTCTCCCGGGTCGCTGCCAGGGCGTAGCTGTCCGGGTCGACGCCCTGCAGCAGCACCAGCCGCCCGGCGAACAGCGACAGCACGAACGCCATCACCCCGAAGGTCACCCGCAGCCGCAGCGTCGGCCGCCCCAGCTTCAACGTCCGCGGCGGCTTCCGCTTCTTCGGCTTCGGCGGCCGCCGGCTCTGCACGGGCCGCTTGCGCGGCGGGCTCTTCTTCGCCGCGGTCTTCTTGACCGGCGCCCGCTTGCCCGGGGCGGCCTTCTTCGCGGCGGCCTTCCTCGGCCCGTCCACGGGCGCACGCCGTGGTGCCGGGCGGGCGGCGGTCTTCTTCGCCGGCGCCTTCTTCTCGGGTGCCCCCTTCACCGGGGCCTTCGGCACCGGACGGCGTGCGGCGGCCTGCTCCTCGGCAGCGCGCTGCGCCTCCTCACGGGCTTTGCGGAGGAGGCGTTCACGGGTGGACTCGGGACGCTGTGGGGTGGAGCGGGTGCGAGCCGTAGCCGACGACGGACGAGGCGGAGCCTTCCGGGACGAAGTGCTCCGTCCCGGTTCACCACGCTTGCGTGGCGGCTCGCTGCCCCGTCGGTCGGTCATCCGATCATCCCCCGGTGGTCGTGGTACGCGTGGTCCCCGTGGTCGTGGCGGCGGGCGGCTGGATGCCCGTCGCCGTACCAGTGCGTGCGGTCGTGCCGGTCGCGGGCGGCTTCACCGTGGTCGCGGGCGGCTTCACGGTCGTGGCCGGCGGCTTCACGGTCGTGGCCGGCGGCTTCACGGTCGTGGCCGGCGGCTTCGGCGTGACCGCGGCCGGGGGCTTGGGCGTCGCCGCGGGCATGCCCGGGCCGAACATCGCTGCTCCGGTGCCGGCCTTGCCCTCCTCCGGCACGCCGAGCACCCGGCCGTCGGACAGCCGCAGGAAGACCGGGTTCGGGTTCGGCACCATGCCCATCCGCAGCGCCGAGTCGGCCAGGTTCTGCGGCGACTCCAGCGTGCGGACCTGCTTCTCCAGCTGCTCCTGCTGGTCCTTCAGCTGGTCGGCCTGCTTGTTCAGCTCGGTCACCTGGAACGTCCCGCTCTGCAGCTCCGTGTTGAGCAGCAGCAGGCCGACCAGGCCGGCCGCCAGCAGCGACACCACGAAGATGACGAACGGCATCCGCGGCGGCCGGAACGGCGCACCGTAGACGACCCGGAGCTTCGGTTCCGGCCGCTTGGCGGTGGTCACCGCCGGCGTGGCCCGTGCCTTCGACGGGCTGAAGACAGTACTCATCAGGCCACCAGCCCCTTCTCCCGGACGCGTTCGGCCGCCCGCACGCGAGCGGAGGCGGCCCGCGGGTTCACCGCGACCTCCTCCTCGGTCGGCTTCTCCGCACCGCGGGTCAGCAACTTCAGGTACGGCTCGTGCCCGGCCGGGATCACCGGCAGGTCGTCCGGTACGTCGGACCTGGCGCCGGCCGCGAACGTCTGCTTGGTGATCCGGTCCTCGAGCGAGTGGTAACTCATCACCACGATCCGGCCGTGCAGCGCCAGCGCCCCGATCGCGGCCGGCAGCGCCCGGCGCAGGACGTCGAGCTCGCCGTTCACCTCGATCCGCAGCGCCTGGAACGTCCGCTTGGCCGGATGACCGCCGGTCCGCCGGGCCGCCTGCGGGATCGCGTCGCGGACCAGCTCGGACAGCCGGGCACTGGTGGTGAACGGCTCGGTCTCGCGCTCACGCACGATCCGGTCCGCGATCCGCCGGGCGAACTTCTCCTCGCCGTACTGGAACAGGATCCGGGCCAGGTCGGCCGCGCTGTAGGTGTTCACGATGTCCGCGGCCGTGGTCGGGCCGGTGCTGTCCATCCGCATGTCCAGCGGCGCGTCCTGAGCGTAGGCGAAACCGCGGCCGGCTTCGTCCAGCTGCATCGACGAGACCCCGAGGTCGAACAGCATCCCGTCGATCGCCGGAACGTCGAGGTCCGCGAGCACCTGCGGCAGTTCGTCGTACACGGCGTGCACCAACGTGGTCCGCTCCTGGTACGGCGCCAGCCGGTCACCGGCGAGCCGGAGCGCCTCGGGGTCGCGGTCGAGACCGATCAGCCGGGCGTCGGGAAACCGGCGCAGGAACGCCTCCGAGTGACCACCGAGACCAAGTGTCGCGTCGACCAGGACGGCGCCGGGGTGCGCGAGCGCGGGAGCCAGCAGCGCGACCACGCGCTCCAGCATCACCGGCACATGCCGCTCCGCAGCGTCCATCCTCGACCCTTCCGTCGCCGCGGGAGCGACCCTGCCCCCGCAGGTCTTGTGTGGTGTTCGTCCTGCCTCTCCGCACCGAGGTCGCGGACCGGTGCCGTACCGCTGTGCGCTGTTGGTCGCGGGCGGATGCAGAACCGTCCGGTCAGATCACGGGTACGCCTTCCGGGGAAGTACCTCGTCGTCTTGGCGCCGGGGAAGTGACGCCAACACCCGAGGTCGGAAGTCGGACCCGTGATCTCACCGGACGGTCGGTCAGTCCTGGTCCTGCTCGCCCACTGTTCAGCTTTAGAAGATCCCCGGAAGGACTTCCTCGGAGAGGTCGGCGAACGCCTGCTCCTGCTCCTGGGAGTACCTGTTCCAGTTCTCCGTGTTCCAGATCTCCACCCTGTTCATCGCCCCGATGACGACGCAGTCGCGATCCAGTCCCGCGTAATCGCGCAGCATCGGCGGGATGGTGACCCGGCCCTGCTTGTCCGGCACCTCGTTCGAGGCTCCGGCGAACAGCATTCGCAGGTAGTCCCGCGCACCCTTGTTGGTGATCGGCGCCTGCTTCAACTGCTCGGTCAGCTGGACGAACTCGCGTTCGGGCCACACGGACAGCGATCGCTCCTGTCCGCGGGTGATCACCAGGCCCTCTGCCAGTTCCTCCCGGAACTTCGCCGGCAGGAACAGCCGTCCCTTGTCGTCGAGCTTGGGGAAGTGAGTTCCGAGGAACACGCTCCACCTCCCCGTTGCGGACTCTCCGTCTCAGGCGAGCTGCTTCCACCACTTTGGTTCCACTGCGCTCCACCTTACTCCACTTTCCACCACCGTCAACCAACTTCCGCCCCAATTCCCCCACGTGCCGCCCCGATTCCCGCGGGCCGTTCCGCGTGCCGTGGCCCGTTCCAGGCGTGCAGCCCGGCCGGCCGACGCTCCACTTCGCTCCACCCGGCTCCTGGCGCTCCATGTCGGTCCCCGGGAACACGACCGGCGTACCTTTCTCTCCGTTCCGGGCGCGTCGCTCCCCGTCGCCCCACAGGTCCCGGCGCTCTGTTCCTCCGGCGAACGGTTTTCCCCCACCCGTACGCTTGGAGGGACGACTGCCGACCCACGCCGGTGAGGGCCTGTGCCGATGAACACCGAAACGCCAGGTAACGAAACTTCAGCTGCTCTAGGCCGGACCCCTACAGCGGGTGAGAATGTGTCGGCCGTCAACGAATGGGGAGGACACAGGGTGAGCACCACCGCGACCAGCTCGGCGCTGGCAGGGGCCGGGGACTTCGACGAGCTGTCCGAGGTGGCGGGCCGGGTCCGCCAGGCGATGGAGCAGGTGATCGAGGGTAAGCCCGACGTGGTCGAGGTCGCCGTCACAGTCCTGCTGGCCGAGGGACACCTGCTGATCGAGGACGTGCCCGGCGTCGGCAAGACGATGCTGGCCAAGGCCCTGGCGAAGTCGATCGACTGCAGCGTCCGCCGGATCCAGTTCACGCCGGACCTGCTGCCGTCGGACATCACCGGCGTCTCGGTCTTCAACCAGGAGATCCGCGACTTCGAGTTCAAGCCCGGCGCGGTGTTCGCGAACATCGTCGTCGGCGACGAGATCAACCGCGCCTCGCCGAAGACCCAGGCCGCGCTGCTGGAGTCGATGGAGGAACGCCAGGTCACCGTCGACACCACGACGTACCAGCTCGAGGCGCCGTTCATGGTGATCGCGACCCAGAACCCGATCGAGATGGAGGGCACCTATCCCCTCCCCGAGGCGCAGCGCGACCGGTTCATGGCCCGGGTGTCGATGGGCTACCCGGAGCCGGCCGCGGAGCTGCGGATGCTCGACGGCCACGCCGCCGACGACCCGCTCGCCAACCTGCAGGCGGTCACCGACGGACAGCAGATCCTCCGGCTCGTGAAGACGGTGCAGTCGGTGCACGTGTCCGAGTCGGTCAAGGAGTACGCCGTCGCCCTCGTCGGGGCGACCCGCCGGTCGCAGGAGCTCCGGCTCGGCGCCAGCCCACGGTCGACGCTGCACCTGATCCGCGCCGCCCGGGCGGCCGCGGCCCTCGACTCCCGTGAGTTCGTCCTGCCGGACGACATCCAGGAGCTCGCCGTACCGGTGCTCGCGCACCGCGTACTCCCTGCGGCTGAGGCGCATCTCGGTGGGCGCGGTGCAGCCGACATCGTCTCCGGGCTGGTGGCCACCGTGCCGCTGCCCCGCACACGTCGGGACTGAGCCGTGCGGCAGGCACTGCGCGGGCTGACTACCAGAGGGCGGGCCTTCGTCGCGGCCGGCATCACGGCCTCCCTCTGCGCGCTCCTGCTCGGACAGAAGGATCTGCTGCGGGTCGGCATCCTCCTGATCGCGCTGCCCGTCGTGGCGGCGCTCGTCGTCGGCCGGACCCGGCTGCGGCTGCAGGTACGCCGCAGCCTCACCCCGGACCAGGTCCCGGTCGGTTCGCAGGCGACCGTGGAGCTTGCCCTGAGCAACCAAGGCCGGATGCCCGCCGGCCTGCTGCTGCTCGAGGACCGGATCCCGTACGTGCTGGGGCACCGGCCCCGGTTCGTGGTCGACCGCGTCAGCCCGAACTGGCGCCGTACCGTCAGCTACCCGGTCAAGAGCGACGTCCGCGGCCTGTTCCAGGTCGGGCCGTTGATGCTGACCGTGGCCGACCCGTTCGGGCTGGTCGAGACCAGCCGGATGTTCACCCGCAGCCAGCACCTGCTGGTCACCCCGCGGGTCTTCCGGCTGCCCGAGATCCGGCTGGGCGCGGACCGGGCCGGCTCGGGCGAGAACCGGCCGCGGGCGATCGCCTCGGCCGGCGAGGAGGACGCGACCGTGCGCGAGTACCGCGACGGCGACGACCTGCGCCGGGTGCACTGGCGGTCGACCGCGCGACGCGGCGAACTGATGGTGCGCCGGGAGGAGCAGCCCTGGCAGAGCCGCTGCGCGATGTTCCTGGACGCGCGGACGATCTCGCACCACGGCCACGGACCGTCGTCCAGCCTCGAGTGGGCCGTCAGTGCGGCCGCCTCGATCGGCAGTGACCGGATCCGCCGCGGCTACGCGACCACGATGCTGGGCGGGCCGACGACACTGTCCGCGATCAACCACCGGACGTCGGCCGCCGTTCACCAGCCGCTGACCACCCAGCAGTTGCTGACCGAGTGCGCGACCGTCGAGGAGCACAAGTACGCCGAGATCGGCCCGCTGCTGACCGTCGACCGGCACGCGCAGGAGCCGAGCCTGGTGATCGCGATCGTCGGCGCGCTGGGCACCGAGGACGTCATCTCGCTGAACCGCTGGCGGACCAGCCAGGCGATCGGGGTGGCGCTGGTGCTCGACGCTGCCAGTTGGGCGGTCGGCGCCGAGACGACCGAGAAGGCGGCCAGGCTGACCGCCGCCGCGGACGCCACCGAGAACGAACTGCGCCGGAACGGCTGGCGGGTCGCCAGGGTCCGGCGCGGCGACCACCTACCCACCGTGTGGTCCGGCCTCGGACTGCGGAGCGGAAGGATCGCATGACAGTGCTAGTGGCCGGGCCTCCGGCGGCAGGATCATGGGGCCCTGGTTCCCGCGTCGCTCCAGTCGCTGCGCTCCTCAGGCCAGGCAGGGAGGCCTCATGACCGGACATGCCAGGATCTCACTCGCTGGTTGGGGAGCGACCGTGCTGGGAGCGCTGGTGCTCACGCCGGTGTTCTCCGGGCCGTTCCTGTTCATCAGCGCGTTCCTGTGCGGGGCGATCACCGGTGTCGGCATCCTCCTGCAGAACCTCCGCGCCCCGCGGATCGTCGTGCCGTTCGTCCAGCTCGTGCTGCTGGTGGAGCTGATTTCGTTCTTCTTCCTGCGGGAGACGCTGAAGTTCGGCCTCATCCCGGTGAAGGCGACCGCGCTGGAGTTCAACCAGCAGATGGTCAACGCGATGGACTCGATCAACCGGTTCAGCGCTCCCCTGCCACCGGACGAGCACCTGACCCTGTTCGCGGCCTCGGTGATCGCCGCGACCGGGTTGCTGATCCACCTCATCGCCGTACAGCTCCGTCAGGCCGCCTGGGCCGGGTTGCTGCTGCTGATCATGTACACCGTGCCGGCCGCGACCGTGCACGGCGGGCTCCCGGCGTTGCTGTTCGTCCCGCCGGCGCTCGGCTACATCCTGCTGCTGTCGGCCGAGGGCCGCAGCCGCCTCAGCCGGTGGGGTCGCCGCATCTCGGGTGTCTCCCACCTGGACGCGGCCGAGCCGGTGGAGGCGTCCGCGCTCGGACAGGCCGGTCGCCGCATCGGCCTGACCGTCGTCGCGCTGGCCGCGCTGCTGCCCGCGCTGCTGCCGACCCTGCCGGAAGGTGTCATCGGCAACGGTCTGGCCGGTAGCGGTCCCGGCAGTGGTATCGGCGCGTCGATCTCGTCGACGGACCCGATGCTGGACATGGGCAAGAACCTGAAGCGTGGCGACAACGTGGTCGCGCTGACCTACAAGGGCGGTCCGTCCGGCGGCAGCTACCTGCGGCTCACCGCCCTCGACTTCTTCGACGGCGACACCTGGCGGATCGCGCCGCGCCAGGAGGGCCAGAAGATCAGCGGCGATCTGGCCCCGCCGCCCGGGTACGCCGGCGACCTCGGCAAGGTCCCGCAGTCCAAGATGGAGATCGACGTCAGCCGGAACTTCCGCTCCCAGTTCGCCCCGGTCCCGTACCCGGTCCGCTCGATCTCCCTCAAGCGCGACTGGCGGTACGACGCCGGCTCGCTCGACGTGGTCTCGTCGAACGGCCAGGTCGTCGCCGGCAAGAACTACGACGTGACCGCGTACGACCTGCAGCCGACGCCGCAACAACTGCACGACGCGATCGGCGCGGGCGAGCCGGACCAGTACAGCAGCCGTGTCCCGCGCCGCACGCCGGACGACGTCGAGGCGCTCGCCCGCGAGATCACCGAGGACGCGAACGGCAACCCGTTCGCGGCGGCCGTGCTGCTGCAGTCCTGGTTCCGCAGCGATGGCGGCTTCACCTACAGCACCGACAACAGCCGCGGCAGCGGGATGCGCGCGCTGCGGAACTTCCTGCTGGAGAACAAGACCGGGTACTGCGAGCAGTTCGCGACCGGGATGGCGCTGATGGCCCGCATCGTCGGCATCCCGTCCCGCGTCGGCATCGGCTTCCTGCCGGGACAGGCCGGCGAGGACGGCGAGTACACCGTGCGGATGCACGACATGCACGCCTGGCCGGAGCTGTACTTCCAGGGCATCGGCTGGGTCCGGTTCGAGCCGACCCCGGCCGCCCGGGTCGCCAGCACGCCGAACTGGACCGTTCCCGCGACACCGGACCCGACCAGCCCGAGCACCGCGCCGACCACCGCGCCGATCTCGCCGGGCGCGACCGAGGACCCGGGGATCGAGCGGCCGGAGGGCGACCGCAACCTGCCGGACGACAGCGGCGTGGCGGTCATTGACGACGGCAACTGGTTCACCAACGGCGGCGGCCGGACGATCGCCATCGTCGCAGGCGTGCTCCTGCTGCTCAGCATCCCGTGGCTGATCCGCACCCTGACCCGCCGTCGACGCTTCGCCAGAGCACCCGGACGGCTCGGAGCCGAAGGGTTGTGGGCGGAGATCCGCGACACCTCCCGCGACCTGGGACTGGACTGGTCCGACATCTCGACGCCGCGGCAGTCGGGCGACTGGCTCGTCACGCAACTGCCTGCCGAGGTGCATCCCCAGGCGCTCCGGCTCGCCCGCGGCATCGAGGCGCTGCGGTACGCCGGTGGCACGGACCTGACCCTCGACCTCCGCACCGAGGCCGCAGCGGTCCGCAAGGCACTGTGGTCGCGGGCGCCGCAACTGCGGCGCTGGCGGGCGCGGTTGCTGCCGCCGTCGTGGCGCTGGTACCTGAGCCGGGGCAGCACGGAGGCCTCCGACCTCCTGGACGAGTTCGACCTCCTCCTGGCGCGCCTCCGCTCCCTCGCCCTCCGCCGCAGGCACGCCAACTGACATCCGACGACGCCCGACGGCCGCCGCTCACCGGCCAGTCGGGCGTCGGTGTGCTGCCTGCCCGCCCTACCGAACTGCTCCGTTCGGTGCTCGGCCGGCCTTCAGCTGACCGGCAATGTGCAGAGCATCGGACCGGAGCTACCCGCACCGCTCAGCGGACGCCGCGGCAGCGGCACCACCCGCAAACAACGAACCACACCCGCGCCACCAGTGGCACGGGTGTGGTTCTCGGCCGGTTGCGCGCTCAGGCGCGGCGTACGGTCAGAGGTCTTCGTCGCGGCGGCGCCGCCAGCGGTCTTCCATCCGCTCCATGAAGCTGCCGGACGAGTCGTGCTTGGTCCGGTGCCGCTTGGTCGGCGGCGGAGGCGGCGGGATGTCGTCGGAGTCCCCCGCGCTGCTGATCCGCTTCATACTCAGCGCGGCGACGTACAGACAGGCGACCATCATCACGAACCCGATGACTCCGATGATGGTGTTGGGGATGATCGCGCCGGTCATCAGGACCGCGATGCCCAGCACGAATCCGACGCCGGCAAGCACTGCCCGGCGCTTGTAGTACAAGCGCACATTGGTCCCTCGCATGGCGGAGACGAACTTCGGGTCTTCCGCAGCAAGGGCACGTTCGAGCTGCTCGAACTGGCGCTGCTCTTCTTCCGAGAGGGGCACCGTCGATCCCTCCATGGTGAGCGCGATCTCGATTGGCCGCCTCCAGTCTAGGCCGCGCTTGCCTCACACGAAACCCTGACCGCCTGTCCAGCGCGTCACGGTCCGGCAACTGCCACCATCACACTCTTCCGGAACCTGCTCCCCCGGGCGTGTCGCACCGCGTCCCGAGCCCCGGTAGCAGCCTCATCACGGTCCGTCGCCCCGCGTCGGCGTACCGGCACATGAGGGCCTGTGACCGGGGGCACACCGGCCCCGCGGTCAGCGGGTGGCGAGGATGTGCAGCTGGGTGGCGAGCGCACGGAAGGCGGGATGCCGGCTGGCGGCGCGCTCCAGCTCGGCCAGGGACTCCGCGGCCCCCGGTTCGGTGTCCACGAAGGCCGACGGGACGAGATCCGCGAACGTGCGGACGCCGTGCACGGTATGCACCACGAACCCGGCGTCGGCCAGCTGCCGGGTGATTTCTGCCTCGTCGAACCGGCGCGGCATCGGATCGGTCGCACCCCAGCGCCCGTCGGGATCCTGCAGCGCGATCCGGGCCTCCGCCAGGTGCCCGGCGAGCGCGCGGGCCAGCACGACAGCGTTGCGCTGGGCAACAAGCAGGCTGAGTACGCCGCCCGGCCGCAGGACCGAGGCCATCGCCTGCAACGCCTGCACCGGGTCGTCGACAACCTCGAGCACTCCGTGGCACAGGACGGCGTCCGCGGCCGACTCCCCCGCGAGACCGGGAAGCTCGGCCGCGTCGCCCTGTACACCGCGGACCAGGTCGCTCACGCCTTCGTCGCTCGCTCGCCGCTCGAGCGAGGCCAGGGCGTCCGGGCTCGGGTCCACGACGGTCACCCGGTGACCCTCGACGGCCAGCGGCACGGCGAACCCGCCGGTGCCGCCACCGAGGTCGACGATGTCCAGCCCGGCACCGGGCTCGGTCCGCGCCCGCGCCGCGAGCGCGACCCGCAACGCCTCGGCCACCAGCGCCGTCCGCACAGACCGCCGCCGCCGATCGACCATCGTCATGACCCTCCTAGAACCATCGACCCACCCGGCCACACCCTACTTCCCGCCGCTCCCCCGCCTCCGCGGCACCACCTCAACCGCCGTAAGCGGGTGGTAAGGCCCGGCATCTGTCCACGGGCGGACGAATGCGCGACCGTCGGAGCAAGGGGAACCACCGAACGAGGGGGCGGCCATGCCGATCCACAGCAAGTCCTTCGAGGAACCGGACGAGCGCCGCTCGCCGGAGAAGACCACCGTCGACGTGGTCAAACTGCCCGGCGCCAGCGTCGCCCGGATCACCTTCCAGCCGGGCTGGCGCTGGTCGGAGTGCATCCGCCCGGTCGTCGGCGGCGAGTCCTGCCAGGTCCGGCACGTCGGGACCCTGATCTCCGGCGAGATGGAGGTCGTCCACGACGACGGCGCCAAGGCCCACGTGACTCGCGGGATCGCGTACGTGATCGAACCGGGCCACGACGCCTGGGTCGTCGGCGACGAGCCGGTGGTCGGCCTGGAGTTCGAGTCGCAGGCCGCGGAGACGTACGCGAAGGGCTAGTGCCCGACTCAGGACCCTAGGAGCTCGCGCTGGCGTAGGTGCGGAGTCCGCGGCGCCACAACAGCCGGACGAGCGTCACCGCGACCACGACCAGCGCGACCCCGCCGGCGACCGGCGTCCAGCCCAGGTCGCCGGCCAGCGCCTGCGCCGGGTACGTCGACGCGAACGCCACCGGAAACGCGAACGTCAGGAACGCCCGCACCGCGACCGGGAAGAACGCCAGCGGGTACCGGCCCGCCTCGACCAGGTTGAGGTAGATGTAGGCGATCGGGCCCACCGACTGCAGCCAGAACGCCAGGAACGCCAACGCGCTCCACACGGTCGCCAGCAGCACCAGCCCACAGGCCGCGAGCACGAACGCCTGCAGCACCTGCGCCGCGTTCGGGCTCGCGCCGGACTGCACCAGCCCGATCACCAGCACGGCGATCCCGCTCGCGACGTTGCTGAGCTCCGCGACGTTGATCCACCGCAGGGTCAGGTAGAACTGGCTCGACACCGGCCGGAGCAGCACCCCGTCCAGCTCTCCCTCGGTGATGTACGACGTCATCCGCTGCAGGTTGGGCGCGACGAACGCCGCCATCAGCCCGGTGACGATCTGGTAGACGCCGACGAGCGTGATCACCTCGGCCCGCGACCAGCCCTGCACCTCCTGGGCGAAGCCGAACAGCAGCAGGATCGGTACGACGCCGAGCCCGAGCTCCACCAGACCCACGAGCAGCGTGGTGGCGAAGTGCGCGCGATAGTGCGTCTCCCGGACCACCGCCTGCCCGAGGAACCGCCGCCACAGCCGGAAATGCCGCCGCTGCCGATGCAGCCAGCTGGCATCGAGCGGCCTCCGGTCGTCCGCCATGGTCCTGGTCATGGGGTCTTCCGGCCTGGACCGAGGAGCGGAGGGAGCGTAGCGGCTGCAGCGTCGACGGAAGGCCGGGAGTCACAGCCCCATGATCCGCCGCGCCGGAGGCGTGGCATCTGGACTGTCATGCGCCCACCGCCGAATACGCGCGGAGACCGGCTGACCAGACGAGGCGCGCGAGGATCCCGAGCACGACGACGTACCCGGCCTGGATCCCGAGACCTACGAGCAGCTCCTGTCCGGACAGGTTGCCGGCGACGATCTCGACCGGGAACGACACCGTGAAGCGGAACGGCTGGTTGTCGATGAATCCGCGCGACCAGTCCGGCATGAGTGCGAGCGGAACAACCGCGCCGGACAACACGCTCGCGATGATCAATCGGGCCTGCGCCAGCGCCGTCACGTCGTCCATCCAGAACGCGAGCGAGCCGATCAGGAGGTCGATCGTGAACACCAGGATCGCCCCGAGCACGATGCTCACCGCGAAGACGGTCCAGCGGCCCGGGCCGGCCGGGATGTTCATCGAGTCGCGGAAGATCCACCACAGCACGCCGATCATCGGCACCAGCGCGATCAGCTTGAGGACCTTCTCCGACAGGTTGTTCGCGACGAAGCTGAGCAGCACCGACGCGGGCCGGACCATCCAGCTGGACAGCCTCCCGAGCCGGATGTACTCGGCCAGGAAACCAGTCATCCACGACGAGGTGGCCATCGTGACGAAGCTGAGCAGGACGAAGTACGTCGTCACGTAGCGCTCGTCGATCGGCAGCCGGGCGCCGTTCGCGATCGCCGTCCGCCAGATGAGCAGCGAGATGATCGGCACGCAGATGTTCGCCACCATGAAGATGGTCCAGGCGCCGCGGTAGATCGACGCCCCGACGATCTGCGCCGCGGTCATCCGCCGCAGCACCCGGAGGTTGCGCACCACGGTGCTCATCAGGCGTCGCCCAGCGTGCCGCGGCGGAGGAAGAGGTCGCGCATGATCTCCTCGATGTCCGCGTCCGCGACGTCCAGGTCGACCAGGGGGCCGATCCGCGTCAGCTGCCCGAGGACGTCGCCGGCCCGCTCGCGGTCCACTTCCAACGTGATCGTCAGCCCGTCGGTGTCGACCCCGGTCACGCCCTCGCCCGCCGCGAGCCGGCTGCCGTCGACCTCCGACGCGTACGTCGCCCGGACGAGCTTGCGCGGCCGGGCCGCGTGCACGAGCTCGTCGAGACCGCCGTCGTACTGCAGGCGTCCGTCGTCGATGATCATCACCCGGGAGCAGAGCGCCTCGATGTCGTCCATGTCGTGACTCGTCACCAGGATCGTGGTGCCGCGGAGCTTGTTGACCTCGGCGAGGAAGGTCCGTACCCGCGCCTTCGCGACCACGTCGAGGCCGATCGTCGGCTCGTCGAGGAACAGAATCTCCGGGCCGTGGACGAGGGCCGCCATCAGTTCGAGCTTCATCCGTTCGCCGAGCGACACCTTGCGCACCTGGACGTTCAGCAGGTCCTGGACCTCGAGCAGCTCGGCCAGCTCGGCGACGTTGCGGTCGAACTCCTTCGCGCCGAGACCGTACATGTCCTTGTGCAGCAGGAGCGTCTCCATCGCCGGGACGTCCCACCAGAGCATGGTCTTCTGACCCATCACGAGCGCGATCCGCCGCAGGTAGTCGTGCTTGCGGTCCGACGGGGTGAAGCCGAGCACCTCGAGCTCGCCGGACGTGACGTACAGCAGACCGGAGAGCAGCTTCAGCGTGGTGGTCTTGCCGGCGCCGTTCGGGCCGAGCAGCCCGACGACCTCGCCACGGTCGATGGTGAAGGTGATCTCGTCGACGGCCAGGCGGGTCTCGTACGTCCGCCGGACCAGGCTTCTGAGCGCGCCGGCGAGACCGGCCTGCTGTTTGTGGAAGGTGTAGGTCTTGGTGAGGCCGGTCGCCGCGATCACGGGCAGGCGGCGCGAGGAGGCTTCGAAGGTGTTCGTCACGGTTGTGCACCGCCCTTTCGGGAGTCGGTGGTGACTTCGGACCGGGCAACGTCAGCGCAGAGCGTCTCCTCTGGTCCATCCGACATACGGCTGCCGGTCAGAACGCTAAGGAGTAAGGAAAGCGATGTCCAACCAGTTTCGGCGTCGCCGGGCCGGAGTCAGGCGGGAGTGCGGCCGACGACGTACAGGCGTTGGGTGGTTTCCTGGCGAGCCGCGACCGGTCCGCGGAGGTACCACTCGAGGTCGACGAGCCCGGCGGACTCCAGCACGCCGACCACGAAGGCCAGGTCGTGCAGCACGTAGTCGAGGTCGACCTCGTGGCCCTGGAACTCGTCGACGTGACGGACCTGGTCTCCGGCGTGCAGTCCGAGGACGAGCCAGCCGCCGGGATCGAGCGGACGCACCAAGGCGGCGATCGCGTCGGGCAGCTCCGACGCGGCCAGGTGGATGAGCGAGTACCACGCCAGGACGGCTGCCCAGCCGGAGCTGGTCGGCGGCCGGCCGAGTCGCCGGAGGTCGCCGACCTCGAAGTTCCGGTCCGGGAACCGCCGGCGTGCCTCGGCCACCATCTCGGGCGCGAAGTCGATCCCGGTGGCGTCCGCGTCATGATCGGCCAGGTACGCGGTGATGTGGCCCGGCCCGGAGCCGACCTCTACGACCGGCCGGCCGGCGGCGTGCGCGACGACCCGGTCGAGCAGCCACGTCTCGAAGGGGAGTCGGTCCAGTTCGTCGACGAGCTTGTCGGCGTACGTCGTCGCGACGGTGTCGTACGCCGTACGCACCTTGGTGTCCCGTACGTCGGTGCCGTCGGCGATCACGGCGTCCCGGTCGACCGCCGGGGCGGCGAGGGGGGCGACGTCCTCCGGCAGCGGCCCGAGGAGATGAATCCAGCGGTGGTCGTGCTGACCTGCGCGACGTTCGAGCGCACGGACGAGCGGTTCGGGACGCGCGGCCATCCGGCGCAGGCAGGCCTCGACGTCGGCGCGGTCGGCGAACGGGTGAAGTCGCTCGGTGCGTGTCCGCAGTTCGCCGGGTGCCTGGGCGCCTCGAAGGAGCAGCACGGTCAGCAGCGCCCGCTCGTCCGGCTCGAGTTCGAGCCGCTCGTCCAGGAGTTGGTGGTACTTCAGAGTCCGCCGGCCCGTGTCCACCCAGACGACCCGCAGCAGCTCACGATCCCGGAGTGACCGCGCGACCCGCTCCACCGTTCCCTGGTCGTAGTCGACGACCGGATCGCGGTTGCTCGTCTGATTGCAGGCTGTTCGTAGTGCGTTGGCGGTCAATGGGTACGACGCCGGCACCGTCGTCTGCTTCTCCATCAAGCTCCCGAGAACACGCTGATCCTCGGCATCCAGAACAGGAAGTCCGCTCACTCCCCCGACCCTAGTTCCCCGCCGGTCCCCACAGCACCACGCACCGCACCCGGGAGGCGGTGCGCGGCGTGCTGTCGGGTCCGGCGTGGCTGAATCTTCGGTGAGGGCTGTCAGCCGGGTTGGTAGCTGTCGGGGTCGATCAGGGCCACGGGTTCGACGCCGGTGGTGTTGCAGCGATCGCAGGGAAGACCGTGGATGATGCCGCCGCCGGCGCACTTGCTGCAGAGGCCGTCGTGCCAGGAGTCGCCGTCGAGGGACTGATGTGGGGCCGGGTAATGGGTGTCGGCCAGGTAGCACTCGACGCCGGTCACCGCGTGGACGCGACCGCACAGGTCCTTCCCGACACCTCTGCGTAGCTCGCTCAAACGTCAACTCTCCGGAGTCGTGCTCACCTGCCGACGGCGCGCGGCCGTCAGGAAATGAGGTGGTCAGCGGCCATCAGCAGATGGGTGGGGTGGTCAGCTGGCCTGCATCCAGGGTTGGGTCAGGACGGATTGCGGATCGGTGGTGGCCGTGAGCGCCGGGGTGCTGGACAGACGCAGGCTGGTCTCGACCAGGTCGTAAAAGGTCTCCACCGCGCGGATCAGGTCATCCGCCTCGCGGGTCGTGACCGCGCGCTCCAGACCGGCTTCGGCCGCGGCACGCTGCGAGGCGCCGGCGGCGAAGAACGTCGCCCACTCGCCGAACTCCGGCGCGACCTCGGCCAGCAGGACCCAGGCGTTGCGCTGGACCCGTCGGCGAGCGCCGGAGCGCACCGGGCGGGCGCGGACGGCGAGAACCGCGGCCGCGACCCGGAGAGCCGCGACGTGTGCGCTCGAGTAGCGAATCAGGTGGTCGGTCGTCGCTCTCGCCTCGGTGAGCGCCGTGCGTGCGCGGGACAGCTCGCGGCTGGCCGCGCCGGCGGCTGCCGGGGATACCGGTGAGACAGTCATCGGTCGGTCACCCTTTCCAGTTGCCAGCGGCCGGAATCCGGGTCGTGTGCGAGGTCGAACAGCTCACGCCGCCCGTGCCGGCCGCACCCCGCCTCCACCCGGTACACCGAACGCCGAGGCCCCCAGTCCGCGTCCAGCACGCCGACCGCAGCCGGACTCTCGGACACACCCGCCGTGCCGGCGCTCCCCGTCACAGCGAGAGCGGTCGTGGCGCCCGCAGCCGGAGCGAGAGCGGTCGTGGCGCCCGCAGCCGGAGCGAGAGCGGTCGTGGCGCCCGCAGCCGGAGCGAGAGCGGTCGTGGCGCCCGCAGCCGGAGCGAGAGCGGTCGTGGAGGAGCTCCGGGCCGGAGCAGAGGTGGTCGTGGCCCTCCCGGCGGGAGCGAGGGCGGTGGTGCTCCCGCCGGGAGCGTGCGTGGCGAAACGGTCCGGGCGAGATCGAGGGCTCGCCGGCGCAGCCACGCCGTTCGAGTGCGCGCCGTTCGAGTGCGCACCGTTCGAGTGCGCACCGTTCGAGTGCGCACCGTTCGAGTGTGCGCCGTTCAGGCGGGCGCCGGTGTGCGCCGACCTGACTTCCAATCGGCCGTCGTAGGCGGCGTCAGCACTGGCGTCGAAGGACGCTCCCGGGCGGTTGTCGTAGGAGGCGCCGAGGCCGGCGCCGATGATGCCTCGTTCCCACCAGGCGGCGGTTTCGGTCCAGTGAGCTTGCACGGAGCAGACGCGCCACAACCGGCCGCGCCAGAGGAACTGCTCCGGGGTCTCGACGCCGTCCACGGCATCCGAGCGCACTTCGACGGCCTCGTCGAACTCCCACATGTTCCATCGCCTCCTGTGCACGAATCGCTTCCCTTGATCGGCGGCCCGACGGGCGGGCACGAGGTGGGGGTCGAGGACCACCTCGGCGCCCGGCCCGCCGGAACCACCGGAGTCCGATGCGGCCGCAACTCCGCACCGGAGCCGTCCAGCTGCCCGGATCACCCGTCTCCGCTCTCCCGACGAGATCGGTTCGGAGGTAATCGAACATCTGTTCGAACACGAACAGCGTATCCCCGCCCGCCGACAAACGTCAACGGGCCGTAAGCCCGGCGCGTCCCCACGCGACCGGTCCGCCGTCCACACTGAGGAAGAGACGAGCGCCGTACACCGGAACGGCGCCAGGAGAACGGAAGAGGCAAGGATGCCGAAGCTCAGGTCGCGTTGGCGGGCAGCACTGGTCGCCGCGGCGGCGGTGGCCGTCGTGGTCACCGCGGTCGCGTTGCCGCTCTTCCAGCCCTGGCGACTCTTCACCGACAAGGTCGTCGACGAAGCGCTGCCCGGCGCCGTTCCGATCTCCACACAGTCATCGTCGACGACGCCACCGACAGTTTCGGAGAAGCCGTCCGCGACCACCCGGCCCGCCGGGCCCGAGGTTCTGCTGACCGGGAAACTGATCACCCACGAGCACGACACCGAGGGCACGGTCGCCGTACTGCGGCTGCCCGACGGCTCGCGCGTGCTCCGCCTGGAGAACCTGGCCACCTCCGACGGTCCGGACCTCAAGGTCTGGCTCAGCGACGCCGCGGTGGTCCCCGGCCGCAAGGGCTGGCACGTGTTCGACGACGGCGAGTACCGAAACCTCGGCAGCCTGAAGGGCAACCACGGGAACCAGAACTACGTGATCCCGAAGGACGTCGAACTCACCGACTTCCGCAGCGTGGCCATCTGGTGCGACCGCTTCAACGTCTCGTTCGGGGCGGCCGAGCTCAGGTCGGCGTGACCGGCCGCCTAAGCTGCCGAGGGTGAGCAATCATCCCAACGTGCAACAGGTGGCCGACGCGCTCCGGACGGCCGGCGCCACCGGCGAGATCGTGATCCTGGACGAGGCGGTCCCGACCGCGGCGGCCGCGGCGGCGGAGCTCGGCTGCGAGGTCGGCGCGATCGCGAACAGCCTGATCTTCGAGGGCGACGGCGCACCGGTGTTGATCCTGACGTCCGGCGCGCACCGGGTCGACACCGCCAAGGCGGCCGCCGAGCTCGGCATCGGCAAGCTGCGCCGCGCCAAGCCGGAGTTCGTCAAGGAGCACACCGGCCAGTCCATCGGCGGCGTCGCCCCGGTCGGTCACCCGCACAAGGTCGCGACGTACGTCGACACGGCCCTCGAGCAGTACGACGTCGTCTGGGCGGCCGCCGGCATACCCCACTCGGTCTTCCCCACCACGTACGCCGAGCTCCTGACCCTCACCAACGGCACCCCGATCACGGTGAACTGACCACAGCAGGGTCGCCGACCGCAGGAACCGCGGCCAGTTCTCGTACTCACGCGACGAAGCCGTCCAGCAAGGACTGGACGGCTTCGTCGATCACCTCGTCGGACTAGACGGCCGGGCGGAGGTCCACGTCGGCGGCTCGGACGTAGGCCATGCGGTGGCCGAACCAGATCTGGTAGTAGCGGTCCTTGCCGAGGACCTGGACGTGGTCGGTCGGGGGCTGGCCGTCGAAGGTCACCGCGCGGTAGTAGTCGGTCTCGATGGACGCGTCGCCGACCGGGTAGGCCTGACCCGCGAGGATCGAGTACTGCAGCGGCGTGACCACCTGGTACGGGATGCCCTCCGGGTACGCCGACTGCTCCGGGTAGGCACGCCCGTAGACCGGCACCGACGCCAGGCCCTTCTTCGGCTTCACCACGAGTCCCCGCTTGGCGAACGCGTCCGGAGCCGAGGCGGGACTCTTGAACCAGGCGATCGCGCCGAGGTACCAGACAGCCACCCAGTCACCCTGCCGCTTCGCCACGACGTACTGCGAACCGGCGGCGGCTCGTGCACCGATGTCCGAGACCACCGTCGTGCTGTCCGAGCCGTCGGGATGCAGGCCGATGTCCTTGACCAACGGGGCCGCGTCGTCCGGCGCCTGCCGCAGGTACACGAAGTTGGTGCCCTGCGGGGTGCAGGTGGTGCCGGCGCCGGTGCAGTTGGTCAGCACCTGCACGTTGTCGTCGAAGCCGGGCTTGATGGTGACGATCGAGCCGGGCTTCACCGGGAACACTGACTTGCCCCAGATCGGCGCTTCGAGCAGGTCGAAGTAGTGCTCCCAGTCCCAGTACGGTCCCGGGTCCCAGTGCATGCCGCGGACCGTCCTGGGGACCGTCCCCGGGATCTGGTCGTGCCCGATGATGTGAGCCCGGTCCAGCGGGATGTTGTTCCTGGCGGCCAGGTAGCGGACCAGCTTGGCCGAGTTGCGGTAGAGCGACTCGGTGTACCAGGTCGCACCCTGGGCCGCGAAACCCTCGTGCTCGATGCCGATGCTGTGCATGTTCACATACCAGTTGCCGGCGTGCCAGGCGACGTCGTCGGCCTTGACGTGCTGCCAGGTGTGGCCGTCGGACGAGCGCATCGTGTACTGCCAGCTCACGTACGTCGGGTCCTGCACCAGCCGCAGCGTCCCCTGCCAACTGGTCTCGGTGTCGTGAATGATGATGTAGTCGATCTTGCCGGTCTTGGGCCGGTCCGCGAGGTCGTGGTTGCCGTAGTCGCCACCACCCAGGTCCTGGTACGGCGCCGGCAGCCACTCGCAACCCAGCGACGTCGGGCACTCCACTCCGGAGCTGGACGCCTTCGTGCCGGCGGGCAACGACAGCTTGTTCACCTGCGACTTGTCCGGGCTGACCGCCACGGCAGGCATGACGACCTGCTGCCCGGTGTTCGTCGTCCGGGCGGCGCCGCGAGCCATGATCGAGTAGACGTCGTCGGCGAGGACTGCCGCGGCCACACGGTCCGAGGCCTCCGCGTACGACGCCACCGCGCCGTACCACTCGGCGACCGAGGTTTCGGCGCCGACCGGGTGACCGAGCGAGCGCTGATACGACGCCAGCAGCGCGGCACCGCCTTCGATGTTCGCCGCGGTGTCATTGCGCAGGGCAACCGGGTCCAGACCGGTCAGCTCGGACGCCTTGTACAGCGTGCGCAGCGAGCTCGTCCTTGCGACCTTGCGCTTGCCGGACAGGTCGACGACCGTGGATGGGTCCACGGCAGTGAGGTGCATCGGACCGTAGCCGCCGTCGGTGCTGGATGCGCCCCGGTGGTCGTCCCAGCGGGTCTCGGCGTACGACACGGCGAGCAGCACGGACTCCGGTACGCCGTACTTCGCGGCGGCGGCGCTGAACGCGGACGCGGCCTCGGCGGACGGGCCCGGGGTCGAGGCGGCCGCGGGTGGACCGCCGGACGACGACACGCCGGTCACCGTGATGGCCAGCGCTACCGCAGTCATTGCGGCGAGAATCTTCGGACGACGACGCATGTTGTTTCTCCTGAACCGACGGCGGGGATGCCGGTCACACAGACTGGCAACCTGATCACTGTGAGTCGAGGCGACCCGGAAGTCAACGGTTAACCAAAACTCGCCGTGCGAGGTTCGATACTGACAAGGCGGTCGTCGGACGGGGTGGCGACACAGGGTTACGGAGCAGGACACATGGAAGCGTTGCCGTTGGCGTTCACGTCGGGCTGGGCGAGTGGCATCAACGCCTACGCCTGCGTGCTGATCCTGGGTCTGCTCGGCCGGTTCGCCGGCGCCGACGACGTACCCACGGCCCTGACCGGCAACGGCGTGCTGATCGCAGCGGGCGTCCTCTTCCTCTTCGAGTTCGTCGCCGACAAGATCCCATACGTCGACTCCGCCTGGGACGCGATCTCGACGGTGATCCGGCCGACGGTCGGCGCGATCGTCGCCGCGCTGCTGTCCGGTGAGGCGAGCACGCTGGAGCAGGCCGCGGTGGCGACCGCCGGCGGCCTGGTCGCCTTGCTCTCGCACGCGGTCAAGTCGAGTCTGCGGCTGGCGATCAACACCTCCCCCGAGCCGGTCACCAACATCGCCGCGTCGTCGGGTGAGGACATCGCCGTCGTCGGCGTGATGTCCCTGGCCGCCTTCCATCCCGAG
Source organism: Kribbella turkmenica (assembly GCF_004348725.1). Classification (GTDB taxonomy): domain Bacteria; phylum Actinomycetota; class Actinomycetes; order Propionibacteriales; family Kribbellaceae; genus Kribbella; species Kribbella turkmenica. The sequence goes on from NZ_SMKR01000055.1 coordinate 33,741, forward strand.
GCAGCGCTCGTCATCGCCGGTGTCCTGCTGGTGCTCGGCCTGATCGGGGTGTACGTCGCCTTCCGCTTCATCAAGCGCGGGTACGCGAGGTTCAAGGCGTGGCGGGAGAAACGCGGTGACCCGGCGACCGGGAGCAGTGCTGTCTGATGGCCCGAGTGATTGTCGTCGGGGCCGGGCTCGCCGGTCTCGCCAGCGCCGTCCGGCTGGCCAAGCTCGGCCACCAGGTCACACTGTGCGAGCGCGACGAGCGCCTCGGCGGTGTGCTGGGACGGATCGAGGCAGACGGGTTCTGCTGGGACGCCGGAGCCGCGAGTACGACGCTTCCGGCCGCGCTGCGCGATCTGTTCCGTAAGAGTGGTCGTCCGATCGAGAGCCTGGTCCAACTGGAACCGGTCGCCGAGCCGAGGCGGCACATGTTCGCCGACGGCTCCGTGCTCGACCTCCCGATCGCCGACCGCGGTGAACAACTCCAAGCCTGGACCGAGCTGGCCGACGCGAAGGTGGCCCGGCAGTGGACCGCCCTGGTCGACGGCTACGGCGAGACCTGGCAGATCCTGCGCAAGACCTCGCTGGAGCCACCGCTCAAGGACCAACTACCGCTGAGCGCCATCAGGACGCTCAGGCCATGGCAGTCGCTGGAGCGGGTCGCTCAGCGCCGGCTGGACGACGAGCGAGCGCGGGCAGTACTGCGGCACTTCGCTGCCCAGAGTGGTTCCGACGCGAAGCTCACCCCGGGGTACGTCGGCGTGTGGTCGTACCTGGAGCGCACGTTCGGCCGATGGACGATCGCCGGAGGCTTCGGTGCTCTCGCGGACGCTCTCGCCCAGCGGGCCCGCGAGCGGAAGATCGACGTACGGACCGGCGCCGAGGTCGTCGCCGTGGGCACGTCACAAGGCAGTGTGACCGGAGTACGGCTGGCTGACGGGACCGAGTTGGCGGCGGACATCGTGGTGAGCGACATCGACCCACGCGAGCTCTACGAGCATCTGGTGGACGATCCTGCGGCCAAGAAGGTGCGGAAGCAGGTGCACTCGACACATCAGGCGCAGGCGGCGTACGTCGTCCACCTGGGTCTGGAGGACCCGGTGCCGAGCCTGCCGTTCGAGACCGTGCTGCACGGCACGCCGACTGCCGTCGTGCGGACCGGCGGACAGGCACCGGCCGGACACCAGGCGTGGTCAGTACTGGTGCACGGCTACCCGACCGACGACGTGCTCGACCTGCTGGTGGCGCGCGGCCTGCACGTCCGGGACAAGGTCGTGTCGCGGCAGACGTCACCGTCGTGGTGGGCCGGAGTGGCCTGGGAGGGGTACCGGACGGCGCGGCGGCGGGCCGCGAACGTGTCGCCGATCAAGGGGCTGTACTGCGTGGGTGCGGGTGCTCACCCGGGCTCCGGCGTACCGGCGACCACGCTGGGCGCCGCGATCGTGGCGGACGCGGTCGGGAAGGCCTGAGACCGGGTGGGGTCGCGCTACCCCACCCACGTAGGATTGAGCGTTCATGTGTTCCATGTCGGGTGAGGCGCCCGGCAGTAGAGAGGACCTCGGTGGATCAATCCCCCACGTCGGCCGATCACGAGAACGTCGAGCGCGCTGAACTGGCGGCTGAGCAGCAACACGTCGACCGGGTCTACGACCGGGTCGCGGAGGCCGCCCGGTCGGCGTCCCGGATCGCGGTCGAAGGGCACCAGCGCGGGCAGGCGCAGAACGTCGGCCGGGTCCGCGAGGAGGAGCAGACAGGCCTGTACGAGCGGGACGTGCTGGTGTTCGCGGCGGCCCGGCGGATCGCCGAACTGGACGCCGAGCACGAGGGGCTCGTCTTCGGCCGGCTCGACTCCGACCGGGGTGACGACGGGCCGGCCGCAGGTAGTGCCGCCGACCTCGAGAAGCTGTACGTCGGCCGGATCGGTGTCCGCGACGCCGAGTACGAACCGCTCGTGATCGACTGGCGAGCGCCGGCCGCCGAGCCGTTCTACCGTGCCACCTCGACCGACCGGCTGAAGGTCGTCCGCCGTCGTGTGCTGCGGAACAAGGGGCCGCGGATCGTCGGGCTCGAGGACGACCTGCTGGCGCCGGAGCGCGCGCCCGAGGACCTGCCGGTGATGGGCGAGGGCGCCCTGATGGCGTCGCTGTCGCGGGCCCGCGGTCACACGATGCGCGACATCGTCGCCACCATCCAGGCCGAGCAGGACAAGGCGATCCGGGCGCCTGCCCGTGGTGTCACCGTCATCGGCGGTGGACCGGGGACCGGCAAGACCGTGGTCGCCCTGCACCGGGCGGCGTACCTGCTCTACAGCGACCGCAGGCGGTTCGAGCGTGGCGGCGTACTGGTCGTCGGACCGTCGGCCGCGTTCATGGCCTACATCGAACGCGTGCTGCCCAGCCTCGGCGAGAACACGGTGTCCCTGCGGGCCGTCGGCGAACTGGTGGACGGCATCAAGGCCACCGCGGTCGACGAGGCCCAGGTCGCCGCGCTCAAGGGGTCCTTGCGGATGCGCGGCGTCCTGTCGCGAGCTACCCGCGACCGCGTGCCCAACGCACCCACGACGCTCCGCGTCTTCCTCGGTGGCGCGACCATCGAGCTCGACGCCAACCAGCTGGACAACGTCCGGCGGAACGCGCTGCGGCGGACTCCGCGCAACCGGGCGGCTGCCGAGGCGCGCAAGGGTCTGGTGGCCGCGCTGTGGCAGCGGTTCCCCGACGACCTGCGCAACGGCGTGTACGGCGACCGCGAGGCCTTCGGCGACCAGGTCACCGAAACACCAGCGTTCCGGACGTTCTTCAGCCAGTGGTGGCCGGTGCTGACGCCGGAGGCGGTACTGCGCTGGCTCGGTGACCCACGCCGGTTGCAGCGGTGGTCCCGCAACGACCTGACGCCGGCGGAGGTCGACGTACTCGCCGCGGCCGTTCGGGGCACGAGCGAGTTCACCATCGCCGACGTCGCTCTGCTCGACGAGCTCGCAACGCTGCTCGGCCGGCCACCGGTCTCGGAGACCAAGGACGAGGAGTTCGACTGGCTGGAAGGTCTGTCGGACGGCGTCAACGAGGTGCTCACCACCTCGGAGCGTCGGGCTCGCGCAGTGGCCGCCAGGGAGGCCGAGGAGCCGGAGGAGTACGCGCACGTCCTGGTGGACGAGGCCCAGGACCTCTCCCCCATGCAGTGGCGGATGGTCACGCGGCGCGGCCCGCAGGCGAGCTGGACGATCGTCGGCGACCCGGCGCAGAGCTCGTGGCCGGACCCGGACGAGGCCCGTGCGGCAATGGACTCGATGCTGTCGCACCTGCAGCGGCACGCGTTCCGGCTGTCCACCAACTACCGGAACTCGGCCGAGATCTACTCGTTCGCGGGTGAGGTGATCCGGCAGACCCTGGCGGACGCGGATCTGCCCGATGCGGTCCGGCGTACCGGGGTCGTGCCCGAGCACCGGATCGTCGACGGCGGCAAGGTCGCCGAGGCCGCGGGCGACACCGCCGTCGAGCTGCTGCGACTGGTCGAGGGCACGGTCGGCGTGATCGTGCCGCCGAAGCTGCGGCCGGCCGTCGACCCGGTGCTGGCGGAGCTCGGCGACCCGCGTGTGGTCGCGGTCAGTCCGCTGGAGTCGAAGGGTCTCGAGTACGACGCCGTCGTGGTCGTCGAGCCGGACCGGATCGTCCGCGACACTCTCGGCGGCGTACGCGCGCTCTACGTCGTGCTGACCCGGGCGACTCAGCGGCTGGTGACGGTCAACAGCACGACGAACTGGCTGCCTTAGCCGCGCGGTACGACGTACGACACCAGGTCGGCGTCGTCGGCGGACAGGTCGGACCAGCGGCAGGTGAGGTGCAGGACGGCCAGTCCGGAGGTCGGGTACTTCTGCGTGAGCTCGACCCGTTCCGGGCTGGTGCCGTCGAGGGCCAGCTCGTCGGCCAGCCACGGTACGCCGGGCGCGTGGCCGACCAGGACCACGGTCCGAACGTCGGCCGGCACCTCGTGGATGACGTCGAGGAGCTCGTCGGAGCCGGCGTTGTAGATCCGCCGGTCGTACCACACGTCGGTGGCGGTCGCGCCCGCCTCGGCGGCGTACTGCCAGGTCTCCCGGGTGCGCTGCGACGGTGAGCACAGGACCAGGTCGGCCTCGATGCCCTGGGCAACGAGGTGGCGGCCGGCCGCGGCCGCGTCGGCCCGGCCACGATCGGCCAGCGGGCGTTCCAGGTCCGGCATCGACTCGGGCGGGACCGCCTTGGCGTGCCGGAGCAGGACGAGGGTGCGGTCGATCAGCAGATCCGACGGGTCAGCCATCGGCTCAGGATACGGCCGGGCGTCGCCGTACGAGCAACCGTCAGCCCTGGGCGGGAAGCGAGGAGAGCGCAGTGGTGGGTGAGCTGGACCTCAGGTTGAGGAACACCTGACGGGTCGCGGTCGACCTGTTCAGAGTGATGAAGTGGATGCCCGGAGCGCCGCCGGCCAGCAGCCGCTCGCACAGATCGGTCGCGATCTCGATGCCGACGGCCCGGACCGCGGCCGTGTCGTCCTCGACCGCGAGCAGCCGGTCGGTGACGGCCGTCGGCAGCGCCATCCCGGTGAGCTCCGCCATCCGCTGGATCTGCTTGATGTTGGTGACCGGCATGATGCCCGGCAGCACCGGGATGTCACAGCCCAGCGCGGCCGCGCGGTCGACCAGCCGGAAGTAGTCGTCCGCACCGAAGAACATCTGGGTGATCGCGTAGTCCGCACCGGCGGCGGCCTTCGCCGCCAGCACCTGTGCGTCGGCCTCGAGCGACGTCGCCTCCGGGTGCTTGTCGGGGAAGGCGGCGACCCCGACGCAGAAGTCGCCGAGCGACCGGATCAGCTCGACCAGCTCGACCGCGTGGTTGAGACCCTCCGGGTGCGCGACCCAGGGCTGGTTCGGCCCGCCCGGCGGGTCGCCGCGCAGCGCCAGCATGTTGCGTACGCCGGAACCGGCGTACGCACCGATCACCGAGCGCAACTCGTCACGTGAGTGCGCGACGCACGTCAGGTGACCGAGAGGGGTCAGCGAGGTGTCCTGGGCGACCCGCTCGGTGACCCGGATGGTGCCGTCCCGCGTGGTCCCGCCGGCACCGTACGTGATCGAGACGAAGGTCGGCCGGAGCTGCTCGATCTCGCGGATCGACCGCCACAGCACCTCCTCGGCCTCGGGGGTCTTCGGTGGGAAGAACTCGAACGAGAAGGAACGGTCACCGGTCGCCAGCAACTCGCGGATCGTCGGCGTACCGCCGGGCAGCGTCGAGGGAAGACCGTTCGCCATGCCGACAGGTTACCCGCGGTGTCCACCGGTGCGCTGCCACCGACTACGCTCCGGGACGTGTATGGCGATGTGGACGTCCCGGCAGCGGTCCAGCGTGCGCTGACCGGTTTCCTCGACCTGCAGCAGGAGCGGCTGGAGGCGATCGGGCCCGAGCTCACCGAGCAGGTGCAGGCCGCCCGGGACGCGACCAGCGGCGGCAAACGGCTCCGGCCGGCCTTCTGCTACTGGGGTTTCCGGGCCGCGGGCGGCGATCCGGCGCAGCCGATCCTGACCGCCGCGGCCAGTCTGGAGATGCTGCACGTCAGCGCGCTGGTGCACGACGACGTCATGGACTCGTCCGACACCCGCCGCGGCGCACCGGCCGCGCACCGCCGGTTCGAGGCGTTGCAACGGGCCCGCTCCGAGGTGTCCGGGGTCGGCGGCGATCCGGTCGGCTTCGGCGTCGGCGCGGCCATCCTGCTCGGCGACCTGTGCCTGATCTGGGCCGACGAGATGCTGCACACCTCCGGTTTCGACGCGGCCGCCCTGGCCCGGGCCTCGAAGTTCTTCGACGCCGTCCGGGTCGAGGTGACGGCCGGGCAGTACCTCGACCTGGTCGCGCAGGCCAGCGGGGTGTCCGACATGGACCAGGCCCTGCGGGTGCTGCGGTACAAGTCGGCGACGTACACGGTCGAACGGCCGCTGCACATCGGCGCGGCCCTGGCCGGCGGGGACCGGCGGTTGATCGAGGCGCTGTCGGCGTACGGGCTGCCGGTGGGTGAGGCGTTCCAGCTCCGGGACGACCTGCTCGGGGTGTTCGGCGATCCGGCGCTGACCGGGAAGCCGGCCGGGGACGATCTCCGGGAGGGCAAGCGGACCGTGCTGGTCGCCTACGCGGTCGACCACGCGTCCGAGGTGCAGCTGGCCGAGTTCGACCGGTTGTTCGGCCGGCCGGACCTGGACGACGACGAGATCCAGTTGCTGCGCGAGATCCTGCAGGACTCGCGGGCGGTGCGGGCCTGCGAGGACCTGATCACCGAGCGGACCGAGGACGCCCTCGACGCGCTCGACCGCGCTCCCCTGGCCGACGACACCGCCCGCAAGGCGCTGGCCGATCTGGCGATCGCCGCCACCTCCCGTCAGCTCTAGCCTCCCGGCTCCCCCTGCTTCCCTGCTCCCTCACCGCCGCTTCCTCCCGCACCCGTCCGGCACCACCCCTGCCGCCCCGGGCCTTTGAGCGGATCTCCCCTCTAGTTGTCCCTTCTCCCCTGCTGATATGGGGGGAGAAGGGTTCAGTCCCGGGG
>NZ_SMKR01000056.1 GCF_004348725.1 Kribbella turkmenica
GCGAGGGAGGGTGCGGCCGCCAGTACGCCGTCGGGTAGGGCCGGTCCACTGACGACCTGGGCGCCGGCCTGACGGGCGATCAGGGCGCCGGCGGCGATGTCCCACGGCTGGATCACGTGCTCGTAGTACGCGTCCGGCGTACCGTCGGCGACCGAGCAGAGGTCGAGTGCGCCCGAGCCGCCGCGCCGCACATCCCGTACGGCGGGCAGCGCCCGGCAGGCCAGGTCGTGCAGCTCGGCAAGGGGCGGGGTGTTGAGCACGCCCGTGAAATTATCACCGTCGCATGGTGACGTATAGAGAATCTATGTGATTTTCCCACGAAGTTCACAACGATCCGGTCAACGCCAGTGGTGGTCAGTCGTCGTCATCAGTACGCAGCCGGACACCGGTGACACCGTCCAACTCGTCCAGGGCGAGCACGAGGTTCTGCAGCTGGAGTATCAGCAGTTCGGTCCAGGTGCCGGGGGGAACAGTTGCAGGTTCACGCCGAGACCAGGCCGACCGGGTCCTTTCCGGCCAAATACGCGGCGACCGCCTCGGCGGCGATCGAGCCGGCCCGCAGGGCGGTCTGCCTGGTCGCGCCGGCCAGGTGCGGCGTCATCACCACGTTGGGGGCCGTCAGCAACCGTGCACCGGCCGGGACCGGCTCGGACGGGAACACGTCGAACGCGGCCGCACCGAGCTGACCGGACTCCAGCGCGTCCACGGTCGCGTCGTAGTCGAGCAGCCCACCGCGAGCGGTGTTCACCAGTACGGCGCCACGTCGCATCAGCGCGATCTGGTCGGCGCCGATCATGCCGCGGGTCTGGTCGGTCAGCCGGGCGTGCAGGCTGACCACGTCCGACCGCCGCAGCAGGTCGTCCAGCGCGACCAGCTCGATCCCGTCGGTGGCCTCGTCGACGAACGGATCCGCGACCAGCACCTCGGCGCCGAAGGCGAGCATCACCCGGGCGACGCGTTGCCCGATCGCGCCGTACCCGACGAGGCCGACCGTCGACCCGTCCAACTCCAGGCCGCACTCGTCGTACGCGTAGAGGTCGCTGCGCCACTCCCCCTGCTCCAGCGTGCGCTGCAGCCGGGGAAGGTTGCGCAGGGCACCCATCATCAGCGCGACCGCGTGTTCGGCGGCGGCGACGGCGTTCCGTCCCGGGGTCGACGCGACGACGACGCCACGCTTGATCGCCGCGGGCACGTTCACGTTCACCGGGCCACCGCGGCAGACGACCAGCAACTTCAGGTCGGGCGCCGCGTCCAGCACGCGCTCGGTGAACGGCCCCATCTGGGTGACCGCGATCTCGATCCCGGGCAGCGCCTCGATCAACTGGTCCTCGGCGTCGCTCGCCTCGTCCACCTCGGCCACCCGCCCGTACGGCGTCAGCGGCCACGGCAGCGAGACTTCGCGGAAGTCGAAGCTGACCTCGTCGAGGGCGGACAAAGCCGTGGCGAGCAGTTCGTTGCGCACAAAGTGGTCACCGGCGAGCAATGTCTTGACGGTTCTCATCGAACTCCTGATGGAAAGGTGGGCGCTGGGTCGGACCAGCGTGGGCGCGCTGCCTCGATCCGGCGCAGGTAGTGGTCGTAGCCCTCGGCGTAGAAGGCGGCGCGCGCCGGATCCGGATCGACCCGACGTGTCTCCGCGATCCACTCCGGCCCGGCACCGTCCGGGTCGGCCGCGCGCCGCGCGCAGATCACCGCACCGCGAGCGGCGACCTGCTCGGCCTCGGCCGTGTGCAGCGGCGCGTTCAGCACGTCCGCGAGAATCTGCGTCCACTCCGTACTGCGCGCACCACCGCCGCAGACCGTGACGCGGCCGGACCAGCCGGCCGCCTCGAGACAGTGGCGAGCGGCGTACGCGATCCCTTCACAGGTCGCGCGGACCAGGTCGGCCGTGGTGGTCGACAGCGAGATCCCGTCGATGGTTCCGCGGGCCCGGGTGTCGACGAACGGCGCGCGCTCACCGGCTTCGGACAAGTAGGGAAGAACAGTCACACCCTGCGCGCCGACCGGACTCTCCGCGAGCAACGACGGCAACTGATCCGTGCCGACGCCGACCAGCGCGAGGACTCGGTCCAGCGCGGCCGTGCCGACCATCGCGGGCATCGCCCGCAGCCAGACACCCGGCGTCCACGTGCCGAGGAACAGGCCCGCCGGCTCACCGTCCACGGGCAGCTCCCGGGTGACGACCTGGCACGCGAGCGTCGTACCGACGGTCAGGAGGGCGTCGCCCGCTTCTTCGACGCCGGCGCCGGCAGCTGCGGCCGGGAGGTCGTACGGGCCGGCGGAGACCCTGGTGCCACGGGCCATTCCGGTCGAGTCGTCGCGAAGCTCCCCGACCGGGCCGGTGGGTTCGACCGGAGCCAGCAGGTGCTTGAGCTCCGAGAGGCCGGTCGCCTTCAGCGCCTCGTCGTCGTACCGGTTCGTCCGCGGATCGAGGAACGGCGCGGACGCATCCGACACGTCCGTCGCCCGGACGCCGGTGAGCGCCTGCATCACCACGTCCTTGCAGTACGCCGCCGTGCCCGCCCGAGCGATCACATCCGGCTCCTCCGTGAGTACGGCGGCCAGCAACGGACCGGACGCGCCGGGGAACATCCGGTTGCCGGATCGGCGGAACACGCGTTCGGCGACACCGTCGGTGGTCCAGCGCTCCAGGATCGTGCTGCTGCGGGCGTCCAGCCAGGAGATCGCCGGGCGGACCGCCGTACCGTCCGGATCGAGCAGCCAGAGGCCGTCCCCCTGGGCGGTGATCGCCAGGACGCCGGGCCGGTCGCTCACCGCGCCGGCCAGCTCACCGACCACCTCGTTGACCGAGGCAATGATCTCGGCGGTCTCGTGCTCGAACCGGCCGGTCCCGGGCCGGACCAGCCTGGTCGGCCGGGACGCCTCGGCGATCGGCCGGCCCGCGTCGTCGAACGCGACCGCCTTGGTCACAGTGGTCCCGACGTCTACTCCGACGTCCATGCGGTCCCCCTCCAATGCTCCAGCTCAGGTGTCCTTCGGGCCCCGCAAGGGCCGAAGGGCACCTGGACTGGAGCATTCATAGTTTGGCGACCTCCACGGTCGCGCCGTGGTCGCGCAGCGGCTGGATCAGGTCGTCCGGGGTCTTCTCGTCGACCACGACGACGTCGAAGTCGGTCAGCGGCGCGAGCCGGTGGAGCGCCGTCCGCTGCAGTTTGGCGTGGTCGACGAGCAGGACCTTGGTCTTCGCCGACCGCAGCATCGCCCGCTTCACCAGGACGATCTCCTCCTCCTGGTGGTAGGCGTGCGCCGGCGACACCGCGGACACCGAGCAGAACAGCAGGTCGGTATGCAGCGCCTCGACGGCCTCCGCACACGGCATCCCGCCGAACGAGTCGTGGGTCGCGGAATAGATTCCGCCGAGCGCGAGCAGGGTGATGTCCCGCAGCGCGGTCAGCTTGGTGATGGCCGGCAGGAAGTTCGTTGCCACGGTCAACGGCATGATGCCCTCGAACAGGTCGACCAGAGCGAGCGCGCTGGTGGAGTCGTCGAGCATCACCGACATCCCGGGCTCGATCATCGCGCGGGCGTGCCGGGCCAGCGCGGCCTTCTCGGTCTGCGCGGTGTTCAGCCGGTACGCGACGTTGCTCTCGAACACGCTGGTCGGCTGCGCGCTGACGCCGCCGCGGTACTTGCGCACCACGCCCTGCCGCTCGAGCTCGTCCAGGTCGCGGTGCACCGTCATCACGCTCACCCCGAACGCCTCGACCAGATCGTTGGCCGAGACCGAGCCGTGCTCGACGACGTAGGCCGCGATCTCGGCCTGCCGGCGGGCGGGACGACTCAGTTCGGTGGTGTCACCGTCGACGTCGGATGTCATGCCAGGGTCTCCATTCGGACTGCGGGAACGTTGTACGCCTCGAGACCCACTGTGCCGTCCTGCAGGCGGAAACGCACCAACGCCGCGGGACCGAGAGCCGGTAGCAGTCTGCGGTAGTCGTTCAGGCGTAGTCCGAGCACCCGGCAGGTGAGCAGCCGGATGAGGGTGTTGTGCGCGACCACGAGCACTTTCTGTCCCTGGTGCGACCGGCCGATCTCGGTGAAGACCTCGTGCACCCGATCGGCCGCCTCGGCCGGATTCTCACCTCCCGGGAAGTGGTCGCGCACCGGGTCCACCTGGAAGGCCTTGGCGACCGCCGGCGGAAGCTCGCTGAGCATCTTGCCCTCGGCCGAACCGAAGTCCACCTCGCGCAGCCGCGCGTCGAGCGTCGGCTCCAGACCGACCGCGGCCGCGGCCGGCGCGATCGTCTGCCGGGCTCGCAGCATCGGCGAGCACCACAACGCGTCGGGCGCGTCCCCGGCGGCCCACTGCTCCAATTGCTGCGCCTGCTGAACGCCGACCTCGTCGATCGGCAGGTCCGTCGAGCCGGTGTAGCGGTTGCCGTGGTGCCACTCGGTCCGGCCGTGCCGGGCGAGCACGATCGTCGTCCTCATCCGCGGTACCCCCGGCGATCCAGCTCGGCCACGAACTCGCCGTACAACTCGTCGAGAGTGTGCGGTCGCGGTTCGAGGACGCGCTCGGTGCGCACCATCCGGCGCGCCGTTGCGGTGAGCGAACCGCCGGCCGACGCCGCCAGCACGGCCATGCCGTACGCCGGGTCCGGAGCGGCCGGCAGCTCGACAGGTACGCCGAGGACGTCGGCGCGGAGCTGGTTCCAGTAGCCGCTGCGGACCGCACCGCCGGTGAGCGACACGGATCGGACCGGGTCGGCGCCGAGGCTGACCAGGTGCTCGAAGGCGAGTCGCTCGATGAAGGCCACACCTTGTAGTACCGCGACGTATGTCCCCAAGTCACCGCCCGGGTTGCCGAGGGTGAAACGCTCGGCCTGCGGCGCCACGAACGGGAACCGCTCACCGGGCTTGGTCAGCGGGTAGATGACGGCGTCGACCGGCCCGGCCGCCTTGTCCAGCGCGTCCAGATCGGCACCGGGCAACAGTTCGGTGAGTACGCCGGCGCCGGTGCTCGACGCGCCGCCGGGAAGCCAGCCGCCGTCGGGATGCCGGTGGCTGTAGACCGCGCCGGTGGGGTCGTCGAGGAGGTCGACACTCACGCCTTTGACGACGAGCGTCGTACCGAGGACGGAGTTCCAGGAACCCGGGGCGAGCGCGCCGGCGGCGATCTGGGCGGCGCAGCCGTCGGTCATCCCGGCTCGAACCGGGACACCCTCGGGGGTGCGGCCGAGCTCGGCTCCGGGGAGGACGACGTCCGGGAAGAGGCTCGCCGGCAGGCCGAGCTGGTCGAACGCGGCCTGCGGCCAAGCGCCGGCGACGAGGTCGTAGCCGGTCTTGAGGGCGTGGCTGGTGTCGGTCGCGACCGGGTGGCCGACGAGGTGCGCGGCGACGAAGTCGGCGCTGTGCACGATCCGGTGCCGTTCCGTCGGCTTCAGCGAGCGGAGCTTGGGCAGCGCCCAGGTGGGCTGCATCGCGGTCGACCAGCGATCCGGGTCGGCGTCCACGATGTGGTCACGCTGGTCGGCCGCACGGGCGTCGTCGTACATCAGTGCCGAGGTGACCGGGCGTCCCCGCTCGTCGGTCAGCAGGAAGGTGCCGGAGGTGGAGCAGATCGAGACACCCTCGACGGCTGGTCCGGCGATGTCCGCCAGAACGGCGTCGACCGCGTCCAGCCAGCTCTGCGGATCCTGCTCGTGGCGCGGACCGTCACGATGGCTGACGAGCGGCCGGGTGGCCCGGGCCAGCACGGTGCCGCCGGCGTCGACGAGGACGGCACGGACGCTCTGCGTGCCGAGGTCTACGCCGATCCAGCCCACGCCACCGCTCCCCTTCCAGTGTTATCTGCGTTGATAACGTAACACTAGAAGACGGTAAGAGACATGCCGATCCGCGGCCGGACCCGGACATGACACGGCTCCCACAGCTGGGAAGCGTGCGGGAGCCGGGCGGCCCGGCCGGTTGCGCCTGCACCGGCGGGACAGTCGAGAGTCGGCTGGTCAGGAGTGCATGAGCACCAGGGCCGGGTCGACGGCGGCGAACTCCATCCGGCCGGCGTCGACGGCACCGTAGGCGCCGATCGGCCCACTGGCCGGACGGCCGTGGCGAGTGACCCAGAAACCCCAGCCCGCCGGCGCGTCCGGCCAGTCGGGGTCGGGCTCCCAGCCCGGCGGCGGACGCCAGGTGTCGCTGGGCGGCTCGGGCCACTCAGGTGGTGGGTTGAATCGATGCACGGGCGGGTCCTTTCGCCAGATTCCCCAGCAATCTCTGCCTCATCGATCCGCTGATCGAGAACTGTCTGACAGATCAACGATCTGGTGCACCGAAGGTCACGGCTAAGGTTTCGTAAAGTTTTCCCGGCACACGGCCACCAATCACACCACCGCCCCGCCCGGTAGGCAACCATCCGCTCACCAGCCGGACTGCACATGCATCCGCATGCCCCGTCGACGGCGTTTCAGTTGCCTACGCACGGCAAGTCCGTTGCCGGCGGCGACAGTTGCTACAAGTCCTCCAGGCGGGCTTTCACTCGGTGGTGTTCGGTGAGGGACTGGGCCAGGGTGTAGCCGAGGGAGCGGTAGGCCTCGAAGTCCCACTCGTCGTAGAACTGGTCGCCGGTGGTGCGGCGCGGGAAGTCGGGGTTGGCGACGGCGTACTGCTCGATGTCCCAGCCGAGGTGGCCGGCCAGCACCGCCTTCACGAAGAAGATCTCGGTCTTGTACGCCTTCTCCTCACCCTCCTTCAACGGGTGGGTGGCGATGCCGTACGCCCAGGCCCGGTCGGCCCGCGGCTTGGACCCGCGGATCATCGGCGACGGGTCGATGTCGATCTGGATGCCGTGGTCCATCCGGGCGGTCGCGATCGCCTCGGCCAGCGCGGTGAACCGGTCCTCGGCGTCGTTCGACGCGTCGATCACGATCACCTGGGCCGGCTCCCGGCGGAGTGCCTCGACCAGGCCGAGGTTGTCGTAGTGGCCGCCGTCGGTGACGTAGATCCGCCGGTCGTACATCGACGGCTGACCGATCCCCTCCAGCAGCAGCCGGTACGGCCCGGGCTTGTCGATCACGCTGCCGACGTACCGGCGTACCTTCGCGAAGGCACCGGTGACCTCGGGGAAGGCCGGCTCGGGGCGGTTGTTCCAGTACGGGTTCGGCAGCCAGACACCGAGCCGGGCGTTCAGTACGGCGAGCAGCAGCCGGACCGGCCTGGTCCGGGCGTTCACCCGTCCGGTGAGCGGGCTGAACGCGGCACCGCTGATCGCCATCGCGGCCGGCACGGTCACCTCACGTTTCAGCATGTCGGCCTCGCGCTCGTAGTCGTCGGTCACCCGCCGGCCGCCGTCGGGCAGCGAGCGGTCGCCGACGATCCCGATCTGCTGGGCGTCGAAGACGAACGGCACGCAGTCGCGCTGGATCGGCACGAAGTCCGCGTCGGACACGTTCGCGACGCCGGCGATGACGAGCTGCGGTCCGCCGTCCACCGGCTTCGCCCAGTCCGAGTACCGCAGCCGCAGGTGGTAGTCGAGCGCGACGGCAGCGCCGTTGTCCTTCCGCGTCACCAGGAACGCGCGCGACAGCCGCTCCCGGTAGAACGAGTGCAACGACGTCCGGTTCGCGTCGGTCAGCACCTTGATGGCCACCGCGATGGCGGCCAGGATCAGCGCGACGTTCCAGTCCTCCTGGTACAACGGATCGGTCGCGTAGCCGCCCGTCCAGCGCAGCAGTACGACGACCGCCGCGATCACGATGATCGCGCTGGCCAGCCAGGGCGCGAGCTTGGTCCGGGCGAACGAGAGCAGCCGGGCCCTCATCCCAGCCGCCTCCTTGCCCTCGATCGCGAGCCCGTTCCAGACCGACTTGCCGAGCCCGATCAGCACGACCACCAGCGCACTGAACGACGCGAGCCCCTGCTTGGCCGGGTCGACGAGCGCCTGCAGCGCGGACGGAAGGCTCGGTTGGTCGGTGGCCTGACCCGGCAGTTGGTTCAGCAGATAGAGGCCGCCCGGTACGCCGAGCAGCGCGACGGCGACCGGTACGCCGAACCGCAGCGAGAAGGTGCCGATCGTCGCCAGCACCATCCGGGCCACGTCGGGCATCCGGGCCCAGCGGTCCCACACCTTCTCCAGCACGAACATCGCCGCACTCAACGCCAGCAGGAACAGCGACAGCACGAGGAACGACCAGGAGTCGTTCGGCCGCCAGTCCACGCGGATGTCGGTGTACCCGCGGGTGATCACGCCTTGGTCGGCGAGGAACCAGCCGAGCACCCAGGCGATCGCGCGCAGCGTGATCCCGATCAGCAGGAGGTTGACGACCAGCCCGAACAGCACCGACAAAGCGGCCCGGAACATCGCCCGGCCACCCTGCAGCAGGTACCGGGTCTGCCGGCGCAACCGTGCGAGCTCGGGCGACCCCGGCGAGAACGGGTCCGCGCTCGTCCGCCGCAGGATGTGGAAGGCGGCGGCCATGTAACCGCCGCCGCTGACGCCGATCACGGTCGATGCCTTGTCGTACAAGCCCTTCTCCCGCAGGAGTTGCAGGGCGCCGAGGCAGAACGACGCGGACCGGATCCCGCCACCGGAGCAGGCGATCACGAGCCTGCCGTTGTCCCGGCCGTCGTCCCTGATCCGCCGGAACGTCGCCGGCGGATCGAGGCGGACGCCGTACAGCATCCGCTGACCGAACCGGCTGGACGCGAGGTAGGCGACCCCGACGACGACCGCGCCGGCCAGGCCGGTGGCGCGTAGCAGCCAGGTCAGCCAGCCGGTCGACAGATCGGCGCAGGCGCCCGTCCCGAAGTCGTTCCACAGCCGGACGTCCTCGACGACATCGAGCACCGCGGCAACGAACACCACCCACGACCCGATCGCGGCGATCCGCTGCCACGACTGGCGACCGAGGAACTTGACGTACTTGTAGGCCCGGTACGCCGCGTAGACGTACGCCATGACGAAGGTCGCGTCGACCAGCAACGACAACCGGCCGGGCACCTCGCAGCCGAGGGGCGAACCGGCCGCGTCGTGGACGGCGTCGCGCATCGGCCACTGGACCACGGCGAGCACGACAGCGAGTTGGAGTGTCCTGGTGAACGTCCGGCGGCGGCCGATCTGCTCGATCGTGGCGTCGCCTTTCGTGCCCTCCGATTCCCCGAGCATCGCCCCATGATGCCGGTCGCGCGGTCCAGGCAGCGAGTCAAGACGGCGAGTGCCTTGACATCCGGGGCCGGCGGGCGGACCTTGAGAGCGGACGACCGGGGTCGGTGGGGGGAACCATGGAGACTGATCCGGACACTGTGGTGCCGCGACGCCTCAGTGAGGGGCTGCACGGCGCCACGCTGCTCACACTGCACTGTGACGCCGGCCGCCCGGGCAAACCGTTCGGCGCGAACGTGGTCACGCGGCTCGGCGAGGCGGGCCTGCTCGGCCACGTCCTGTGGAGCACTTCGTGTGCACCGCGGGACGTCGATGCGGACGTGTTCCGGGACCTGCGGGACAGCGGCCTGTACCTCGTCCGGCTCGAGCTGGACGGGATCGCGGGTGACGCGGCGCGACTCCGGGAGCTGGTGGTCGTCGTCCACAGCCTGCGGCAACTCGGGCTGCTGGTGACCTACGACCTCGATCTCTTCGACGGCAGGCTGCGGGAGAACCTGGTGGTGCTGCGCACGATCGTGGCCGACGGCACCATTCCGGCGGTCTTCCGCTGCGGGCCGGTGGCCGGGCCGTTGTGGTTGCAACGCTTCCGGGACGACCTGGTCGGCGCGGTCGCCGGGTATCTCGAACTCTCCGGTCAGCTCGCGGACGCGTGGGCGGACGTGATCGTCGGCGAGCGGCTGCTCCGCGGACTGAAGGGCGTCGCCGCGCATCGGATCGCGCTGCAGCGACTGACGCTTCGGGTCAACCTGGAGCTTCTCGACCTGGTCGGCGACAGTCTGCGCGACCACGAGCTCCACGGCCGGACGCCGCTGCTGGCCGCGGAGCTGATCGGGCCCCGGGTGGACTGCCTCACCGACTCGATGCTTGCTTTACGCAACCGATTTCTGAGTGTGAACGCCGCCTCGCTGCCGGCCGGCCGGATCCGGCGCTGACTCGCTGCGCCGGGCGGCGGCGGTTTCGACCGGGGCGGCGAGCTGGGCGCAGGCCGGGGCGAGCGCACTCGACCTGGTGCGAGGGGTTTACAACGATGGCAAAGACGCAGTACAAACGATGAGACCGGTCCGCCCCTCCGGCTCGAGAGGTCCTGCCATGAGGTACTTCCGCCCCGCCCTTCGCGTACTGCTCGCCCTGCTGCTGACCGGCGTTCTCGCCGGCACCGCACCCGCCGTCGAACCACAGGAGAACGTGGTGGCGTCCCAGAACTTCCGGAACCCGGTGAACCCGTCGGCCGACCCGTCGCTGATGTTCCACAACGGCCGGTACTACGTCGCCACCACCCGCGGTGACCGGATCGGGATCTGGTCGTCGCCGAGTCTGGCGACGCTGCTGGTCCAGCCGGAACAGGTGGTCTGGCGGGACTCGGATCCGAGCCGCAACACGCAGATGTGGGCACCGGCGTTCCGCCAGACCGGCGGGCGTTGGTACATCTACTACACCGCCTCCGACGGCGTGGACGCGAACCACCGGATGTACGTGATCGAGTCCGAGGGGTCCGACCCGCTCGGTCCGTACCACTTCAAGGCGAAGATCGCGGACTTCGGCGAGTACGGCATCGACGGTGAGCCGATCACCGTCAACGGGCAGCAGTACTTCGTCTGGACCGGGCCAGGCCGTGGTCAGGGCGGCCCGGCGCAGCTGTACATCGCCCGGATGAGCAACCCGTGGACCGTCACCGGTGGGCGGGTCGCGATCCCGGCCGACGGCGGCTGCACCGAGGTCCGCGAGGGACCGACACCGCTCTACCGCGGCAACCGGGTGTTCCTGACCTACTCGTCGTGCGACACCGGCAAGCCGGACTACCAGTTGTGGATGAAGAGCATCACGAACGGCGCCGACCCGATGGTCGCGTCGAACTGGGTGCAGCACCCCGGCCCGATCTTCTGGCGCAACGACGCGACCGGCGTCTGGGGACCCGGCCACCACTCGTTCTTCAAGTCCCCCGACGGCACTGAGGACTGGATCGCGTACCACGGCAAGAACACCAGCACCTACACCTACTCCTTCCGCACCAGCCGCGTGCAGAAGATCGGCTGGAACGCCGACGGCACGCCGAACCTGGGTCGCCCGTTGGCGGCCGGCGCCACGCAGGCGCTGCCGTCGGGTGACCCCGGGTCGTCGAACTACTGGATCAACGACTTCGACACCGCGGTCTCGTACAGCGGCAACTGGAGCTCGGGATCGGGCTGCGGCAACCAGTGCTTCTGGGGAAACGACCACTGGAGCGGCGAACGCGACGCCTCGGCCACCATCCGGTTCACCGGCACGAAGGTCGCCCTGCTCAGCGTTGCCGACCGCGGCAACGGCATCGCCGCCATCTCCATCGACGGCGGCCCCGAACAACGCATCGACTACTACAGTTCCATCCGCGTCGGCGAGCAGCTGATGTACGTCAGCCCGGCCCTCCCCGCCGGCACCCACACCCTCAAGATCCGGGTCACCGGCGACAAGAACCCCGCCTCCTCCAGCACAGTCATCAGCCTCGACCGCATCGAGGTCTACTGACCACCTGACGCCTCCAGGGTCACCGGGCCGAGGAGGCCTGAGGTTTTCTGGCCTGGGAAGACGAAGTGGGTGGGGCTGGTGGCGTCCAGGTGGGGGGCGGCGGTGTTGAAGACTTCTACGGTCAGGTGGTGGTCACCGGCGGCGAGGGCGGACAGGTCGTAGGTGTAGGGAGAGCAGAAGCGGGTGCCGATGGAGGTGCCGTCGACGAGGACTTCGGCGGTGCCTCGGACTCTGCCCAGGTCGAGGAGACGGTGGTCGGCGGCCGGGAGGTGAAGTCGCCGGATGTAGCGGACGCCACCGGAGTACTCGGACAGGCCCAGCGTTTCCCAGTCGCCCAGCGGGATGCGGCCGGGGCCGACGGTGGCTCGGATCGGGTCGGTGAGCGCGGCGCCGACTTCGTGGCCGGGCGTGGTCATCACGGTGAGGTAGCCGGTCCTGGCGCCGGCGGGTACGTCGGCGGTCAGCATGCCTGAGCCAATGGCGAGTTGTTGGCCGTCGACGGTGAGGACGGCCTCGGCGGTCAGGGCGAGCTCCAGGTGCGTTGTGCCTGGGGGCAGGTCGAAGCGGAGGTGTTCGATGCGCTCGGGTGCCGGCCGGGGGACGGCGAACGTGACCGACTCGACCACGGTGGTGTCGGTGCCGTCGAGCCAGGCCGCGGCCGGGAGTGGATGCGGGCGGCGGGTCAGATAGAGGTCGGCCATCGCGCGGTGCCACGGGCGTCGCCTGAACGTCGGGACAGTGGCGCCGTCGACCGTGGCTTTCCAGTCGTGGTCGGAGATCACCAGGCCGTCGACCAGGATCGGCGTCGGCCGCGTCACCTCCACCACGATCGTGTTCTCGACATCGGGTCGCAGCGCGGCGGCCGCGTCGTACCGGCGTACCCGTGGCGTCGAGCGCTCGTACGGCATGAAGCCGCCCTGCCGACCCACCTCGACGTTGTTCACGTACAGCCGGGCCGACCCCCACGCGGTCAGCGTGAGCTCGGCCTGATCCCCGGGTACGACGGTCGTCGTGTAGCGGATCGCGGTCCCCGAGCCCGCTGAGGCGACCGCGATCCATTCCGGCCGGCGGTACGACGCCAGGTCGCGGACGAACGCGACGTTCGCCCGGAGCTCCAGCCGCTCCGACGGGGTCAACCGCAGTTCGAGGTGGTGCGTGCCTGCGGCGAGCGTCACCGGAACCGATCCGAAGTACCCGCCGTCATCGGCGATCGGCAGAGACTCACCGTCGATCAGCAACTCCTTGGCCGCCGGCGCACCCACGACCACCGTGCTGGACAAGGCGGTCTCGAGCGAGAAGGCGGCCGTGAACGTCACCGTCTGGCCGGCGCCGACCGAGCCGAAGTCCAGGAAGTCCTCCGGCACGTGTCCCTTCGGGCCGAGGGCGTGCTGGTGAATGTGATCCTTGCGGATGCCCCGGGAGTCGGAGTACTCGAAGACCTCACCGTCGATCAGCCCGTGCGGCCCGAACGTCGCATGCGCCGGGCGCCACGCGTCCGACCCGTCGACGCGATGCTCGAGCGCCCACCGCTCGACCACGACGTCCGCACCGGGATCGGCCGCAGGCCAGGCGAAGTCGCCCCAGGTGTTGTCCAGCGTCGGGATCAGTTCGACGTCCCAGTCACCGGTCAGATTGTCGACGATCTGACGGCGCTCAGCGAGCTCGTTCACATTTTCGTTGCCCTGGGCAAACACCACCAGCGCGGCCGGACCGTGGTCGAACGGAACGACGACCTCGCCGTCCTCGAAGGCCAGCGGCTTCTCCGACCCGTCGAACGGCGAGACCAGTACCGGCGGACCGGGCGCGTCCCGGACCCGCAACCGCACCTCGTCCCGGTATCGCGACGGATCGAACGAGTACCCCACCCGGGCCCACTCGTGACTGATCCCCCGCCCGACCGGCTCACCGTCGATGACAGTCGCGCTCCACTCGGTCGGCGTGACGAACACGACCAGCGCGTCGTCGACCTCCCGCGTCAGCACCGGTACGTCCGCCTCGACCCGCCGCTCGACACCAGCCAACGCCGCCGGAACCGCCGACGACGAATCGACCACGACCGCACCCGGGAGTCCCACGGGTGCAACGCCAACCGCCACGACCACCCCACCGGCAGCGATGAAGTCCGCCAGCCGCGACGCCACCGCGCTCTCGAGTGCCGTTGCCGCAGGCAGCACTATGGCCGCGTACGACTCCGAGGCGACCGACAACCGGGGCCCGGCCACCACCGACGCCGCCGCCAGCGAGTCGTCGTCGATCACGTCCGCGTCGATCCGCGCCCGGTCCAGCACCCCCGGCACCGGAGCGAACCAGGTGGCGTCCCCGACCAACTCCCGGTAGACCTCCTGAGCCCGCGAACCCTCCGGACCAGGGCCCAGAAGCGTCAGATCTGCCTGCGCCGTCGCATTCGGGAACAGTACGGCGACCTCGCACACGTGCCGTCCCAGCGACAACGACGCGCACAACCGCGTGACCGCATCGGCGAAGTACTTGTGATGGCGCCAGTACGGCTGCCGCCAGTCGGTCGACGGCGGCGCCCACTCCCACCAGCCGGCCCGGGTCGTGTAGTACACGGCATGCGGGTTGTACAACGTCGCCCCGGTCCGCAGCCACGGCAGGAGCCAGTCGAACGTCTCCTCCAACGTCCCACCCCACCCGGTGGAGTGGAACGCCTCGATCCAGGTTCGCGGACGGCCGTAGAGGTGCGCCAGCGACGAGTGGATCCGTGCATCCCCGTGATGGTCCGATCCCGGTGCACTGAACCATCGGTGGGTCCGGGCGTAGTCGGCGTACAACTCGACGCCGTCGACCGGCAGGCCGGCCCGCGCCGGGTCCTGCTGGTCACAGCCGACGATCAGTCCGTGCTTCTCGTGCCACGCGTGCAACGGGCGGAAGAACGCCTCCTCCGCCAGCGACGCCCGCAGCGCGTGATAGTTCCGGCGTACCCGAGCCCCATCCGGTACCCCGGTGTCCCACAACGCCGAGAGCCGGTCGCGGAGGTCGTACCCGTACCGCGCTTCGAATCGCTCGGCGAAGTCGGCCGACCAGGTGGGCACCGACGGCAGCTCATCCTGGAACGACCCGACGACGACCGCGCCGAGCCGGTCGCCCAGCCGGCGTTCGAACTCGCCGTGCACCTGGTCGAGCAACGCCGTACAGGCGGCAGGGCTCAGGTAGTCGAAACCGTGGTCCGTCTCGTAGAACAACGACAGCTCCGACGGCACGGTTGCTTCGCACGACGCTCCGGCACCATCCATGACCACCTCAGCCACAGGCTCGACGGCCGCGGAGATCACCCGGCCGCCCGCAGGGCACCGCACCGACAGCCGACCGGTCCCGCTCACCGTCTGCCGCTGCAACCGCCGGCCCGCAAAGGCCGGCTGACGAGCCACCAACCGAGCCTGGATGTCCGCTCCCGAGAACCCCAACTGGTCGTAGAACCACAGCGAGATCCCGAGCGCGGCCGCGTCGTCACAGACCCCGAGAAAGATCTCCCACCACCGCTCGGAGAAGAACGGCGGATCGTCCGCGTCGCATCCATGGTCCGACCCCGCCGGCGCCAGGTTCAGGACGACGAGTTGGTACACGCCCCCTTCGGCGAAGCGTTCCAACTGCCAGCGCAGCCGGGCCGGATCGAGCGGTTCGCCGCTCCACCACCAGATGAGCGCGGGTGAGTAGGCCCTGGGCGGATCGCTGAGGACCGACGCCAGGCGGGCGGGAAGTGCCACGGGCTATCCCTTCAGGCCGCTGGAGAAGCCGCGGATGACGTAGCGCTGGAGGACGAGGAAGACCACCAGGATGGGCAGCGCGGCCAGCACCAGGCCGGCGGCGACGAGCCCGTAGTCCGAGGTGTACTCGTTGACGAAGGCGAACACCCGGACCGGGACGGTCTCCCGCCCGGAGCCGCCCAGGTAGAGCAGCGGCGTGAAGAAGTCGTTCCAGATGTGCACGGCGTTCAGGATCAGCACGGTGCCGGTGATCGGCCGCAGCAGCGGGAAGATCACGTACCCGAACGCCTGCAGGTGCGAGGCACCGTCGATCAGTGCGGCGTTGGTGTAGTCGGCCGGCAGCGAGCGGATGAACCCGGTGTAGAGGAACACCGTGAACGGCAGCTGGATGCCGGTGTAGAACAGGATCATTCCCTGGTACGTGCCGAGCAGCCCGAGGTCGTTGACCAACTGGTACAGCGGGATCATCCCGAGCTGGAACGGCAGGATGATGCCGACCAGGAACAGGATGTAGAGGCTGTAGCTCAGCCGGGACGCCGTCCGGGCGAGGAAGTACGCCGCGAGCGACCCGAGCACGATCAGCACGACCACGCTGGTCACGGTGATCAGCGTGCTGTTCAGCAAGGCCGACCCGAGTGACGCGGACTGCCAGGCTTCCCCGAAGCTGCCGGCCGACGGCGGGTCCGGCAGTGACAACGGCTCGTTGGCGATCTGGGCCGGATCCTTGAACGCCAGTGTGACCAGCGCGTAGACGGGGAACAGGAACGCGATCGCGACCGCGACCATGACGAGCTCGCGGACCAGGGTGCGCGGACTGTAACCGGTCCTCATGCCGTCGTCTCCCTCGAACGCAGGTAGCCGATCTGGATGAAGGACACCGCCGCGACGAAGATCGCCAGCACCAGCGCGACCGCGGTGCTGTAGCCGAACTTCCCGTACACGAAGGCCTGCTTGTAGAGCACGGTCGACAGCGTGTCCGTCGCGTAGCCGGGACCGCCGTTCGTCATCGCGATGATCTGGGTGAACAGCGTCAGCCCGCCGACGGTCGACAGCATCACGTTGATCGTCGTCGCCGGCGCGAGCAGCGGCCAGGTGATGTGCCGGAACCGCGCGAACGTGCCGGCTCCGTCCACCATCGCGGACTCGTGCAGCTCCTGCGGCACGCCTTCCAGCCCGGCCAGGAAGATCACCATCGAGTACCCCGCGCACTGCCAGATCACCGTGAACGCGACCGACCAGAGCGCCAGCGACGGATCGCCGAGCCAGTCCTGCCGAAGCGCGCCGAGGCCGATCGCGTCCAGCGCGGCGTTGAGGCCCGCGTCCGGTGCCGGGTTGTAGACGTACTTCCACAGGAACGACACCATCACCGGACTCACCACGACCGGCGCGAAGAAGATCACCCGCAACGCCATCCGGCTCTTGATCCCGGTGTGTACGCCCAGCGCGAGCAGCAACCCGATGCCGTTCTGGACCACCACGATCGCGACGGTCAGCAGCAGAGTGTTGCGCAAGGCACCGAGCGCCTGGTCGTCGCGGACCAGCTGCTTGAAGTTCTCCAACCCGACGAACGTCCGCTGCTCACCGACCCCCGACCAGTCGGTGAAGGCCGAGCCCGCGCCGGCGATACTCGGGTACAACATCACCAGCGCGTACACGACCAGCGCCGGCGCCGCGAAGAACCACGGCGGCGCGATGCCACCGCCGCGGCGCCGCGATGCCTTCGCAGCCTCCCGCCCGACAGCTGTGGTGATCGCCGTCATGCGGTCTTCCGGTAAGCCTCGTCCATCTTCTTCAGGGCGTTCTGGACAGTGGTTTTGCCGCCGAGGAGTTCCTGGACGACGGCGAAGTGGGTCGGCTGGACCTCGGCGTTCGGCCAGCGCTGGTCCATGAACGGGACCGCCTTGTCGTCCTCGAGGTACGGCAGGAACGGCTTCAGCACCGGGTCCACCTTCGCCTCGCCGTCGGAGTACAGCGGGACGCAGGCGACGGCCTCGGCCCACGCGTTCACGGTCTCCGGCCGGCCGCAGTACTCGATGAACTTCCTCACCTGGTCGGCCTTCTTGCTCTTCGCGCTGAGCGCGATGCCGACCACGACGCCGCCGGGGATCCAGTTGTCCGCCTCGACGTCGGTGGCCGGGAACGGGAACATGCCCAGGTCGTCCGGTGCCGGCGCCGCGTCGCGGAACGCCTGCAGGACCGCGGACACCTGCACGGCCATCGCGGCCTTGCCGGTGCCGACCATCGAGGTGGCCTGCTCGTACGTCGTCCCGTTCGGGTTGTCGTTGAAGAAGCCCTTCTTCTGCAGCTCCAGGTACTTGTCCATCGCGTCGGCCCAGCCGGAGTCGGCGAACGACGCGTTGCCGGCGGTCATCTTGTCGTCGAAGTCCGGCGTCTTGGCGTAGACCGTGCCGGGCACGAGCGCGTAGTCGATCAACTGGGTCACCCACGGGGTCTGCGCGCCGAGGGCGATCGGGACGATGCCCTTCTTCTTCAGCTTGTCGCAGACGGTCAGCAGCTCCGACCAGGTCGCCGGCGGCTCGACGCCCGCAGCGGCGAACGCCTTCTTGTTGTAGATCGCGCCCAGCACGCTGGTGCCGGGCGAGAAGATGAACGTCTTGCCGTCGTTCTGGAAGGCGCCCTTGAACCCGGTCGGGATCTTCTGGGTCCAGGCCTGGTCGCTGAGATCGGCGAGCAGGTTCGCCTTGCTCAGCTGGACCATCGACATCGCGCTGCCGTTGCCCGGGTAGACCGCGTGCAGGTCGGGCGCGTTGCCGGCCGCGAGCTGGGCGCGGAGCGCGGTCTGCAACTGGTCGGCCGGGGAGAACGACAGGTTGAAGTCGAAGTCGGAGTTCGCCTTCTTGAACTCCTCCAGCGCCTTGCGCAGGCCGGCCTCCTGACTGCCGGCGCCGATCACCTTCACCTGTCCGCCGGACGACGACGAACCGCCGTTGCCACCACAGGCCGCCAGCGTGCCGGCGGCGGCCGCGCCACCCATCAGCTGCAGGAGACGCCTCCGACTGACGGACTGATCGAGTGCCATGGGTTCCTCCTGAGCCGCGGGACGAGAGCCGCCCCTCGACATAGCGCCTGATGGTGTGAAGTAATCGAGAAATCGTGTTACTTTCTTCACGCGGGACGCTACGGACGGCCCTGAGGGGTGTCAAGACCTCCTTGAAAGGATTCAGAAGGGCAGCGGAACCCGGTGGTGTCCGGGTGCCCGGCTCGCCTGAGAAGATGGCGCCGTGCCCGCGACCGCCTGCGCCCCGCCGGACAGCACGCCGTACGACGTGCTGCGCCCCATCACGCCGTGCGACGGAACCGGGCGGGGTCGCGTGACGCCGGGACCGGTGCGCGGGTGAAACGTCCGATTCTGGTCACCGGCATCCTCGCGATCACCCTTCTCGGAGCCGCTGCCGGCTACTACACCGGCGACCACACCGAGCCCGCTCCGACCGCGGCCGGCGAGGCCGTACCGCTCGGCGGGGTCGCGCCGTCCGAGCCGACGGTGCCGGTCAAGACCCCGGTGCCGAACGACCTGGCGGCGCTGGAGACCGGCCTGTCCTACGAGCGCCACCTCTTCACGGTGAGACCCGCGGGACAGCAGCCGGTGCAGATCTCGATCAAGACCCCGGACCGCTGGCGGCTGACCAAGGATCCGGATGCGCCGGCCGAGGTGAAGTTCCTGGATCCGCGCAACGAGCGCGCTGTCCGGGTCGAGGCGGTCGAGCCGACCGAGACCACCACGGACTCGCGGAAGAAACTCGTCGTCGGCCTGCGCCAGAGCCAGGCGCCGGAGAACGACCTGCGGATCCTCAGCCAGACCGACGAGCAGGTCGAGGACGACGAAGGCCGCTTGCGGGCGGTGTCGACGCTCGTCTACACCTACATCCCGAACAAGACCCGCCGCTACGTCATCGTCCGCTGGGTCGCGACCGGCGAGGACGACCGGACCACGGTCGAGATGAGCATCACCGGCCTTCCCCAGGACGCGAAGGGCCTGGACGAAGTCCTCCACCAGGCCACCCGGACCGTCCGCGAGACCAACTGAGCCGGAGCGGTTTCACGGAATCGTTACCGGGCCGCGGCAACCCGGCGGCGGGCTACGGTGTCTCCGGGGAGTAGGCCAAGGTCCGGGGAGGTGACGCAGGCGTGGCTCGTCGGAGGACGGTAGGCGCTCTGCTGTGTTCCGGGCTGGTGGCGATCATGGCTCTCGGTGGCGCCGGCGGTTACGGACTCGGCCTGCTGACGGCGGTCGACAGTTCGGCCGTCGCCGCGGGGACGGCGGCTCCGCTGGGGACCGTGCGGCCGAAACCGGCGCCTTCGAGCACTCCGGCACCATCGCTCCCGCCGCGGGAGGTCGTACCCGACAACTCGCCTCCGCTCGAAGCCGACGACCTGCGGTACAAGACTCGCTCCTTCACGGTGAAGGACGTCTACGAGTCGCAGGTCTCGGCGCGCGTGCCGGCCAACTGGGGCATGACTCAGCCGGATCCGCCGCGGACGGCCCGGTACACCGATCCGACCAGCAAGCGCTGGCTGCGGATCGAGGCCGGATTCACCATCCAGCGGCCGCCGGCCGCGTCGATGCAGGCACGGATCGACCAGCTCGACCGGCTCCCGAAGGACCAGATGGTCACCTACGTCTCCAGCACGGTCGAGGGCAAGTACGCGACCCTGGCCTACACCTACGTCCCACCCGCGTCGCTCGCACCGGTCCCGACGCTGCGCTACGTCGTCGTCCGCTGGGTCGCCGACGACAGCGGCCTGTGCGCCGTCGAGATGAGCTCCACCGGCCTCCCCCAGGACGAGCAGGCCCTGCTCGCGATCCTCGACAAGGCGAGCGAGACTGTCGTACGACGTGACAGACCGCTCGACGCGGAAAGGCAGCCCAACTGATCATGCGACTGGCAACGCTCAACGTCTGGGGCATCCGAGGTGACTGGGAAGCCCGATTGCCGCTTTTCCAGAAGGGCTTCCGGGATCTGGATGCCGATGTGCTGACGTTGCAGGAGACGATCCTGACCGCGGACGTCGACCAGGTGACCGCGATGCTCGGGGACGGCTACCACCTGGCTCACTCGTCCGAACGCGAGTCCGACGGCCAGGGGATCACGACGGCCAGCCGGTGGCCGATCGGCGAGGTGCTGGAGTTCGATCTCAACGTGACCGACCGGACGGGCGACTTCGCCTGCACGGCGCTGGTGACCGAGGTGCTGGCGCCGTTCGGGCGGGTGTGGGTGGCGAACCACTTTCCCGACTACCAGGTCGATCATGAACGGGAGCGGTGCCTGCAGACCGTTCTGCTCGCACGCCACCTCGAGGAGCTGCCCGGTCATGTGGTCGTCGCGGGCGACCTGGACGCGGAGGACTCGTCGGACAGCCTGCGGTTCTGGACCGGGCGGCACATGCTCGACGACCTGAGTGTCTGCTACCGCAGCGCCTGGGAGGCGATCCGTCCGGACGAGCGGTTGGAGACGTACGTCGAGGAGAACCCGCACTTCGTCGACGAGGAGTGGCCGTTCCGCGGCATCGACCACATCCTGGTCCGCTGCGGACCACGCGGACGGCCGACCCTCCCCATCCTCGACTGCACCCGCATCTTCGACCAGCCCGGAGCCGTCCCCAGCGACCACTACGGCCTGGTCGCGGACCTCGCGGAGGAAGGGCGCTAGCCGCCCGAGCGTCTCCGGTACCTCCTCGGCCATGAAGTGCCCCGGCCCGGATCGAGGCCCGGGGACGTCGTCGGCGGCAGACCGGCCGTCGAGCAGGTGGTTGACCAACAACTCAGGTGCCTGCGCGATCAGCGTATCCAGGATCGGCCCCGGTGCCGCGAGGAACGACCAGACCCACTAGCCGAGCTGTGGAGCAGGTCGGTGGGCCGCCGCCGACTGTCCGGCCGTGGATCGTTGCCCCGGACACCGTACGTCGAACTCGGCGAAACCGTCGATCACGCAGTACGACGTACCCAGCGCGGGGAGGCGTCAGTCGATCGGCCAGATGGTGCGGAAGATGGTGGAGCGCAGGCGGTAGAACCGGCGCCGGGCGGACTGGACCAAGGCAGGCGACGGCCGGAACCGTTCGCTGGGAAAACGCATCAGGGACTTCCTCGGAGCAGACTGGACTGGCCGGGTGCTCGTCAGCCGCCGACGGAAACCGATCGGGCGATCTCCAGGGCACGGTCGCGGGACTCCCCCGCCGGCACCAGCACCTGGACGAGCCTCGAGCCGGTGGTCCCCGTGTCCACGACTCGCTGGAGGAGCATACTGCGACTGTCGCCGCATCCGGTGGAGAACTGGTCGGTCGTGACGTTGCCGTTGTCGTTGCTGACCGTCGGCTCCTCGGTGGTGAAGCAGCCGAACTGGGCGGCGTCCGCGACCGCGAGCTTCGCGTCCCGGGCGTCGGTCATCCCGACGAAGACGCCGACGCTGTTCAGCGACCAGTCGTCCTCGCGGCTCACTCGCAGCGCCGGGTAGGACTTGCTGCTGCCCGGCGGCCGCCACTGGGACTCCGCCACCGACTTCGCCCAGCCGCGCTGGATCTGCACCGAGATGTCGCCCTTCGAGATCGGGACGACCTCGCGGTCCGCCAGGTACCGCTGGCCGAAGAAGCCGGCACCGCCGCCGACGATCAGGGCGAGTACGGCGGCGAGCAGCCAGCGACCGCGCCGACGCCTCCGCGGCCCGGCCGTCACCGCACCAGAGGCGGTCGATTCGGCAGCCGGCGGCCCGGTTGCTGCGGCGGTCTCGGCCGGCGCAGAGGCTCTGACGACGGTCGGCCTGTTCTCGTCGCTGAGTGCGGTGTTCTCACCGACGCCCGCGACCGCGCCGGTCTCGCGGACGGCGAACGTGGACGGCACGAAGCCGTGAGTGGTCTCGTTCATTGCGCCGACCAGCTCCCGGGTGAACGACTGGACGTCCGGCCAGCGCTTCTCCCGGTTCGGTTCGAGGGCGCGGACGATCGCCAGGTCGACCACTTCCGGTAGGAGGAACCCGAGCGTGCTCGGCGGAGACGGCGCCTTGACCCGGGAGGCCGCTCCGAGGCCGTCGACCTGGTGTGGTGAGCGTCCGGTCAGCGCGGCGTACGCGACGGCACCGAGCGAGTACTGGTCGGCGCGCTGGTCCAGGCGCTCCCCCATCGCCTGCTCGGGAGCGACGTACGACGGGGTGCCGCCGGGCATCGTGATCCGCGACGCCTCGTCGAGCGACTTGCCCAGGCCGAGGTCGGACAGGACGGCCCGCTCCCCCTCGTCCGTGCTGCGGAACAGGACGTTCGCGGGCTTCACGTCCCGGTGCAGCAGACCGCGCCGGTGCAGGGCCTGCAGGCCGCGGCCGACCTGGACGACGACGTCGACGGCCTCGGCCAGCGGCAGGGGTTCGTTCCTCAGCCGGTCGGCGAGCGTGCCGCGATCGGCGTACGTGAGCACGAGGAACGGCCGCCCGTCCTCGAGCTCGCCGACGTCGTGGACCTGGACGACGTGCTCGGACTCGACCCGGCGCAGGAACCGGCCCTCCTCGAGGAACCGGCGGCGGACCGAGTCGTCGTGCGCCCAGTTGTCCGCGAGGACCTTGATCGCCACCTCGGCGTCCAGTTGCTCATCGTGAGCGAGCCACACCGTAGCGAAACCACCCGCGCCCAGGCGTCGTCGCACGACGTAGCGGCCTAGTCTGCTCGGGACCCCCATACAGGGCATTATGGATCAGTGGGAGTCCCATGCCGGGGGCCCGATGACAGCAAAGGCACAGATGAGCGACAGCAGCGGTCCGACCGACGACCTCGGAGTCCTGGCAGAGCGCGCCAGGGGCGGGGACAAGCACGCGATGGACGACCTGCTGAGGCTGGTCCACCCGCGCGTACTGCGGATCTGCCGCAGCGTGCTGCCGTACTCCGCCGACGCCGAGGACGCGGCCCAGGAAGCACTGCTGAACATCGCCACCAAGATCCACACGTACTCCGGCCGCAGCAGCTTCTCCACCTGGGTGCACTCGGTCGCCGCCAACTCGGCGCGGTCGACGTACCGCAAGCTGAAGCGCAGCGCCCAGGCGGCGCACAACCCGGAGACGATGGAACGGCCGGACCCGCGGACCACCAGCGTGATCGCCGGCACCCGGCTGGACCTCCTCGAGGCGCTCGAGACGCTGGAGCGGGACCGTCCGCAGATGGTCACCCCGCTCGTCCTGCGAGACGTCTACGGCCTGTCGTACGAGGAGATCGCCGCCGAGGTGGGCGCGCCGCTCGGGACCGTCAAGTCCCGGATCCACGACGCCCGCGAGGTCGTCCGCCCGCTGCTCCGTCCGAAGGACTGAGGAGAGGACCCTCCCGCCGGCGGCTCGGTTGTGCTCAGATGGGGGCATGAAGAAGCTCATCAACGAACCTGGTGATGTTGTGAGTGAGGCGCTGCGGGGGATGGCGGCAGCGCATCCGGATCGGCTGCGGGTGGATCACGAGAACCGGATCGTGTACCGCAAGGACGGACCGAGGCCGGGAAAGGTGGGGCTGATCTCCGGGGGCGGCTCGGGGCACGAGCCGATGCACGGCGGGTTCGTCGGGCTCGGGATGCTCGACGCCGCGTGCGCCGGTGAGGTGTTCACCTCCCCGGTGCCGGACCAGATGATGGCGGCGACCAGGGGGGTCGACGCCGGGGCCGGCGTGCTGCACATCGTGAAGAACTACACCGGCGACGTGATGAACTTCGAGATGGCCGCCGAACTGGCCGCGGCCGACGCCGGCACCGAGGTGCTGTCGGTGGTGACGAACGACGACGTCGCCGTCCAGGACAGCCTGTACACGGCCGGCCGCCGCGGCGTCGGCGTGACCGTGCTGCTGGAGAAGATCGTCGGCGCCGCGGCCGAGGAGGGCCGCTCGCTGCAGGAGGTCGCCGACCTGGCCACGAGGGTCAACGACAACGGCCGCAGCATGGGAATGGCGCTCACCTCGTGCACCGTCCCGGCGGCGGGCAAACCGACCTTCGAGCTGGCCGACAACGAGATGGAGGTCGGCATCGGCATCCACGGCGAGCCCGGCCGGCAACGGTTGCCACTGGCACCCGCCAGTGAGATCGCCGCCATGCTGGTCGACCCGGTCGTCGGCGACCTGCCGTACCAGCAGGGCGACGCGGTGATCGCGTTCGTCAACGGCATGGGGGGTACGCCGCTGATCGAGTTGTACCTGATGTACAACGAGGTCGCCCAGCTCCTCGACCGGGCCGGCATCACCGTCGCCCGCTCACTGGTCGGCAACTACATCACCTCGCTGGAGATGGCCGGCTGCTCGGTCACCCTGCTCAAGGCGGACGACGAACTGGTACGCCTCTGGGACGCCCCGGTGAACACCCCCGGCCTACGCTGGGGCGTGTGAGCATGGAAGTCGGCACCTTCGTCAGCTGGCTGCGCGACGCCGCGAGCACCATGCACGACAACGCGTCGTACCTGACCGGGTTGGACTCGGCGATCGGGGACGCCGACCACGGGGCCAACATGGACCGCGGGTTCCAGGCGGTCGTCGCGTTGCTGGAGGAGAGCTCGTTCGAGTCTGTCGACGAGCTGATGAAGAAGGCCGGGATGACGCTGGTCAGCAAGGTCGGCGGGGCGAGCGGGCCGCTGTACGGCACGTTCTTCCTGCGGTTCGGGACCGCGCTGGCCGGCGTCTCGCCGATCACCGCGGAGGCGGTCGGCGAGGCGTTCCGGGCCGGTGTCGGCGGGATCCTGCAGCGCGGGAAGGCCGAGCTCGGCGACAAGACGATGTACGACGCCTGGGCGCCGGCCCTGGACGCGTACGACGCCGCCGTCGCGGACGGATCGGATCTCGCCGGAGCCCTCACGGCGGCCGCGGAAGCGGCCGCGAAGGGCCGGGACGCGACTGTCCCGCTGGTCGCCCGGAAGGGCCGCGCGAGCTACCTGGGTGAGCGCAGTGCCGGACACCAGGACCCTGGTGCCACCAGTACGACGCTGCTGCTCGAGTCGGCCGCCCGCACGCTGGCATGACGGTGCCGACGGCGTCCGGCCGGGCTTCGCGGTGGTGACACGGTGATTGGAATCGTGGTCGTGTCCCACAGCCGTGCACTCGCGACGGCCGCCGTCGGCTTGGCCGCGGAGATGGTGGCCGAGGACAACCGTCCGGTCATCGCGGTGGCGGCCGGGCTGGACGAGACGACGTTCGGCACGGACGCGGCGGCGGTCTCCGAGGCGATCACGGCGGCCGACAGCCCGGACGGCGTACTGGTCCTGCTCGACCTGGGCAGCGCGATCCTGAGCGCCGAGCTGGCGCTGGAGTTCGTCGACCCCGAGGTCGCCGAGCGGGTGAGACTGTCGAGCGCGCCCTTGGTGGAGGGGCTGGTCGCGGCCGTGGTCACCGCGTCGACCGGCGCCTCACTCGACGCCGTGGTGGCCGAGGCCGCCCGGGGGCTGGCAGCGAAGCAGGAGCACCTCGGTGACGCCGAGCCGGTGCAGACAACCGCAGTGGCCGCTGCCGAGCGAACCAATGAAGTTGTGGTGAGCAACGAGCATGGCCTGCACGCCCGCCCGGCGGCGCGGCTGGTCGCGGTGGTCAACGCCTTCGACGCGACCGTCAGCCTGACCGACCTGGACACCGGCCGGGGCCCGGTCGACGCCGGCAGCCTCAGCATGGTCGCGACGCTCAACGCCCAGCAGGGCCATCGCCTCCAGGTGGGCGCCGCCGGTCCGCAGGCCGCGGAGGTGCTGGCCGCGATCTCCGACCTGGCCGCGGAGAACTTCGGCGACACGCCCGCCGAACCGACGGCCACAGCGGGAGGCTCCGGGCTCGACGTGGCGATCGGACCGGCGATCGTCGTGGACGCCGAGGTGGACCTGAGCGGCTACCGGCCCGGGGACGACGAGCCCGGCCGGCTCGACAAGGCCGTGTCCACGGCCGCCGGCGAGCTCGAGCAGCTTCGCGACCGCAGCGATGACCACGGCGGCATCTTCGACGCCCAGCTCGCAATGCTGCGGGACCGCAAGCCCAGGGGCGAGATCGAGGCCGCGATCGCCGGTGGTACGCCGGCCGCCGCGGCGTGGAAGCAGACCTACGACCGGCTGGCCCGGACCTTCGAGGGACTGGACGACGCCTACCAGCGCGAACGCGCCCAGGACGTGCGATCGGTCCGGGACCGCGTCCTGCGGATCCTCACCGGCGACGTGACCGCGGAAGCGACCGACGGGATCCTCGTGGTGCCCGAGCTGGACGCCGCGACGGCCGCGACCGTCGACGCCGCACGGATCGCCGGGATCGCCGTCCGTGCGGCCGGGACCACCGGTCACGGCGTGATCGTGGCGCGGTCCCGCGGGATCCCGCTGATCACCGGGATCGGCGGCGTCGACGTACCGGCGGGGGCGGTCGTGGCGTTCGACGCACGGACCGGATCCTTCGAGCTCGCGCCGGACGAGGCGACCGTACGGGCGACGATCACCGAGCGGCAGGCCGAGCGTGAACAGGCCGCCGCCCAGGCCGATCAGCCCGCGACGACGCTCGACGGCCGGACGATCGACGTCCTGGTCAACGTCGGCGCGGTGCGGGACGCGGCCGACGCACGGGGTGCCGACGGCTCCGGCCTGGTGCGGACCGAGGTGCTTTTCGGCGACCGGCGGACCGCCCCGACCGTCGCCGAGCAGGTGGAGCGGTTCCGGGCGGTCGCGGACGCGCTGCGGGGAAAGCCGATCACGATCCGGACCTGGGACATCGGCGGGGACAAGCCGCTGCCGTTCCTGCCGCAGGACCACGAGGCGAACCCGTTCCTGGGCGAGCGCGGCCTGCGGGTGTTCCGGCGGCGGCCGCAGCTGCTCCGCGACCAACTCGAGGCGATCCGGCAGATCGCAGCGGAGACGCCGGTGCACGTGATGTTCCCGATGGTGACCACCGCCGACGAGGTCGAGTGGGCGCTGGACGAGCTCGGTTCGCGGCCGGACGGGCTGGAGGTCGGCATCATGGTCGAGGTCCCGGCCGCCGCGCTCCGCGTGGAGACCCTCGCCGTCGGCCTCGATTTCGTCAGCATCGGCACGAACGACCTCACGCAGTACACGACCGCCGCCGACCGCACCAACTCCGCGGTCGCGGCTCTCGCCGACGGCCTCGATCCCGCCGTACTGCGACTGATCGACCGGGTCGTCCGCAAGGCCGGGGTGCGGGTCGCGGTCTGCGGTGACCTGGCCAGCGACCCGCAGAGTGCCGTCCTGCTGGCAGCCCTCGGTGTGCAGGAGTTGAGCGCCGTCGGCCCGCAGATCCCGCTGGTCAAGGCACTGCTACGCCAGACGGACCTCACCAAGGTGCCGGATGTCCTCAACGCCCGCGATGCGGCCGAAGTACGTCAGTTGGTACGCCGGTAGTACAGCAACTCGACCAGGTTGAAGCCGGACGTGCGGGTGTCCTTGGCGGGCAGCGTGTAGCTCTCACCGGGCTCCAGGTACGTCACGTCCGGGTTGTCCAGGTCGAGGTCGACCACCAGCGCCGGGTACGCACCCGTGTGCCACCTGTAGGACTCCCCCGCGTCCGGAGTGACGTGCTGCACGCGTACCTCGTCCTCGTCGACGACCACCTTGGCCGGGACCTCACCGACCTGCTCGAACCCGGCGTCGGCCGGTACACCGGTGATCCCGAAGTACGGGTCGCCGGACGCCTCCTCGCCGAGGTCGAGCACCTCGATGAGGCGATTGAGGTAGAGCGCGTCGCCGTCGTTGGTGAGCATGTGCACCGGCGACACCGGCCGGTAGACCGAGCCGCCCACGGTCTCGTTGAGGTACCGCGCCGGGCTGCCGTCCAGCCAGTCCATGTGACACGGCGAGGTCGACAGGCACAGGACGACGTACGGGTTGTGGTGCAGGTGCCAGCCCTGCGCCTCACCCGGCTGCAGTGAGACCTCCCAGACCCGGACCCGCGAGTTCTTCAGCAGGACGCGGGTCCCGATCTCACCGAGGACGACCTCGGTGCCGTCCGGCGCGACGACGGTGGTGCCTGAACTCATCGTCGTCCTCGCTTCGCTCCGGGCGCCGATGAGGCACTAGACGGGCTGTACTGGATGATGAACTCGCTCCGCTCGTTCATGAGTAGCTCTCCTTGTCCGGGAGATCGACGGGGCGTTCCATTGCTACACCACCGAGCAGTACGCCGTCCGGCATGGTCAGCTCGACGGTCTCGACCTCGGTGAACCCGGAGGCCTTGTACAGCGGTACGCCGGGCAGAGTCGCCATCAGGGCGAGCTGGGTGAAGCCCTCGGCCCGGGCCGCGTCCACACAAGCCGTCAGGATCGCCCGGCCGAGCCCCCGCCGCGTCCAGTCGCTCCGGACGAACATCGCCCGGATCCGGGCCGGCTCGGTCGCCGGGTCCAGGAGTCGCTCGTCGGCGCCCGCCGTACTGGCGTTGAAGAGCTTGTTGCGCCGGCTCCAGCCGCCGCAGGCGACGACCTCGCCACCGGCTTCGTGCACGTAGTACGTGCCGTCGTCGATGAGCGCCTGGTCGAGGGTGGTGATGTGCTCGGCCGCACTGGCCGTCTGCGCGGCGTCGTAGTACGCCGGGAACAGCTCGCGCACCGAGGCACGCGCCAACTCCGCGACGGCCGATCCGTCCGTTGGCACCGCGAGCCGCAACACAGCCTCCACGCCCCACAGGCTAGTTCCGCAACACCCGCAGGGTGAAATGGATTCACCGGGTGGCGGACACCACGCCCGGCGGACGTGGTTCGCGCCGGGCGCTCCCGTCGGTCTCAGGATCGGCGGGACCGCTTGCCCTTCCCGGCCGCCCAGCGGTAGGCGACGAAGGTCCAGAGCAGGGCGGGCAGGCCGAAGGCCGCGGCCGCCAGCTCGCGGCCGAAGACCAGGAACACCAGGCCGGTCAGCACGAAGGGCACCGCCAGCCAGACCGCGCCGGCGAACGCCGCCCACCGCCAGCGGCTCGGCCTCCGTTGCCCGGGCGGGTACAGCGAAGGTGCCGGCAGTCCGGCGAAGATCGGCTGCAGGTCGCCGTGGGTGACGGCGCCGTTCAGCCGGTCCACCCGCCGGTGCAGCTCGTCCTCGTCCAGCCGTCCGATCGCGAACTGCTCGGCCAGTTCGTCGGTGCAGATCCGGCGTTCCTCGTCGGTCAGCCGGATGTTCGCCATCCGGCGCCGCGCAGCCACCAGCCGGGCCTCCTGCCCGGCCGCTGCCGCAAGGCCCATCAGCTCACCCGGTTTGACCGGCCGCCGCTCCGCCATCCCTCACCTCACTCGTCCCCTTCGAGTGTGCCAGACGAAGCGGCAGGCCCAAGGCCGGCCAGGAATCAGTTCAGCGCCGCCGGAAGGGTCTGGGTCCAGGCGGTGCGCAGCTCGGTCAGCGATACCTCGAACTGGTCCTGGACGTCCAGCGAGTCCCCGGTGATCACGCCGATCTTCACGTGCGGGAAGCGGCGCGCCGTACACATGTCGGTGAACCGGACCTCCTCGGTCCGCGGTACTGCGACCACCGCGCGGCCGGCCGACTCCGCGAACAGGAACAGGAACGGGTCCAGCCCGTCCGGCGCCCACACCCGCGCACCGACCCCGCCGCGCAGCGCGGACTCGACCAGGGTCTGGGCGACACCGCCGTCACTGACGTCGTGCGCGGCGTCGATCAGGCCGTCGCGCGACGCGTTGATCAGGATGTCGGCCAACTGCTGCTCCGCGGCCAGGTCGACCGCCGGCGGCCGGCCGCCGAGGTGACCGTGGACGACGTTCGCCCACTCCGACCCGGACAGCTCCTCCTCGGTCTCCCCGAGCAGGTACAGCTGGTGGCCTTCCATCTCGGCGGTGAAGCCGATCGGCGTCCGCCGGGAGACGTCGTCGATCACGCCGAGGACGCCGACCACCGGGGTCGGCAGGATCGGGGTCTCGCCGGTCTGATTGTAGAACGACACGTTGCCGCCGGTGACCGGGATGCCCAGCTCGATGCAGCCGTCGACCAGTCCGCGGATCGCCTCCGCGAACTGCCACATCACCGCCGGGTCCTCGGGCGAGCCGAAGTTCAGGCAGTCGGTCACCGCGGCCGGGCGGGCACCCGTGGTCGCGACGTTCCGGTAGGACTCCGCGAGCGCGAGCTTGGCGCCGGTGTACGGGTCCAGCTTGGCGAACCGGCCGTTGCAGTCGGTCGACACCGCGACCCCGAGGCCGCTGGTCTCGTCCACCCGGATCATCCCGCTGTCCTCGGGCTGCGCGAGCACCGAGTTGCCCAGCACGTAGCGGTCGTACTGGTCGGTGACCCAGGACTTATCGCACAGGTTCGGCGACGCGACCAGCGTCAGCAGGGTGTCCCGCAGCTCCGCACCAGTGGTTGCCCTGGGCAACTTCTCGGCGCCGTCGGCCTGCAGCTCGTCCTGCCAGGCCGGGCGCTCGTACGGGCGCTCGTACACCGGGCCCTCGTGCGCGACGGTCCGCGGCGGTACGTCGACCACGCGCTCACCGTGCCAGTCGATCTGCAGCCGCCCGGTGTTCGTGACCTCGCCGATCACGTCCGCCTGGACGTCCCACTTGGCGCAGATCTTCAGGAACGCCTCGACGTTGTCCGGCGTGACGACCGCCATCATCCGTTCCTGCGACTCGCTCATCAGGATCTCTTCCGGCGCGAGCGAGGCGTCCCGCAGCGGGACCTTGTCGAGCGAGACGTACATCCCGCCCTCACCCGCGCTGGCCAGCTCCGAGGTCGCGCAGGACAACCCGGCCCCGCCGAGGTCCTGGATGCCCTCGACCACGTTCGCGGCGAACAGTTCGAGGGTGCACTCGATCAGCAGCTTCTCCATGAACGGGTCGCCGACCTGGACCGCGGGCCGCTTGGTCGGCCCACCTTCGGCGAAGGTCTCGCTGGCCAGCACCGAGACGCCGCCGATCCCGTCGCCACCGGTCTTGGCGCCGTACAGGATGATCCGGTTGCCGACACCGGTCGCGTTCGCCAGGTGCAGGTCCTCGTGCCGCATCACGCCGACGCAGAGCGCGTTCACCAGCGGGTTGCCGAGGTACGTCGGGTCGAAGACGACCTCACCGCCGACGTTCGGCAGGCCGAGGCTGTTGCCGTAGCCGCCGATCCCGGACACCACGC
Source organism: Kribbella turkmenica (assembly GCF_004348725.1). Classification (GTDB taxonomy): domain Bacteria; phylum Actinomycetota; class Actinomycetes; order Propionibacteriales; family Kribbellaceae; genus Kribbella; species Kribbella turkmenica. The sequence goes on from NZ_SMKR01000056.1 coordinate 31,392, forward strand.
CGGGCAGCACCCGCTTGGTGTCGTCGGCGTGCAGCGGGCCGAACCGCAGCGGGTCCATCACGGCGACCGGACGGGCGCCCATCGCCAGGATGTCGCGGACGATGCCGCCGACGCCGGTGGCCGCGCCCTGGTAGGGCTCGATGTACGACGGGTGGTTGTGCGACTCCACCTTGAAGGTGACCGCGTATCCCTCGCCGATGTCGATCACGCCGGCGTTCTCGCCGATCCCGGCCAGCATCTTCCCGGCCGGCGTCTCCTGCGGGATCTCGCCGAACCGGCGCAGGTGCACCTTGGACGACTTGTAGGAGCAGTGCTCACTCCACATCACCGAGTACATCGCCAGCTCACAGCTGGTCGGCCGGCGGTCCAGGATGTCGCGGATCCGCTGGTACTCGTCCGGCTTCAGTCCGAGCTCGGCCCAGGGCTGCTCGACGTCAGGTGTGTTGCCGGCATTGCTGACGGTGTCTGCGGACATTTCAGGCGACACGTTAGGACTCCTGCACTAGGTGGGACTCAGGTGAAACGGTAGTGGGCTGCTCGGCGGCCACCAGGTGGGCCACCAGCAGTGGAAGGGTGAACCCGGTCATGATCGCGGGCAGCGCCACACCGGAGTCGTTGATCAACATGCCGACCAGGCCGCAGGCCGACAGCGCGAGCAGGGTCGGCCGGACCATCGGCAGGCTGGTGTGAAAGGCCCGGTACGCCGGAAACGGCACTCGGCCCGGCAACACGGTGGCCAGCATCGCCAGCACCACACCGGCCAGCATCGCCCATCCGGACCAGCCGTCGAAGAACTGCACAGCCATCTGGCCCTTCCGGATCAGCACGTCGCTCACCTCGCCGTCCAGCAACCTGGCGAAGAACGTGCCGAAGTGACTGCGCTGGTCCTCCGGCCGCAGGTAGTCGAGGAAGGCGACCGCGGTCACCGCCAGCACACCGGCCACACCCACACCGAGCAGTGCGCGCCAGGAGATGGTGCCGCGCCAGGTCAGCCAGGCCAGCAGCAGCACTGCGGGCGTCAGCGCGAGGATGCCGCCGAAGTCCGTCCCCCAGCCGGGCCGGCCGTCCACGACGATGGCGGCACCGCCGATGGCGAGCACTGCGAGGGCAGCGTGCTTCCGGTTCGTCTCGACCAGCTTCTGCGCCGCCCACCCGGCCGTGACGAGCGCAGCGACCGCGAGCGTGGCGAAGGTCGAGTTGCCGAAGCCGTAGAACCGCCCACCGATCACTGGCCCGTCGGCGAACATGCTGCCGAACTGGAGCGGCGTCCCCAGAACACCGTCCACGAGCAGAATCGAGTACGCCGCCAGCGCGATCCCGAGGAACGCCCAGCGTTCGAGAACGACCTGAGCCACGGCGGCCAGCGCCGCGCTGATCCCGAGGACCACGCAGTACAACGAAAGGGCCGGCGCGGGCCACCGCCACCACAGGGTCACCGTGGACAGGAAGACCGCAATGAAGAAGCCGCCCTGCGTCAGCAGCGTGAAGACGAACGTACGGCGCGACAGCGGACTGCGGGTGATCACGAACCAGGCCAGCGCGATCAGTTCCGCGGCCAGGATCGTCAGTGCGGTCGCGAAGAGCATCGGCCGCGGCTGCTCGAACCGCTCGTTCGTATCCAGCCGCTCCTCGATCACGGCGGCAGCATCGGTGTGAAGGCCGCCGGTGAAGTGGATCTCGTTGCCGTCCAGCGGTCCCGGCTTCTCGGCTCCGGCCGGATCCACCGCTTTCGCCCCGCCGCGCAGCACAGTGGCGGTGATGTCGGTGAGCTGGATCAGACCGGACCTGCGGGTCGAGTCACTGGTCAGCCAGCGTGGTCGGTCGTCCGGTGGCAGTTGCAGCGCGACCAGCGGCTCCTGATGAGCGCCGGCCGTCTCCTGGCTGATCCCGACCAGCAGCACCCAACCGTCGGCCGCGCGGGCCTGCGTGACCAGGTCGGCGACCTGTCGACGAGCCTCCTCCCGGCCTTCCCGGAGCGGTAGCGCACCGGCGTCGACGAACGCGTCACCGCAGTCGGTGCTCGCAAGCCGGGCCGCGTCGAAGTCGGGCTGCCAGTTCGAGACCGAGCCGTCCGGCTTCGCGACCGCGATCGCCGCGCCCGGCCCGAACCCGCACACCCGGTCACGACTCGCGCCAAGGCGGCCGATGGGTGCGCCGGTGTGGTGCTCCGCCTGGCGGTCGACGTACGTCTGCCAGTCGGCGACCTGGCCGCCGGATACCGCGGGCAGATCGCCGCACGGCTGGTCGGCCACGCTGCCCCAGGCACGGGTGCCCGCACTGATCGTCAGCCAGCCGTCGACTGGGCACGTGTGCGGTCCGGCCGTCTTCACCGTGATCGAGCCGACGTGCGACTGGTTCACCAGGGCGGTCAGCTCGGGCGACGCCTTGACGTCGTTCCACGTCAGCCCGGGGACGCCGATCACCACCACCTTGGCCAGCAGGTCACTCGGCTGGGCGGCCGCCGTACCGGCGGTGACCGAGAGGACCGCCACAGTGAGGAAGAGAGTGCGGACCAGCAGGCGCCGCACCCCGATCGACTTCATCAGGAGGCGACGACGGCCTTCAGCACCGAGGTGAAGAAGCCCAGGCCGTCGGTGGTCGGGCCGGTGAGGGTCTCGACGCAGTGCTCCGGGTGCGGCATCAGGCCGACCACGTTGCCGCGGGCGTTCGTGATGCCGGCGATGTCCCGGTACGAACCGTTCGGGTTCACGCCCAGATAGCGGGCGACGACCAGGCCCTCGCCCTCCAGCCGGTCCAGCGTGGGCTCGTCGGCGACGAACGAGCCGTCCTGGTTCTTCACCACGATGGTGATCTCGTGGTTGGAGTCGTAGTCGGACGTCCACGCGGTGCGGTTGTTCTCGATCCGCAGCGGCTGGTCCTTGCAGAGGAACTTGCGGTGGTGGTTCTTGATCAGCGCGCCGGGCAGCAGGTGCGACTCGCACAGCACCTGGAAGCCGTTGCAGATGCCGAGCACCGGGAGACCTTCGCCGGCCTTGCTGATGATGGTCTCCATCACCGGGGCGAACCGCGAGATCGCGCCGGCGCGCAGGTAGTCGCCGTACGAGAACCCGCCGGGCAGGACGACCGCGTCCACGCCGTGCAGGTCCGCGTCGGCGTGCCAGAGGGCCACCGGCTCGGCGCCGGCGACCGCCGCGGCCCGCCGGGCGTCGGCGTCGTCCAGCGAGCCCGGGAAGGTGACGACCCCGATCTTCATCGGGCGTCGCTCTCGACGTGCAAGCTGTAGTCCTCGATCACCGGGTTGGCCAGCAGCGTGTCGGCGGCCTTGCGGATCTCGGCGACCCGCTCCTCGGTCGCCTCGCCGTCCAGGGTGATCTCGAACCGCTTGCCCTGACGGACGTCGGCCACGCCGTCGAAGCCGAGCCGACCGAACGCGCCGTGCACCGCCTTGCCCTGCGGGTCGAGGATCTCGGGCTTGAGCATGACGTCGACGACAACGCGAGCCACTGACTTACTCCAGGTCTCGTTCCGGGGTGACGGCTGAATCCTACCGACCGGACCCCAGAACCTCGGCATCGGCCGGAACTCGAACTATTCACTCAGTACATACACGCGGTGTATAGTCGACTCATGGCCACTGCTGAACTGGTGCTGGGACTGCTTTCACGCGACCCCGCCCACGGGTACGACGTGAAGCGCGGCCACGACGCCTGGTTCCCGGACGGGCGGCCGCTCGCGTTCGGGCAGGTGTACACGACGCTCGGGCGGCTGGAGCGGGACGGCCTCGTCGAGGTGGTCGACAAGACCTCCGGCGGCGGTCCGGACCGGACGGTCTACGCCCTCACTGACAAGGGCCGCAAGCACCTGGCGGACTGGCTGAGCGACCCGGTGCCGCCGGCCTGGGGCAGTGCGGACGAGGTGCTGCGGAAGCTGGTCGCGGCCATCCGGACCGGCGGCGACGCGGCTGCGTTCCTGGCCCGCCAGCGCGCGAGCCACCTCCGCCGAATCCGTGAACTGCGGGAGACGCCGACCGAGGACGACCCCACGTCGCCACTGGTCCGCGAGTACATCGTGGCCCACCTGGACGCCGACCTTCGCTGGCTGGACAGCGCGCTCGAACACCTCTCCGAACAGAAAGAGACTCGCCCATGACAGTGCTGGAGCTGAGCAGTGTCGAGTACTCCTACCGGCGGAACGCGGCGCTCAGGGGTGTCTCGCTCCAGGTGCAGGCCGGGGAGGTGGTCGCGGTCACCGGTGCCAGCGGCTGCGGCAAGTCCACGTTGCTGCACTGCGCCGCCGGCATCCTCACACCCGACGCCGGCTCGGTGCAGGTGGCCGGGCAGGATCTGGCCACCCTGCCGGAGGACGAGCGCTCCCGTCTCCGTCGTACGAAGGTCGGCGTGGTGCTGCAGTTCGGTCAGCTCGTGCCGGACCTCCCACTCATCGACAACGTCGCGCTGCCGCTGCTCCTGGACGGTCACGAGCGCGCAGAGGCGCACGAGGCCGCACTCGAGTGGCTCAAGCAGGTGGGCGTTGCCGACGAGGCCGACGCCGTACCGGCCGAGCTCTCCGGCGGTCAGGCCCAACGGGCCGCCGTCGCACGGGCGCTCGTCACGGGGCCATCCGTCGTACTGGCCGACGAGCCCACCGGCAGCCTGGACAGCCGAGCCGGGCAGGAGCTGCTCGAGGTCTTGCTGCGTGCGTCGCGGTACCGCGGTGCGGCGCTCGTGGTGGTGACGCACGACAACCTCGTCGCCGCGTCGGCGGATCGGGAGATCAGGCTGCGCGACGGTGTGATCCAGCACGAGGTCGCGCTCTGATGACACTCGAGACGCTGGTCCAGCTGGCACGGTCCCGCACGCCCGCCGACCGCAGTCGCGTCCAGCTGACCACCGCGGCGCTCGGTCTCAGCGGGATGTTCCTGCTCGGTGCCCTGCGGATCGCACGGCTGGGCGACGGCGAGCTCGACACGACCGTCTACAGCAACTACGTCGCCGAGAGCGGGCTGCGCTCGGGACTGATCGCGATCCTGATCATCCTGTCCGCGCTGACCGCCGGTCTCGCTGTACAGGCATTGAGACTCGGTACGGCGGCCCGGGAACGGCGGCTGGCCGCGCTACGGCTCGCCGGCGCGTCCAGTCGGCAGGTGCGACAGCTGTCGGTGACGGACGCGGCGCTCGCGGGTCTGGCCGGCGGACTGCTCGCGGGACCGGTCTACCTGGTGCTCAGCTTTCTGCTCGGCGCCCTGCCGCGGATGGCTCAGGTGCTCCCGGGTGCCGAGCTGCTGGACCTGCTCGTCTGGATCCCGGTGGTCGTGGTGATGACGGCAGCAGGTGCGTTGATCGGCAACCTGTTGCACCGGGACCATCTGGTACCTCGCGCGGAGCGCCCGGCCCAGCAGCCGCGCACTGGACTCATCGCCGGTCCGGTCATGGTCGGGCTCGGCCTGATCGCCGCCCGCTGGTTCGGGTATGTCGCCTCGACCGTGCTGGTCGTCGGCCTGGCGCTGACGTTCCTCAGCCTCACCTCGCTGTGGATCCGCCGCATCGGACGCCGGCTCAGCCGATCCGGTGACCCGGCCAACCTGTTGACCGGTGTCCGTCTGGTCGCCGACGCGCGGCCGCCGGCCCGGATGGCGACGCTGCTCGCCTGCTGCGGATTCCTGATCGGCACCCTGGGCAACGGCGCCGCCGCGTCCTGGACCACGCGCAACATCGCCGGCGAACCGATCTTCTACCTCACCGGCTTCGGGCTCGCCGTCATCGGCCTGCTGCTGGTCACGGCGACCGGTCTGGCCGCACTGATCGTCGGCGTCGCCGACCAGTTGGTCGACCAGCGCCGCCAACTCGCCTGCCTCACCGCGCTGGGAGTCGACGCCCGGTTCGTCCGGCGCGTCATCCGCCGCCAGTTGACCGCGGTCGCCGCACCGGCGCTCGCGATGGGCCTGTTCCTCGGCTCGTTGTTCGGTCTGGCCCGCGTGGTCGGCGCACCGGCCGACCCCTTCCGGCTGAGCGCGGTGGTCCTCACCGTCGGCCTGACGGCAGCAGGCTGGCTCCTCGGAGTCCTCGGCGGCATCACCGCCGGCCACCTTCTCCGCAACCAGACCCGGGACGCACTCGACCCCGAGAACTTGAGGGCAGCATGAGCACAGTGCCTTCGGGCGGGCCTCCGGCGCCCGCAGGGTCATGGCGCCTTGGCTCCCGGCCTTCCTTCGTCGCTCCAGTCGCTGTGCTGGATGCCACGCCTCCGGCGCGGCGGGCCATGGGGCTGCAACTCCCTGCCCTACTCGTCGCTCCAGTCGCTTCGCTCCCTCCGCTCCTCAGTCCAGGCCGGGAGGCGCCATGACCACAACTACTCCAGTACCTTTGGCGGTCCGTCCCGCGCTCTTGCTGGGCGTGCCGAACCGCATCACGCTGGTGCGGACGGTGGTTGCGATGGTGATCGCCGCGATCGCGTTCCGCACCGGCCAGCTGAGCTGGCTGGTGATCGGGTACGCCGCTTACTGGGTCGGCGACATCGCCGACGGCGCGGTTGCCCGCTACCGGGACGAGGAGTCCGTGGCCGGTGCGGTCTTCGACATCGTCTGCGACCGGGCCAGCTCGTTCCTGCTGGCGGCCGCGTTCATGGCGACGTTCCCCGCGACCATCGGACCGCTCGCCATCTTCCTGGTCCAGTTCGGCGTACTGGACACGATGCTGTCGCTCGCCTTCCTGCTCTGGCCCGGCACGCTCAGCCCCAACTACTTCTACAAGGTCGACCGGCCGATCTGGCGGTGGAACTGGTCCAAGCCGGCGAAGGCGGTCAACACCGCCGCCGTGGTGATCTCACTGATCGTCGCGCACCACACCGGCGCGCACTGGCTCCCGTACGGCGTCGCGATCGCCGCACTGGTCGTGAAGGTCGCGTCCACCTACCGCCTGCTGACCATCCTCCGCGGCCGTCGGGCCGCCGTACCCGCCTAGGGGTTGCCGTCAAGGGTGCCAGGGAGTGGATGGGGCTGGACCCTGGTTCAGCCCGGCAGTGGGGGTGGGGTGCGTGGCAACGGTGCTGGTGACGCATAGCCTCGAGATCATGTGGCTGTGGCAGTTGGCGCTGGCGGTGGGCTTCGGGATCGGGTCCGCCGTCGTCCCGGTGATGAACGCCGAGGCGTACGTCCTCGGCGTCGGCGTCTCCGGAGCGCTGGACCCGGTGGTCGCGGCGATCGGGGTGTCGGTCGGGCAGACGATCGGCAAGGTCGCGATGTTCCTGGCGGTCCGCTACCGGCCCGGGTACGCCACGCGCAAGACCAAGGAACCGAAGGCGGTCGACCTGGAGACCCGATGGGGTCGCTTCGTGCAGTGGAACCGCGACGTCAGCAAGCGCCTGCTGGACGCGATGAGCGACCGCCGCTGGGGCATCCCGGTGACGCTGCTGAGCGCGTCGGTCGGCATCCCGCCCCTGTACGGGGTCGCCCTCATCGGCGGCGCCTCCCGGATGGGCGTGCTCACCTTCAGCCTGAGCGTCCTGATCGGCCGCGCCGCCCGCTTCGTCCTCCTGGCCCTCGGCGTCAGCCTCGTCTGACCCACCCATGCCC
>NZ_SMKR01000057.1 GCF_004348725.1 Kribbella turkmenica
CCCATGGAGTGCCCGATGAGCACGACCCGCCGAATCACCGACGGCAGGTGGTCGAGCACGGCTCGAAGATCCACCGCGGGATCCGCGGCGGCGCCGTTCCATCCGCGATACCGGTAGCGCATCAACCCGACCGCGGCCGACGGCACCGCCCGCCGCGCCGCCCAGGCGAACGGCCACATCCGAAGGGTCGGCGGCTGCCACGACTGCGGGACGGCCTGCGAGTTCTCCGTCCCGCCGTGCGCCAGCAGCACCAGGTCCGTCGCACCGGCCGGATTCCGCACCAGGTCCACCCCCGGACGAGTCATCGGCGCCCGTAGAGCTCCGCCGGATCCCGGCGGACGACCATCATCCGGTCCGGGTCCTCGAGCGCGGCGAACCCGTAGCTGCGGTAGAGCTCGTGCGCGTCCGCGGTCGCCAGCATCATCCGGCGAACACCCTTCAGGTCCGGGTGCTCCAGCAACGTGGACACGACGAAGCGCCCGAGCCCGTGCCCGCGGTACTCCGGCAGCACGAACACGTCGGCCAGCCACGCGAACGTCGCCCGGTCGGTCACCATCCGCGCGAACGCGACCATCGCCCCGTCGGCCGCGTACACCCCGAGGTTCAGCGAACCGGCGATCGACCGCTCCACGACCTCCCGCGGGATCCCCGGCGCCCAGTACGACGTACTCAGGAAGCCGTGCACCACGCCGACGTCGACGCGGTCGGTGGAGTCGTCCGCCTCGAAGCCGTCGGGGCCGGTCCACCTCACTGGTTCAGCACCTCGGTGATCGGCATCGACGAGTCGGCCGGAAGTCCCAGCGGCGACGGCGCCTTCCCGGCCCGGACGAGCTCCGACCCGAGCGCCGCCACCATCGCTCCGTTGTCGGTGCACAACCCCGGCCGCGGCACACGAACGGCGATACCGGCGTCGGCACACCGCTCTTCCGCCATCGCCCGCAACCGCGAGTTCGCCGCGACCCCGCCGCCGATCAGCAGGTGCTCGAACCCGCGGTCCTTGCACGCGTCGATCGCCTTGCGGGTGAGCACGTCGCACACCGCTTCCTGGAAGGCCGCGGCCACGTGGTTCACCGGCACGTCCTCGCCGTCGCGCCGGCGGGCCTCGACCCAGCGCGCGACCGCGGTCTTCAGACCGGAGAAGGAGAAGTCGAACCGGTGCCGCTCGAGGTCCCGCTGGGACGTCAGTCCGCGCGGGAACGTCACGTACAGCCGGTCGCCGCCGTCACGGGCCGCTTTGTCGACATATGGACCGCCCGGGAACGGCAGGCCGAGCACGCGCGCGACCTTGTCGAACGCCTCTCCCGCCGCGTCGTCGATGGTGCTGCCCATCGGCTGCACGCCGTCGGTGATGTCCTCGACCGCGAGCAACGACGAGTGACCGCCGGAGACCAGCATCGCGACACAGCCCTTCGGCAGGTCGCCGTGCTCCAGCGTGTCGACGGCGACGTGGGCGGCGAGGTGGTTCACGCCGTACAACGGCTTGTCGAGCGACAGCGCCAGTCCCTTGGCCGCGGCGACACCGACCAGGAGCGCGCCGGCCAGGCCGGGCCCGCTGGTCACGGCGACCGCGTCCACGTCGGCCGGCTTGATCCCCGCGGTCTCGCAGGCCCGCCGGATCGTCGGGACCATCGCCTCCAGGTGCGCGCGACTGGCCACCTCCGGTACGACGCCGCCGAACCGGGCGTGCTCCTCGACACTGGACGCGATCGCGTCGGCGAGCAGCGTCTGCCCGCGGACGATGCCGACACCGGTCTCGTCGCACGACGTCTCGATCCCCAGGATGAGGGGCTCGTTCGTTGTCATCGTTCCTCCCGCCACCGCATGATCACCGCATCCTCGCCACCTGCGTAGTACCCGCGCCGCCGGCTGATCTCGGCGAATCCGAAGGCCCGGTAGAGACCCCGGGCGGATTCATTGCCCGCAGCAACTTCCAGCAGCACCGTCCGGCCAGCGCACCCGGCCAGCGCGGCCGTCATCAACTGCCCGCCGATCCCGGTCCGGCGCCCGGCCGGTGCGACCGCGATCCGCAGCAGTTCGACCACGTCGAGCTCGACCGGGGGCACCAGCAGGACGACGTACCCGACGATGTCACCTTCGTCCGCGACCAGCAGCAGCCGGTCCTCGGACAACCGGTCGAACTCGGCCGCCCACGAGACCGTACTCCACGCCTCGGCGCCGAAGCACACCTCGTCCAGAGCAGCCACCGCGGGCAGATCGTCCGCGGTGGCCGGCCGGATCGCAGGTCTCACTTCGGCAGCACGCTCTTGGGTCCGCCGGACAGCGTCACGTCCGGGCGGCGGAGGTAGAGCGGCTCGGGAGCGAGCACGTCGAGCGTGCCGGTCACCACGCCTCTCGCCAGCACCTCGGCCGACGGGTACTCCACGACGTCGAGGTCCACGACGCCCAGCGCCTCGCCGTACAGGACAGCGCCGCGGCCGATCACCGGCAGGCCGGACAGGACGTGCGCGACATCCGCGGGCCGGTCGACGGCCGGTCCTTCCAGGCGACGGCGGCTTCCGTCCGCGGCGGGACCGTCGTACAGCGCCCAGTAGATCTCCTTGCGGCGTGCGTCGGCCGCCACGGCGACCGGCAGCGCCAACTCCGACTGCCGGGCCAGCACGTCCAGGCTGCACACGCCGGCGACCTCGATCCCGAGGGCGTCGGCCATCGTCCGCGCGGTCACCAGGCCGACGCGCAGACCGGTGAACGGGCCGGGGCCCACCCCGACCGCGATCCTGGTCAGCTCACGCGGGGTCGCCCCTGCGGTCTTCAGTGCGGCGGCGATCGCCGGGGCGAGCAGTTCGCCGTGGCGCAGGGCGTCGACGGTCGTGGACGACGCCAGGATCTCGCCGCTGACCGGATCGGCCAGCGCGACGGTGACCGCGGCACTCGAGGTGTCGAAGGCAAGCAGCATCAGTAGTTCTCCAAGGCAGGCGGCTCCGCCGCGGTGGCGCTGGGGACGGACACGCGGATGCCGGACGCGGCCCACCGCGGACCCACCGGCGTGATCCGGATCTCGCGGGTCTCGTCGGTGTCGTCGTCGCCCCGGGTCACCACGATGTCGAGCCGGTCCGGGGCCAGCGTCTCGGCCAGCCCGTGGCCCCACTCGACCACCGTGACCGCGTCGTCCAGGCTCGCGTCCAGGTCGAGGTCGTCCAGCTCCGCGATCCCGCCGATCCGGTACGCGTCCACGTGCACCAGCGCCGGCCCACCGGCCAGCGACGGATGCACGCGCGAGATCACGAACGTCGGCGAGGTGATGTCACCGCGCACCTTCAGCCCGGCGCCGAGCCCCTGGGTGAACGTCGTCTTGCCCGCCCCGAGGTCACCGGACAGCACGAGTACGTCGCCGGCCCGCAGCTGACCGGCGAGCTCCTCACCGATCGCGCGCATGTCGGCGGCCGTCGGCACGCTGCGCCCGACCGGCATCGCCTTCGCGTAGATCAGGTTGTGATCGTGCTGCTCGACGACGGAGTACCCGCGCCGCCGCCAGAACTCCACGGTGTCCGGCAACTCCACCCGGGCGATCAGCTGCACCCGGCTCAGTCCCCGCCGGACGGCGACCTCCTCGGCGCAACCAACCATCGCCGACGCGACGCCGCGGGCCTGGTGCCGCGGGTCGACCGAGACCCGGCGCAGGTTGAGGACGTCACCCGACTCCTCGAACAGCACCGACCCGGCCGGGCTGCCGTCGATGCGGACCAGCAGCCCGCCGTGCTTGTTGACCGCGTCGGTGACGGTGGCCGCGTTCTCGGACAGTGCGGTCGACGGCGGGTCGAGCACCCGCCGGGACGAGAACGCGTGGTGGATCACCGCGACGATCTCGTTCGCGTGCTCGGCGGTGGCGTCGACGACGTGCAGGTCGGTCATGGGGCCTCCCGGCCTGGACTGGAGAGCGCAGGGAGCGAAGCGACCGGAGCGGCGAAGGAAGGCCGGGGGTTCGAGCCCCGTGAGCCACCGCGCCGGAGGCGTGGCATCAGTACGGTCATGAGTGTCCTAGCAGAGATGTTTCGGCTCGTTCGATCATGCCAAGGAGCGCCGCGGTGAACTCACGGTGGTGCTCGACCAGGCCCAGGTGACCGCAGTTCTTCACCTCGACCAGCTCCGCGCCGGGCACGTGCCGGACGATCTCCTCGGCGTGCTCGAACGGCGTCAGGTGGTCCTTGTCGCCGCCGATCACGACGCACTCCACCTTCTGCAGCGGCTGGAGGGCGTCGTACTTGTCGTGCAACGCGAAGATCGGGTAGAACTCCGCGATCACCGAGATCGGCGTCGCCGCGATCATCTCGTTGACGAACTCGGTGAACGCCGGCGGCACCTCGGAGCCGAACGAGTACTTGCGGGTCAACAGGTAGCTGATGTCCGTCCCGGCCTTGCGGCTGCGCTCGACCACGTCCGGGATCCGGGCCAGCGCGGCCACCGCCGGTGTCGCCAGCGTGCGGGCGAGCATGCCGACCTTGCCCGGGAACATGATCGGGACCCGGTCCAGAGCGCCCGCGCTGGTCGAGCACAGGCCGACGCCGATGATCCGGTCACCGAACAGCTCGGGGTGCTGCTCGGCCAGCGCCATGATCGACATGCCGCCCATCGAGTGCCCGATCAGGATCACCGGGCCGGTCGGCGCGAACTCGTCCAGGATCCCGTGCAGGTCGCGGCCGAGCTGGTCGATGCTGACGTTCTCCTTCGCCGACCGGCCGGACCGTCCGTGCGAGCGCTGGTCGTAGAACACCATCCTGCCGATGCCGGCCAGGTCGCGGCGCTCGAAGTGCCAGCAGTCCATGTTCAGCCCGTAGCCGTGGACGAAGATCAGCGTGAGGTCCTCGGGCGGCACCGGCAGCTTGCCGCGCTGGTTCCTTCCCCGCCCCTCCGCCCCGGTCAGGCCGAACCTGCGCTTCGGCGGCGGCGCGGCCCGGCGGGACCGCGTCAGCTCGTCCACCTCGACGTACAGCTCGACGCCGTCGTCGGCGGTGAACACGTACGGCGTCCCGCGCAGCGAGCCGAACGGCTCGGCCTCGAGCTGCGCCCGCTGCCCCGACCGGCGGCCGATCACCTGCCGCTCGACCGCGACCCCGGCGGCCGCTCCCGCGGCCAGCACCCCGACCGCGGCCCCGACCAGACCGGCGGTCCGCGAAACCTTGGACATCCGGGGCTACCTCTCGACCGGGGCGGTGGGGACCGCGGCGCTGTCGACGTAGCGACGGGGGATCCTGGGTCCCAGCCGGGTCACGATCTCGTAGTTGATGGTGCCCGCCGCGTCGGCCCAGTCGTCCGCGGTCGGCTCTCCGGCCGTCCCCGGACCGAACAGCACGACCTCGTCCCCCGCGGCCGCCGGGTCGTCCTCCAGGTTCACCACGCACTGGTCCATGCAGATCCGGCCGACGACGGTACGGCGTTCGCCGCCGGCCTGGACCGGGGCGCCGTTGGACGCGTGCCGCGGCAGGCCGTCGCCGTACCCGAGCGGGATCAGGCCGAGGGTCGACGGCCGGGGCGCGGTCCAGGTCAGCCCGTAGGAGACGCCGGCGCCGGCCGGGACCCGCTTCACCATCGCGAACCGCGCCTTCAGCGTCATCGCCGGCACCAGCCCCAGCTCGGCCGACGGCAGCGCGTGCCCGAACGGCGAGAGCCCGTACGTCGCGACGCCGGGACGGACCAGGTCGAAGTGCGTCTCGGGCAACGCCAGAGTGGCCCCGGAGTTGGCCAGGTGCTTGAACTCGGCGTCGACGCCGAACGACTCGGCCACCTCGATCGCCTCGGTGAAGGTGGCCAGTTGCGCCTCGTTCGCCGCGCTCTTCGGCTCGTCCGAGGACGACAGGTGGGACCAGATGCCCTTGATCTCGATCCGGCCGGTGCGCTGCTCGGCCAGCGCGGCCCGGACCAGTGCCGGCCACTCCTCCGGTACGGCGCCGCCGCGGGACATGCCGGTGTCGATCTTCAGGTGCACCCGGGCCGGCCGGTCGGTCACGCCGGCGGCGAGCTCGTCGATCTCCCAGGGCGCCCCGGCGGACAGGTCGATGCCGGCCGCGATCGCGTCCTCGAGCGGCTCACCGGGAGTGGTCAGCCAGCAGAAGATCGGCCCGGTGTCACCGGCCTCGCGCAGCGCCAGCGCCTCCTCGAGCACGGCCGCGCCGATCCAGTCGGCCCCGGCCGCGCGCGCGGCGCGGGCGACCGGGACCATGCCGTGGCCGTAGCCGTCGGCCTTGACCACGGTCATCAAATGCGCGCCCTCGGCGCGGGCTCGCAGCGTCGTGACGTTGTGACGGATCGCGGCCAGGTCGACGACCGCTTCGGCGCGGACCGGGCGGTCGCCGCCAGGTGACTGGAGGGTAGACATAGCTCCTCCAGTGTCTCAGGCCCGGTCGAGCAGTTCCGCGAGGGCGGCCATGTCGCCGAAAACCGCGTCCGCGGACGACAGCTTCGCGGGGTCCGTCATCCCGGCATACCCGAAGACCGTCATCCCGGCCGCGTTGGCCGCGGCGACGCCGAGCGGGCTGTCCTCCACGACCGCGCAGTCGCCGGGCCTGACGCCCATCGAGGCGGCCGCGTGCAGGAACAGGTCGGGTGCGGGCTTGCCATGGGCAACGTCCTCCGCGCTGAAGATCCGGCCCTCGAACCGGTCCAGGAAGCCGACCGCGGTCAGCGCCGTCCGGATCCGGCGATGGGTGCCGGACGAGGCCAGGCAGTAGGTGACGCCGCCGGCGTCGAGATGGCCGAGGACCGCCTGTACGCCCTCGATCGCCCGCAGGCCGGCGAACCCGTCGAACAGGCGCTGGTGGTAGCGGTCCTCCAGGTCGGCCGGCAGCGGGCCGCCGAGCCGCGCCTCGGCCTTCTGCCGCATGGACGCCATGCTGCCGCCCATGAAGTCGCGCACCGCTTCCTCGAAGGTGTAGGGCAGCCCGGCCTCCGTGAGCAGCTCGGCCAGGATCGTGTTGGCCAGCCGCTCGGAGTCCACCAGCACCCCGTCGTTGTCGAAGATCACCAGACCTTTCACGCCCTGAACCCTATGCGGCCGCCGCAACACGAGGTTGCGGCGGCCGTCGGGTAGGCGAGAGCGAGTGGGGTCAGTTCTCCTGGATGGAGAAGTCGGTGATGGCGAAGCGCTGCTTGGTGTTGCCGGTGGAGACGACCTCGACGCCGTAGTCGACCTGCCAGGTGGTGGCCTTCGGGGCCCAGCCACGCTTGACCATGTCGTCGAAGAAGCTCGCCAGCGGCATCGTGCCGGACTTCTGCGTCACCTGGGACACGTACGCGGTGTACCCGTTGGTGTGCCAGACGTCGTAGGTGAAGCCGCCGAACGTCACGGTGTCGACCTTGCGGCCGGCCGGGACCTGACCCTTGTTGTCGGTCCAGATCATCAGCTCGTTGTTCAGGCCGTCGCCGATCCACGCGTCGAACGCGACGTTGTAGATGCAGGCACCGCAGTTGGCCGGGGTGGTCGCGGCGAACTTGGCCGACTTGATCTTCGACAGCGGGACGTCGTCGTAGTCCTTGTGCACGTTCGGGTACGCCTGGACGCCCTTGTCACCCGGGAGCGGCTGGGTCACGTCGACCCACCAGTTGTCGAAGCTGCAGGCGCCCAGCGTGTAGGTGCCGTTCTCGTTGTTCCACATGTTGTTGTGGACGTAGTACGCACCGAAGGTCCGGCCGGCACCCTGGTTGTTCGTCGCCGTGGTGGTCCAGACCGGGTTGCTGCAGCTCTTCACCGGGCTCCCGGTCGAGGTCGGCGTCGAGGTCGCGGTGGGAGTCGGCGTGGTGGTCGGCGTGGTGGTCGGCGTCGACGTCGACGTCGGCGTCTTGGTCGGGGTGGCGGTCGTCGTCGGGCTGCCGGTCGGTGTCGTGGTCGGCGTCGACGTGGCCGTCGGCGTGGGTGTGGTGGGCTGCGGCGGCGCGGCGACGAAGTCGTAGTGCACGGAGTACCGCAGCTTCGTGCCGGACCGGTACCGGTCGCCGTTCCGGTCGAGGGCCCGGAGGCGGAACGACTTGTCGGTGGTCTTGCCGGGGTCGATCGACAGGATCGACGGCCCGGCCGCGGTGGCCGTGATGGCGGCCGGCTTCACGCCGAAGCCGTGCAGGACGGTACAGCTGGAGGACGCGTCCAGGACGCAGGTCTCCACGCGTCCGACGCTCGGGAGGGCGGAAGCCGTGCTGTCCGTCGCGGCGCTGGTGGTGGTCGCAGCCACAGGGGAGTCCTTGGCCGCCTGAACGGCGATCGGCGCGGCGATGAGCGCACCGACGGCAAGGAACAGCGCTGGGATCACGACGCGGCTCCGGGCAGTTCGGATGGGGGGCATGCGAAACATTCCTCGTCTGCTCGACGGGCCGCACTGCGTGCCCCAGAACTACAGGAACGGCCCACAACTGTTCGGTTTGGTCCCCAGAGAGGCCAGGAACAGCCGACGCCCCCGATGCGCCGAACCGATCCGGGCAGACCGGGCGATCCAGCGGCCCGGCCGTGTCCTTCTCGTTCGCTCTCGCACGTACGGCGCCCGACGTTATCCAACCGTGATCTGAAAAGCCAACCCGGGATGCTCATCTCACGCAGCGTATCCGGGCTCCACGGCGATGTCGCGCGTGTCGCGATCACGGACAGCCACCGGAATCCGCGGTGCAACGTCCCGGCCCGCCGAGGCGTCCGTAGGGTGTGACGATGCGGACGATCGCGGTGGCCGGCGCCGGCCTGCTGCTGGCGCTGACCGGGTGCGGGAACGAGTCGGGTGCGGGTGCTCCGGACGCCGGTTCGCTGACGGGCAGGACCTACCTGTCGTCGGCGGTCACCGAGGACGGCAGAACGAAGCAACTCGTCCCCAACAGCCGGGTCCGGCTGACGTTCACCGACGACGGCCGGCTGATCGCCGAGGCGGGCTGCAACTCGATGCAGTCCCCGGTGGACACCGGCGACGGCAAGCTCGCCGTCGACGAGCAGCTGCAGGTGACCGCGATGGGTTGCGACGACGCCCGCCACAAGCAGGACAGCTGGCTGAGTGGGCTCCTGCGGTCCGGCCCCTCCTGGACGCTCGAGGCCGACCGGCTGACCGTCACCTCCGGCGGTACGACGATCACGCTGACCGACCGCGAGACCGCCGAGCCCGATCTTGCTCTCGACGGCACCAAGTGGTCGCTGGAGACCGTGGTCAGCGGCGAGACCGCGTCGCACCAGGCCGGCTCGGAGAAGGTGTGGATCACGCTCAACGGTGACCGGGTCACCGGCTCGACCGGCTGCAACGAGCTGCAGGGCAAGGTCGCCCGCGACACCGGCAAGCTCACCTTCGGCGAGATCGCCACCACCCGCCGGGCCTGCGCGGGCGACGCGGGCAAGCTCGAGCAGACCCTCCTCGGCACGCTCGAGGGCACGGTCACCTACGAGGTCGACGCCAACCGCCTCGAGCTCCGTGCCGCCGGCGACGGCCTCGACTTCACCGGCGCCCGCTGAGCCGTACGTCGAAGGCCTGGACCTCGTCCTGCGGAGTCTCGTAGGAGACGAGCAGGCGACCGTCCGCGGCCAGTTCGGCGCGCTGGGCCGGGGTCAGTGGAATGGACCAGCGATCGATGCCGGGGGTGAGCTGCCGGCCGGCTTCCTCGACCACGTGACCGCTCATGTCCGGCGACCACGGGGGCGTGCCACCGTCGGTGACCGCGCACGGCGTCAGGCCGTAGTCGGGCGGCGGGTCGGCGGCCGGTGAGCAACTCGTCGTCCACACCGGGATCGCGTCGATCAGCCCGGTGGTCAGGAACGCCCGGGCGGTCCCGGTTCCGGCCGAGCGGGTGGAGATGTCCACGCTCGACCGGCCCAGCGCGGCGGACAGGATCTTCAGGTCGGTCGTGGGGACCCGTCCCGAGATCGGTACGCCGTTGCGCGCGGACTGGGCGATCGTCTGCGGGGACAGGGCGCCGTTGAGGTTGGGGCTGGAGACGTTCGGCGGCGACGGGGTGGTCGGACGGTCCGCGGGCGGCGTGTAGCCGGGCAAGGTCGCCAGGCCCCAGCGGTACGGGTCCGACTGGACCGACCCCAATGCCGACCAGCCGAGGCGTGTGCTCTGGTCGATGTGCCGCAACGTCGTCGTCCCGGCGGCCGACGTGTCGTCGTTGTCGTACGGCGTGATGTTCAGCCCCAGCCGGGTCGGGTCGACCGCCGCGGGCAGCGTGGCGAGCGGGATCTTGACCTCGAGGTCGTAGCCGCCACCGGCGTACGCGTGCGGCACGGTCGTCTCGTTGCTGCCGACCCACTGCGCCGTCGACGCGACCTGCACACCCGGCGCGTTGCCGGTGTCGAGCTCGCCGCTCGAGTAGCCCTGGTGGTTGTCCGCGTCCCTCGACCAGCACGGCCCGCCGCTCTGGCTGAACGGGAAGATGCCGAGCTTGAACGTGTTGGCGGTGTCCATCAGCGCCTGTGACGCGGTGCCGCGCGGATCGAGCAGGATCTCCACCGAGTCGGCCTGCCAGTGACCGACACACTCGGCCGGAGTCACGGCGTACGACTGGTAGTCGTCGCGGACGTGGATGAAGAAGTACAGCGCGTCGCCGGACCAGCTGACCTTGGCGGAATTGCCGTCGCCGGTTGCCGAAACGCCGCAGTCGTCCACGCCGGTGCAGTTGTTCGCACCCTGCCAGATCCGGCCGAGGTCCAGTGTCGGGCCGGGGTACTCACCCGGCTCCGCCTTGCCGTCGACGACCGGCGCGGCCTGCGGGACGATTGTCGTCGGCACCAACGTCAAGGTCAGCGTCTCGCTGCCGGTGGCGGTCCGGATCGGGATGGAGACGTTCTGGGTCGCGGGCAAGGAGTCGTCGGTGTTGGTGAGCTTGAAGGTGAGCGTAGTGTCGGCGCCGGGCTGGACGTCGTAGGGCTTGGACTGCGCGTCGACCGTGAAGTTCGCGGGCAGGTCCAGCGAGACCGCGCCACTGCGCGGCTGTGCCGACCAGTTGTGGACGACCACCGGTACGTCGATCGTGCTGCCGACCGCCATCGACTGGATCGCCGGTGAGCGGCCGAGGCGGTTCGCCTGCGGCGCGGTCGTCGCGAGCCACTCGTCGTACTCCTGCCAGTTGCCCCAGCGCTGGAACCGGCCTTCGGCGGCGGACGCGATCCGGACCACGTTGTCGGTGTAGCCGGAGGCCTCCTTGGTGGAGTAGGTCGCGGCGATCTTCGCGTTCCGGTCGACCGGTGCGTCGGCCGCCGCGGTCACCGTGAACGTGACCTGCGCGCTCGACCGCGCGGGGACAGGCTTCGGGCCGTCGGTGGTCCAGCCCGGTGGCACGCTCAGCTGAACGTTGCCCCGGGCAAGTTTCCCCTGGGGTGCGCGGAGGTGGACGGTCGCTTCGAACGGCTCGCCGGCGACGTTGTAGAACCGGCTGAACGTCAGGTACTGCAGGGTTCCCAGCGGCAGCCCGCCGGGGTCAGGTCTGGTGGCGCCGAACAGGATCGCCTCGTCCAGGCCGGCGCTCGGGCTGGTGTTCGGCTGGAACGGCACGAACGACTGGGTCATCGCGAACCGTGGGCAGGCCGGGGCCGACGTTCCCTTGAACATCACCCGGCTCTGGGTCGGGTACGCCGCCCGGCCCTCGTCCGCGACCTGCTGCCAGATCTTGGCCGAGCCGGCGGGCCGGCCCTGGAGGTTCCCGGCCGGCCACTTGTACGGCGACTCGTAGCCGGTCCACACGCCCGCGACGGTGTCCTGGCCGGTCGGGGTGAACCCGGTGGTGCAGTTCGGGGCGGACGTCGTACCGCCGGTGCCCGCCGTACTGCCGCCGGAGAAGACCTTCTTCACCTGCCAGGTGCTGAGCGCGTGCGGGCCCTGCAGTTGCTCCGGGAACCGGGTCGGGTCGGCGGCCGCGAGCACACCTTCCCAGATCAGGCGGCCCGCCTGCTGGTGGTTGCCGTGCCCGGCCGCGAGCGTCGGGGTGAACCCGATGTAGATCTCGGGCTGCGTCTCCCGGATCACCCGCGTCACCCGGCGCAGCGTCTCCTCCTCGTCCCAGAAGTACTGCGTCAGCGGCGCGCTCTGGTTGTAGAAGAAGTCGATCCGGTCCAGGTTGAAGATGTCGACCGTCCCGGACCGGTAGTGCGCGACCCGGTCCTCGTTCTCCCGCCTCAGACCGAGGTCCGGTCCCAGCTCGGTGCCGACCGCGTTGCCGCCGCCCTCACCCCGGGTCACCATGATCACGCCACACTTCACGCCGTACCGCTGGTGCCACACCCCGCAGGGCCCGATGATGCTCGTGTCGTCGTCGGGGTGGGCCCACTCGCCCATCACGTGGATCTTCGTCTCGGGGTCAGCCACGTAGGGCTTCCCGGTCGCCTCCGCGGGGAGCGGCAGCGCGGCGACGAGAATCAGGGCTAGTACTACGGCAAGACGCTTCACGTGCACACTCCTCGGGCGGCGGAGGCACCAGCACCTCCAGTCCTATCCGCACCACCCCCGGTCCGCAACCGCTCACGTGTGTCCTACGCCGCCGCCAGGTCCCCGCCCGGTCAGCCGAGGACTATCCGGGTGGCCTCCGGGAGGGCTGCGGCCACCGCCAGCGCTGTGGTGGGGCCGGAGAACGATGCGAGGTTGGCGGACGCGGCATGCAGGTAGGCCGCGACGCTGGCTGCGTCGAGGGTGGTCAGACCGGCGGCGAGGAGGGAGCCGCAGAGGCCGGCGAGGACGTCGCCGGCGCCGGCGGTGGCCAGCCAGGGGGTGGCGTTGGTGTTGACGCGGATCTGGCCGTCGGGGGCGGCGATGACTGTGGTGGAGCCTTTGAGGAGGACTGTGGCGTCGAAGCGTTCCGCGGCCAGGCGGGCGTGCTTCAGTCGTTCCGTTTCGACGGTGGAGCGGTCGACACCCAGCAGCCGCGCCAACTCGCCGGCGTGGGGTGTCGCCAGGACGCCGGTGTGGTCACCTGAGTCCTCCAGCGCGCGGAGCCCGTCCGCGTCCAGGACGATGGGCTCCTCGGCGTCGAGCAGGTCACGGACCCGGCCGACGTCGAGCTCGTCGCCCAGACCGGAGCCTACGGCCCACGCCTGTACGCGTCCGTCACCGACGACGATCTCCGGGTGAGCCGCCCGGACCTCCGCCGCCACCGCGTCCGGACCGACGTACCGGACCATGCCCAACGGTCCACCGAGCGCACCAGCGGTTGCGATGACCGCAGCCCCCGGGTACTGCGCCGAACCGGCCATCAACCCCAGTACGCCGCGGGAGTACTTGTCCGACTCACCCCGTGGCACCGGATACAGCGCCCGTACGTCGGCCGCCTGCAACGACTCGGCCGCGGCGGGCGGCAGGTCGAGACCGATGTCGACCAGGTGCACCGGGCCGCACGCGCTCGCGGCGGGGTCGATCAGATGACAGATCTTGTGCGTGCCGAAGGTGACGGTGAGCGCGGCGCGGACGTGCGGCTCCGGCGTTTCGCCGGTGTCGACGTCGACGCCCGACGGAACGTCGACGGCGACGATCGGGACGCCGTTCTGAGCTGCCGACTCGACCACGGCGAGGGCGTCGGGCCGGAGGCCCGGGCGCCCGCCGATCCCGACGATGCCGTCCACGACCACGTCCGCGCCGGCGACGTCGTCGGCCGACCCGACCCGGCCGCCGACAGCGAGCAGCGCCTCCACACCGGCGGCGTGCGCCTCGTCCGAGAGCAGCACGGCGGTCACGTGGGCACCCCGGCGGGCAAGCCGGACCCCTGCGTACAGGGCGTCGCCGCCGTTGTCGCCGGAGCCGACCAGCAGGATCACGCGCGCGCCGTACGTGCGGCCGAGGAAGTTGCTGACGGCAATCGCCAGGCCGGTGGCGGCGCGTTGCATCAAGGTGCCCTCGGGCAGTCGCGCCATCAGGTCGGCCTCGGCCGCCCGGACCTGCTCGACGGTGTGCGCGCGACGCATGTCAGCCCTCCAGGATGACGACGGCGGACGCGATGCCGGCGTCGTGACTCAGGGACAGGTGCAGGCTCTGGACACCGAGCCGGGCAGCCTGGTCGGCGACCGTGCCGGTGATCTTCAGCCAGGGGCGGCCGGTGTCGTCGGTCTGCACCTCGGCGTCGTGCCAGTGCATGCCTGCCGGGGCACCGAGCGCCTTGGCCAGTGCTTCCTTCGCGGCGAACCGGGCAGCCAGAGATGCCGGTGGTTTCACTGCTTCGACCGGTGTGAAGACCCGATCGCGCAGGCCGGGGGTGCGCTCGAGGGTCTTCATGAACCGCTCCACGTCGACCACATCGATACCCACGCCGACGATCATGCCGTTCACCCTAACGGCCCGCCCGGACCCACCAGCAGGTGCACGCGCTAACTGCGCGGCGACGCGGTGGACCCGCGGACGCGCATCTCGACAGCAAGGTCGAGCCGCAGCGCGGCGGGCGTCGTGCCGCCCGCCAGGTCGAGGACCATCCGCGTGGCCAGCTCGGCCATCTGCCGGAGCGGCTGGTGGACGGTGGTCAGCGTCGGCGAGACCCACTGCGCCACCGGCAGGTCGTCGTACCCGACCACGGACAGGTCGCGCGGGATCTCGAGCCCGAGCTCGCGCGCCGCCTGGTAGACACCGAGCGCCTGCAGGTCGCTGCCGGCGAAGATCGCGGTCGGCCGGTCCGGCAGGCTCAACAGTGCCAGCGCCTCCCGGTGCCCGCTGCTCACCCCGAACTCCGTCGACCGGATCAGCGCGGGATCGACGCCGGCGCCGGTCGACCGGAGTGCGTCCGTGTACCCGTCGACGCGCATCCGCGCGCACAGGGTCTCCACCGGCCCGCCGATCACGCCGATCCGTTGGTGGCCGAGGTTGCGCAGGTGCAGGGTCGCCATCCGGCCGCCGCTCCAGTTGGCCGCGCCGACGGACGGTACGTCGTCGCCGACGTCGCCGACCGGGTCGACGACCACGAACGGGATCCGGCGCGCCTCCAGCTGCGCCCGCTGGTCGGCGTCGAGGTCGGAGAACACCATGATCACGCCGAGTGGACGGCGGAGCAGGACCGACTCGATCCACTCCTGCCGCGGCCGCCGGGCCCCGCCGCACTCGGACAGGACCAGCTCGACCCCTTCGGTCCGGACGACCTCCTCGACCCCGCGGATCAGCTCGACCGCCCACTCGCCGCCGATCTCGTTGAACACCAGGTCGATCATCGGGCTGCTCGCCGTACTGGTGGCGCGGCGGCGGTAGCCGTGCTCCTGGATGAGGCTCTCGATCCGCTCCCGGGTGGCCTCCGCGACGTCGGCCCGGCCGTTCAGCACCTTCGAGACGGTGGGCACGGAGACCCCGGCCTGCTCCGCAATTTTCGCGATGGTCACCCGCTGACCCACGGCGTCCCTCCGCCCTCGTCGAGGCTGCGTCCAGCTCAGTACAACCTAGCCTGTCGCCGAAACTTTCGCGGACCGGCTACCGGTAGATCGTGCGACCGGCCGCGTCCGGGACACCGCTGAGCCGGTAGAAGTAGGTGTTCACCTGGTCGCGCCACTCGCGCGCGTTGGCGAGTTGCCCCTCCAGGCGCGCGGTGATGTTGTCGCGGCTCGCCGGGTCGAAGCGGTCGGCGATCGCCTTCCAGCGGACGAGCATGGCTTCGACCTCGTCGTACCCCTGGAAGTGGGTGTCGTAGATGTGCTGGAGCACTGTGCGGCCGTTCTGCAGAACGTGGTCGTACGGAACGTGGTGGAAGAACAGCAGGAGTTCGTCCGGGCAGGCGCAGACGTTCTCGTAGCGGCCGGCGAGTGGCTCGGGGTACTGCCCGGTGAAGCCAGAGCCCGTGGCCACCGTGCGGTCGACGCCGACCCCGTAGCGGTCGGCGAAGTGGTACGTCCCGGAGGCCGAGTACTCGGACCCGTTGACGCTCGGCCCGTGATGCGTGCCGGGTGTGACCATGAAGCCGACGCCGAGCGGGGCGGTGTAGCGCTCGTACGTCCGCCACGAACCGGCCATGATCTCCACCAGTTCCGTCCGGGTGCGGTCGTCGATCGCGAAGGTGGCGGCGGCCCACTCGTGCAGCAGGCTGACCGGGTCCGCGGCCGGGTCCCAGGCCAATCGCCCGTACGCATAGAGGTTGCTCTGAGCAAGCTTGTGGCCGGTCCAGTTCGGGTCGTCGCCGACGTTGGCGACGGCAACGACCGCCTCGGTGCGATCGGCGACGGTCGGCCCGCCCGCGCCGGTGGTGTCGAACTGCAGGATCTCCCGCCACCACGGCCCCAGGTAGCACAGATCCTTCTGCTGACCGGTGTACTGCTGCGTCGCCTGCAGCTCGAGCGCGAACGGCGTCTCCTGCAACTCCCCCAGCAACGGCGACACCGCCTCGCGCGCCTGGAAGTCCAGGGGCCCGTGCTTGACCTGCAGTACGACGTTGTCGTCGAACAGCCCGTCCAGCGGGATGAAGTAGTCGTACGCCGCCCGGGCGCGATCCGCCGTCCGGTCCCGCCAGTCCTGCTGGACGTCGTAGACGAAACACCGCCAGTGGACGGTCCCGCGGTACGGCGCCAGCGCTCGCGCGAGGAGGTTCGCACCGTCCGCGTGGTGCCGTCCGTACGCCGCCGGGCCCGGCCGGTTCTCCGAGTCCGCCTTCACCACGAACCCACCGAGATCGGGGACGGCGTCGTACACCCGGCCGGCCGCGGCCGACCACCACCGGACCACTCGTGGGTCCAGCGGGTCGGCGGTGTCGAGATCGCCCAGCTCGATCGGCGCGGCGAAGTTCACCGCCAGGTGGACGGCGATCCCGTACTCCCGGAAGACGGCGGCCAGCCGGGCCACGTCCGACAGGTGATCAGTGATCAGACGCGTCTCGGCCGCGTGCACGTTGACGTTGTTGGGCACCACGGCGTTCAGGCCCACCGAGGCCAGCAGCCGGGCGTACGCGCGCACTCTGGCCAGATCCTGGACGACCCGGCCGTCGCGGAGGAAGATCGACCTACCGGCGTACCCGCGCTCGACCGAGCCGTCGAGGTCGTCCCAGTGGGCCAGCATCCGGACCGGGAAGGCCGGACGCTCGACGACGGTGAAGTCGCCGGTCATCCACTCGAAGTACCGCAGCAGGTAGAAGTAGCCATGGAGCAGGCCGCGCCCGGTCTCGGCGGCGACGGCCAACTGGTTGCCTCGTCGCACCACCACGAAGCCCTCGTCACCGAGCCCGTCGACCGGCAGCGCCTGCTCCACCCAGGCGGCCAAGGGCGTCTCCCCGAGCCGGCCGAGGGTGCACAGGGCGACTTCCACGTCGTGCCGGACTCGCCGGGTCTGCCGGAGCTCGGCGCGGATGGTCTGCGCCAGCGCGCCGGATGCGTGGATGGTGACCTCGGGCAGCCGTTGGCCACTCAGCCAGCAGGGGTCGAAGGTCATGAGCGAAACACCAGCTTCGTCACGTCGTTGCCCCCCGGTCGGCGGCGATCCTCGCACACGACCCGGTCATTCCCGAGGGTTCGAAAGTTTCGGTCTGCAGCCCAACCCGCCACCGACAGCATCCGCGTGTCCGGGCGGCCGGCCAGGTAGTTGAGACGTAAGCCACGCCCGCCGGGGTGGGTCCGTGTGCACCGGCGTGGGAAGAATGGGCACATGCTGCAGCCGACACGGGAGGTGACTCCCTACACCGAGCTGGACCGGGCCGCCTGGGCGCAACTCGCCGAGACGACCGTGTCCCCGCTGACGGCCGAGGAGATCGAACGGCTGCGCGGTCTCGGCGACGAGATCGACATGGACGAGGTGCGCGAGGTCTATCTGCCGCTGTCGCGGATCCTCTCGCTGTACGTCCGGCATGCCCGGGCGCTGCACGCCGACACCGAGAGCTTCCTCGGTAAGCCGGCCGCGACCCGGACGCCGTTCGTCATCGGCATCGGCGGCTCGGTTGCCGTCGGCAAGTCCACCACCGCGCGGCTGCTGCGCGAACTGCTGGCCCGCTGGCCCGAGCACCCGCGGGTCGCGCTCGTCACCACCGACGGGTTCCTCTGGCCGAACGCCGAACTCGAACGCCGGAACCTGATGATGCGCAAGGGGTTCCCGGAGTCGTACGACCGCAAGGCGCTGCTCCGGTTCGTTGTCGAGGTCAAGTCCGGCATGGACACGGTCGAGGCCCCGGTCTACTCGCACCTGCACTACGACCGGATGCAGGGCGTCCGGACGACCGTCGAGCAGCCCGACATCCTGCTGCTCGAGGGCCTGAACGTCCTCCAGCCCGCGCCCCGGCACGCCGACGGCAAGAGCGGCCTGGCGGTCAGCGACTTCTTCGACTTCTCCGTGTACGTCGACGCGGCCGCCGACGACATCCGGTCCTGGTACGTCCACCGCTTCCTGAAACTGTGGGAGACGGCGTTCCGCAACCCGGAGTCGTACTTCGTCCGGTACGGCGAGCTCAGCCGGGAGGAGGCGGTCAAGAAGGCCGAGTCGCTGTGGGACGGGATCAACGGCCCGAACCTGCGGGAGAACATCCTGCCCACCCGTTCCCGGGCCACCCTGGTGCTTCGCAAGGGCGCCGACCACACCGTCCGCTACGTCCGGTTGCGCAAGCTCTGAACCGCGGGAAGGATCGCGACCGCGACGACCAGGGCGGTCAGGCCGAACGCCACCGAGTAGCCGGTGCCGGCGACGATCGCTCCGAAGACGATGGCGCCGATCCCCCAGCCGCCGTCGTACGCGAGGTTCCACAGCGCGCTGACCTGGCCGTAGCGGGACTTCGGCACCCGGTTGTACATCAGCGACAATGTCAGGTTCTGCGCCGCACCGAAGCCGATGCCGAACAGGGTCGACCCGACCACGATGGCGACGGCACTGCCGATCAGGACCAGCGCCCCGGCGCCGACCGCGGCCAGGACCAGCGCCGGTGCGAGCAACCGGGCCGGGCCGACGCGGTCGCCGAACCGGCCGGCCAGCCAGCGGGCGGCGGGCGCGGTGACCGACTGCAGCAGTAGCGCGGTGGCGACCAGCGAGTGCTTGTCCTCGGCAACGGCCAGCGGGAGGAAGGTGACGCTGATGCCCGCGGCCACGGTGACCGCGGCGAAGACGAACGTCGGCATCAACAGGCCGGTGCCGCGCAGACCGCCGAGCACCTTGACGTGCTGCTCCTCGGCAGTGGACCGCTTCGGCATTCCGCGGAGCGCGAGCAGACCGGCGAGCGAGGCCGCGGCGGCCAGGACGAAGAGGGCGTCGAAGCCGATTACGGTGGTCAGGTAGACGCCGAGCGGCAGGCCGATCGCGGCCGGCAGGCCGACGACCACGCCGTACACCCCGAATGCCTCGCCCCGCCGATGGGCCGGGGTCACCTCGGCGATCAGTGCGACCGCGCCGACGACCAGGATCGCCAGCCCGGCACCGCGGACGACGCAGACCGCGAGCACGAGCGGCAGCGAGGCGGTGGCCAGCAGCACCAGGGACGGCGCTCCGAGCAGGACCAGTCCGAGCCCGAGGACGACCTGGTGACCCCAGCGCGCCAGCATCCGGGGCACGAGCAGCTCCACCCCCACCGCGGACAGCATCATCGCGCCGGTGGACAGCCCGGCGCCGATCCCGCCCGAGCCGCCGGCGGCCAGGTAGAGCGGGACCACCGAGGTGAGCAGGTACATGCTCAGCGAGGACCCGAAGACCGTGAACAGCAGCCGGCCGAACTGGCCGCTCAGCAGGCGCGGAGTCGCAGGAACGTGGACCGTCGGGAGCTCGCAGATGGTGGTCATGCGTCAAAGCTAGAAGCTGACCGGTCTCCTCTATAGATCCAGTTTCGGCGTCGCTGAGGGGACCAGTTACGGCAGTTGATCGGTGATCAGCGCGGCCAGGCGGTTGAGGGCGGCGTCGATCTGGTCCGGGGCGACCGAACTGCAGGACAGCCGCAGGGCGTGGATCGGTGAACCGGCGTCGTAGAAGTGGCTCATCGGCGTCCAGAGCACCCCGTACTCCTGGGCGGACTTCTCCAGCAGGACGTCGTCGACCGGGAACGGCACGGTGACGACCACGAAGAAGCCGCCCGACGGGACCGTCCAGGTGACCTCGCCACCGGGGAAGCGCGCGGCCAGGCCGTCGGTGATCGCGCGCAGGTTGGCGGCGTAGATCGCGCGTTCGCGCCGGTTCGCGGCGACCAGGCTGAAGTCGTTCGCGAGCAACTTGCCACCGATCACGGCCTGGGCGACCGGCGACGTGTTCACGGTCAGCATGCTCTTGATCTTCGACAGTTCGCCGGCGAGCAGCCCGGTGCTGCCGTCCGGCCCCTCGACGGTCTGGTCGGCGACGACGTACCCGACCCGGGCCCCGGGCAGCCCGGTCTTGGCGAACGACCCGAGGTAGACGACCCGGCGCTCGGTGTCGAGCGCCTTCAGGGTCGGCACCCGATCGACGCCGGCGGCCGGGAACAGCCCGTACGGGTTGTCTTCGAGCAGCAGCAGGTCCTCCGCGGCCGCGACCTCCAGCAACCGGCGCCGGCTCTCCAGGTCCAGGCTGAGTCCCGACGGGTTGGCGAAGTCCGGCATCAGGTAGCACGCCCGCGGCCGCAGTCCGTCGGCCCGGGCCGCCTTCACCACCGCGGCCAGGTCGTCGTCCTCGGTCACCGGCCGGACCGGGACGTCGAGCACCCGGGCCGCCCCGGTGATGCCGACGTACGTCGGGGCGATCGCGAGCAGTACGTCGTCCGGCCCCGAACGCAGCGCGCGCAGGACCAGAACCATCGCCTCCTGGCAGCCGACCGTGACCACGATCGCCTCCGGATCCACGTGGATGTCCTCGTCGACCGCGAGATTGCGAGCGACCAGGTCGTGCACGATGCCCTTGGTCCGGCCGTACTGGAGGATCGTCCGGCGGACGGCGGCCTCGTCGTACCCGCGGGAACGCAGGTGATCGGCGAACAGGTCGAGGTAGCGGTGCACCTCCTCGAGGTCGAAGAACTCCTCGGTCGGGCGGCCGGCGGCCAGTGAGATCGCGTCCGGGTAGTGGTGCGAGACCTCGTTGAGGAAGTTCATCGAGGTGAGCGCCCGGTCCGTCAGCGAACCGTGCAACTCGGTCAGTCTCAGCTCGGCCATCGCGCTCTCCCCGTCGTCAGCCCGGCCACCGCGTCCAGGTCGGCACACCCGGCCAGCAGCATCGCGTCCCGCAACTCGCGCCGGAGCAGTCCGAGCGCCTCGCCCACGGCCCCCACCGCCAAGGCCCACAGCAACGGCCTCCCGACCAGTACGGCGGACGCCCCCGACGCCAGCGCCTTCATCACATCGATCCCGCCGCGGACACCGCTGTCCAGCAGCACCTCGCAGTCGTTGCCGACCGCATCGACAACCGGCCCGAGGGCATCGATCGAGGCGAGCGCACCGTCCAACTGCCGGCCGCCGTGGTTGGACACCACGACCCCCGCGGCGCCGGCCTCGACGGCCCGGTGAGCGTCGCGCGGGTCGAGAATTCCCTTCACCACCAGGGGTAGCGCGGTCTCGCCGCGCAGCCACTCGAGGTCACGCCAGGAGACGGCCGGCTCGAAGACCGACGCCGTGTGCGCGGCCACCGCGGACAGTCCTGGAACGGCGGCGTGCGCCTCTGTCGCCATGTCGACAAGGTTGGCCGCGACCACGTCCGCGGGAAGGGCGAACGAGTTCCGCACGTCCCGCAGCCGGCGACCCATCACCGGAACGTCGACCGTCACCATCAGCGCGGCGCAGCCCGCGTCCTCCGCGCGACGCACCAGCGACGTCAGCAGGTCCCGGTCGCGCAACCAGTACAGCTGGAACCAGGAGGGTGCCTCGGCGGCGATCTTCTCCAGCGCGAAGCTGCTCAAAGTGCTGATGACATAAGGGATTCCGGCGTCCGCAGCCGCCCGGGCCAGCACCAGTTCGCCTTCGGGATGGAGTAGCCGTTGGTACGCCATCGGAGCGACCAAGGCGGGAAGGTCGAGGTCGCTGCCGAGCAGGGTACGACTGGTGTCCGGCTCGTCGGCACCGGCGAGCACCCGAGGCGTCAGCGTGACCGAGTCGAGGGCCACCCGGTTGAGCCGCAAGGTGGTCTCCGAACCACTGCCGCCGGCAACGAAGTCGCGGACGGAGGCCGGCAGAACGCTCGCGGCCTCTGCCTCGAAGCCGGCGAAGGTGTCAGCCAACGGGCACCTCAGGCATCCCCGAGGACCTCGCGCAGCCAGGTGGCCGCTTCGGCCATCGCCTTCTTGCCGCCGTCGAGGATGCCCGACATCGCGAAGAAGCCGTGCACCATCCCGTCGTACCGGCTGAGGGTCGCCGGAACCCCGGCGGCGTGCAACTTCTCGGCGTAGTACTCGCCCTCGTCGCGCAGCGGGTCGTACTCGGCGGTGATCACCAGCGCCGGTGGGAGGTTCGCGTGCGAATCGGCGAGCAGCGGTGAGGCGAGTGGGTTCAGGCCGTCGGCCGAGTCGGTCAGGTAGTGATCCCAGTACCAGTTGACCGAGGTCTTGTTGAACAGGTACGGGTCGTCGCCGGAGCGCATCGAGACGGTGTCCGAACCGTAGAGCGTGTTCGGGTAGACCAGCAGTTGCGCGGCCAGCGCCGGACCGTTGTCCCGGGCAAGCAACGTGGTCGCGGCAGCCAGGTTGCCACCAGCGCTGTCACCGCCCACCACCAACCGCGCCGGGTCGGCCCGCAACTCCGCCGCATGGTCCGCGATCCACCGGGTCGTACGATGGCAGTCGTGCACCGCGGCCGGGAACGGGTGCTCCGGCGCGAGCCGGTAGCCGACGGTGATCACCTGGCAGGGAACGGCGTTCGCCAGCGTGCGGCTGATGCCGTCGGCCGTCTCGATGCTGCCCAGCGTCCAGCCGCCGCCGAAGAAGTAGATCAGCGTCGGCAGCGGACCCGTCAGGTCCGGCCGGTAGACCCGCAGCGGCAGCCCGTCACCGGTGACGACGTCCTCGACGTGGTGCACCTTCTCCACCTCACCACCGGCCGCCTGGACGGAGGCGAGATCGGCGGCCCGTGCCTCGGCCAGCGTCTGGGTGTAGAGCTGCGGAACGTGGTTGACCTCGCGTTCGGCGCGCATGGCCTCGACCTGCGGGTCCAGCGGCATGGGATCACCCCAATCGGATCGGCATGGACTCGTGCCCACGCAGCAGCAAGCTACGGCTCCGGACGGGCTCGCTCGCGAGGCCCAGTCCGGGGAACCGGCGGAACAACTGCCCGAACGCGGCCCGGCCCTCCATCCGGGCCAGCGCGGCCCCGACACAGTAGAACGGCCCGGCGCCGAACGACAGGTGCTGCAGGTCGTCGCGGCCGGGGTCGAACGTGTCGGCGTCGGGATGCCGCGCCGGATCCCGGTTGGCGGCACCCGGCAGGATCAGCACCAGGCTGCCTTCGGCGATCGGCTCCCCGGCCAGGTCGAGATCGGTCGACGCCTGCCGGCTGATCAGCTGCACCGAACTCTGGTGGCGGAGGATCTCCTCGACGTAGTCCGACGCGAGTCCGGGGTCGTCGCGCAGGGCCTCGACCAGCGGCGGCTCGGCCAGCAGCAGTTCCAGCCCGTTGGTCAGTAGGTTCATCGTGGTGACGAAGCTGGCGTTGACCAGCACCAGCAGGTTGTCGATCAACTCCTGCTCGTCGATCCCCGACGTGCCGGAGTCGAGCGCGTGCACGAGCGAACCGACCAGGTCGTCGCGCGGGCGGATCCGGCGGTCGGTGATCATCCGGGCGTAGTAGGCGTTCAGCTCGTCGGCGGCCTGGTTGGCCGCCTCGAGCTTCTCCGGTGCCTTGCCGCCCAGGTCGAGGTACTCGTCGATACGCTGGGTCCGGTCGCGGAACCAGCCGAGGTCCGAGCGCGGGATCCCCAGGAACGTGCCGATCACGGTGATCGGCAGCCGGTAGGCGAAGTCGACGAAGTCCACCTGCTGCCGGTTGGCGCCGGCCTTCCCCAGGTCGTCGAGCAGCTCGGCGGCCAGGTCGTCGACCACCGGCTCGAACCCGGCCAGCCGGCGCGGGGTCAGCACGGCCTGGAAGACCTTGCGCATCCGCAGGTGGTCCGGCTCGTTGCGGAACATCATCGATCCGCCGAGCCGGCGCAGGACCGAGTCCTCGGGATCCGGGTCCGCGGTCAGCAACCGGTGGAACCTGGTGTCCTTGAGTGCTTCCTGGGCGGCGTCGTACCCGTTGACCACCACGGCGTACGGCGAGCTGCCCGGTTCGAGCCGGCAGACCGGGCCGATCCGATGCAGCTCCGCGAAGAGCGGCATCGGATCACGGCGACCTTGCTCGGAACCGAGGGCGGCGAGAATCTCGTTCGCGGACGGCAAGGGCGGCATGGCGGTCAGCGCACCAGTGTGAGCGGCACCGAGGCGGCCATCGCCTGGTAGCCGGCGTCGTTCGGGTGGATGTGGTCACCGGAGTCGAAGGCCGGGTTCAGCTTGCTCGGCGCGGCCGGGTCCCGCAGCACCTTGTCGAAGTCCAGCACGCCGTCGAACTCCTTGCTCGACCGCAGGTAGCTGTTCACCGCCTGCCGGGTGGCCTCCTTGGCCGGGGTCCAGCTGTCGGTGCCGCCGATCCCCTCGAACGGCGTGATCGTGGTGACCAGGCTGCGCAGCCCGCGCTGCTGGACCTGCGCGTTCAGCTGCCGGAGCGCGGCGACGATCTCGGCCGCGGAGTCGTCGGACATCCAGATGTCGTTGATCCCCAGCTCGGTGATCACCGTGCGTACGCCGGTCTGCGCGAACACGTCCTCGTTCAACCGGGCCAGCGAGTTCACGCCGACCTCGTTGAACCCGGGGAACGCGCCGTTGTCGGACGGCTCGCTGCCCTCGTGGTTGAGCCGGCTGCCGGCCAGGCCCGCGTTCAGCACACCGGGCACCTTGTCCCGCCGGCCCGCCGACGCGATCAGCCGTTCGGCGAGCTGGTCGGGCCAGCGGTTGTTGGCGTTGAACGTGCTCGCGGTGCCGTCCGTGATCGAGTCGCCGAGAACGACGATCGAGCCGGCCGGCCTGTCGGTCTCGACGTCGACACCGGACAGGAAGAACCAGCAGCACCGCCGGGTCAGCGTGTACGCCGCACCGCCGGGCTGGGTGACCAGGTTCGACGGGCCGACGAAGTTCTCCTGGATCGACGAGCCGTGGAACGTCGTCGGGCCGGTGTTCTCGGGGAAGTACAGGCTGACGACCAGGTCGTCGAGGTTCCCCAGCCGCAGGTTGACCGGGTCGCTGAGCAGCTCGCTGCCCTTGACCATCGACGCGGTCCCGGATCCGTTGAACGTCAGCGTGCGCAGGGTCGCGGGGTCGATGTCGGACAGCTCCGGCGTCGACCTGTCGGGCTTGGCGACGGTCGCGGCGCCCACGGTGACGGTCTTCTCGCCGTAGATGTTCGACAGCCGGATCCGGATCCGGTCGCCGCCGACGGTCGGGCGCACCACCATCCGGACGCTCTGGTCGGTCAAACCGACGTTGGTCGACCCGGACGCGTTGCCGTGGGTGACGGCGGTCGCCCAGGTGCCGACCCACTCCTCGTCGCGGTGATCACCGCCGTAGCTCGCTCCGGCCAGGCCGGAGCCGGCCACGGTGAGCGCGGCGGTCACCGCGACCGCGCGCCAACTGCTGGAAATATGCATGGACGGACCTCCTGGCGGAATCGGATGCGGACGGAACGTAATACGCCCCGACTAATCCGGTCAATGAAACAGAAAGGCATTTCCCGAGCTCGTCGGGAAGCGGTTAGCGAACCGGTTCCGCCCCCGGATAGCAGGGGTATTCCTTCACCCTGCGGGGGACGCGGATCGAGTACAGTCACAGGGACGGCTGGGGGGCCGGAGTCGAGGGACTCGCTGCATGTGAGGGTGACGGAATGCCGCCTGAATTCGTCCTGCCCGGAAACAATAGCAATTATGTGCTGCGCGTCCTGAAGCTGTTCGGGGAATTCTCCGCACGTCCCGCGCTGGCCCGCGGTGACCGCTCCGCGACGTACGGTGAAATAGCCGCCGACCTCCTGCGGATCGCGGCCGCCGTCCGGGACGCCGGGATCCGGCCGGGGGCCAAGGTGCTGGTGACGGCGGCCAACTGTTTCGACGCGCCGGCCCTCCAACTCGCACTCCACCTGCACGGTTGCCGGGTGCTGTGGTGCGCGCCGATCACGTCCCGCCGGGAGATCGACCGGTTCGCCGTTCTGGCCGACGCCGACGCGCTCGTGTACGACGGCGGGCTGGGTGCCGAGCTGGCCGCGTCGCTCGCGCCGATGCCGGCCTTCACCCTGACCGCGCTCACGACGACGTCGAGCGGGACGCCGTACGAGATCGATCCGTCGGTGCCGGCGCCGGACTCGGTGCTGCAGACCAGCGGGACGACCGGCGATCCGAAACTGGTGCACCACACACAGAGCTTCTACGAGCAGATCCTCGACCTGGCCGCGGCCTTCGTCGCGAACGGGTTCCCACTGCTGCGGCACTACTCCGGGTCGCCGCTGTGGCTGGCGAGCGGTCAGATCACCAGCTTCTTCAACCTGTTCACCGGTGGGGTGCTGTTCCTCACCGACAGCTGGTCACCGGACGAGTTCTACCGGATCGTCCCGGCGGAGAGGATCACCTCGACCTACGTCACCCCGCCGATGCTCTACGAACTGCTCGACCACCCCGGCGGCGAGGACGTGGACTGCAGCAGCTTGTTCATGCTCAACGTCGGCGCCGGCCCGGCCACTCCGGCGCGGCTGCGACAGGGCATCGCCCGGTTCGGTCCGGTGCTGCGGATCGTCTACGGGCTGAGCGAAGCCGTCGTCGTGACCGCGCAACCGGGCCTGACCGAGGACCCCTCGCATCCCGAGCGGCTGGCCTCGGCCGGTACGCCGTACGGCGACGTGCGGATCGAGATCCGCGACGACGACGGGAAGGTGCTCGAACCGGGACGAACCGGTGAGGTCTGGGTCCGGAGCAAACTCACGTTCGCGGGGTACCTGAACAAGCCCGGGCTGACCGCGGAGACGTTGGTCGACGGGTGGTTGCGGACCCGGGACCTCGGCTACCTCGACGACGACGGATTCCTCTTCCTGGTCGACCGGGTGCACGACATGATCGTCACCACCCGCCGGAACTGGGCGATCTTCTGCCGCCCGATCGAGGACGTCCTGGCCACGCATCCGGCGGTCCGTACGGCCGCGGTCATCGGCGTACCGGACCCGGTCGTCGGCGAGGCCGTGCACGCCTTCGTCGTACCCCGGCGGCCGGTGTCGGCGGAAAGCCTCCGGCACCTGGTCACCGAGACCCTGAACGAGATGTGGAGTCCGGCGTCCATCGACTTCGTGGACCAGTTGCCGCTGACCCGGATCGCGAAGGTCGACAAGGTTGCCCTGCGCAAGCTCTACGCGGAGTTGCATCCGGTCCCGGTGGCCGGGGCTGGGGGGAACCATGACAGGTAGGTCTCGATGACCCCCAGACGGGGGTTGGTCGTGCTGTTCGCCGCCGATGTGTTGTCGGCGGTCGGCAGCCGGGTGTCGATGGTGGCCATTCCGTGGCTGGTGCTGGTGACCACCGGCAGCGCGGCCCGGATGGGTCTGGTGGCGGCGGTCGAGATGGTGCCGTACATCGTCGCCAGCATCATGGGCGGGCCGGTGATCGATCGGCTCGGCGCACGGCTGTCGTCGATCATCGCGAACGTCGTCAGCGCGGCGGCGGTGGCTGCGATCGCTGCCACCACCGAGCTGGGATTCGCGGCGCTGCTGGTGCTGGTGACCGTTGCGGGTGCGTTGCGCGGGGTGGCGGACCGGTCGAAGGAACTGCTGGTGCGGCCGATGGCCGAGGCCGCCGAGGTCGCGCTGATCCGGGTGACCTCCTTGCACGAGGCGTTCGCTCGCGGGGCGACCTTGCTGGGCGCGCCGCTGGCCGGGTTGCTGATCTACTGGACCGACGCGGCCTTCGTGCTGTGGATCGACGCCGCCACGTTCGTGGTGTGCGGGCTGCTCGTCGCCGCGTTCGTGCACCCGCCGGACACCCCGATCGAGGCGCGCCGGGACAAGTACTTCCGCTCGCTCGCGGTGGGTTTCGCGTTCGTCCGGCGGGACGCCCTGCTCGCCACCATGCTGATCACCACCTTCACCATGAACGTGTTCGCGAGCGCGAGTACGGCGGTGTTCATCCCGCTCTGGGTCGCGGAGGAACTGGGCTCGCCGGCGGGTCTCGGCCTGACCCTCGGCGCGTTCTCGGCCGGTGCGTTGCTCGGCAGCATCGGGTTCGCCGTACTCGCCGCGAAGGTTCCGCGCTATCTGACGTTCGCCGTCGGAGCCGTCATCGGGGGTAGCCCGCGCCTGCTGGTGCTCGGGCTGAGTGATCATCTGGTCCTGGTGATGGCGGTGACCTTCCTGTCCGGGATCGGGATCGCCGCCATCAACCCGGTGTTCGGCGCGGTCCTGTACGAACACGTGCCGAAGAACCTGCAGGCCCGCGTGATCGGCCTGGTCGCGGCGACGTCGTTCGCCGGTCTGCCCCTCGGCGCGCTGCTGGCCGGCGAGCTCGTCAGCGGCTTCGGGCTGGTCCCGGCCCTGATCGGTTGCGGTGTCGCCTGCCTGCTCGTCAGCGTCTACCCGCTGGTCCGGCGGGGCCCCGGCCGGACCCTCGACGAACCCACCCCGACGCCGCTGGAGGCCGCATGAACGAGGCCACCGATCCGTACTGCCTCAGCCCCGGAGAGAGCGCCCAGCTGCTCGCCGGCCATCTGTGGCAGCGCTTCGTCGTCCTCGGCGACAGCGTCGCGGAGGGTCTGTGCGAACCGGTCGACGGCTACAGCGACCTGCAGTGGGCCGACCGCATCGCTGCCGAGCTGCGGGCGGTCCATCCTGGGCTCGCGTACCTCAACCTCGGCGTCAGCGGGCTGCGCGCCCGCGATGTCCTCGCGTCGCAGCTGGAGCCTGCCGTTGCCTTCAGCCCCGATCTCGCCCTGGTCGTCGGCGGCGGCAACGACGCCTTCCCGGCCACGTACGACGCCGACCGGGTCGACCGTGAGCTGACCACGATGATCACCACGCTGCAGGACGCCGGCGCGGACGTGATGACGCTGGGCATGTTCGACGTCTCGTACAGCCCGGCGGTCGTCGAATGGCTCCGCCCGGGCCTACGGCAACGCATGCGCACCCTCTCGGACCGGACCGCCGCACTCGCCGCGAAGCTGGGCACGATCCACGTCTCTCTCACCGATCACCCGCTGTCGACCGATCCCGGGCTGTACAGCTCCGACGGCCGGCACGGAAACGCCCGCAGCGACGCCGTCGCTGCCGCTGAGACCCTCCGAGTCCTCGCTCGCCACCTGGCGTCGGTACGCTGAGCGCAGTACTCGGGAGGTGCCTGCGGTTGATCGAAGCCTCGGACCTGGCGCGCGACTACGGCCTGACCGCTGACGAACTTCGTCCACATGCCGGCGGATTCAACAGCGACTGCTGGGTCGCCGACTCGAAGTGGTTCGTGAAGGTGTGGCGGCGCGGGACCCCCGAGGACCTCGACCTGCTGTGCACGCTCGCTGCCACCGGTCTTCCCGTGCCTGCTCCCCTCCGGACCGTTGCCGGCGAGCTCCACGCGATCGCCGGCGGCAGACCGTACGCCGTCTTCCCCTACGTCCACGGCCGGATGGCGACGCACGACGACTGGCGTCCGGCAGCGCAGGCGCTGAAGCGAGTGCACGCCCTCGAACACGTCGACCTGCCACCGGCCACCCTGGACGAGCCGGCCATCTGGCCGCTGCGGGACCACCTCGACCACCCGTGGATCGCCGACCGCCGCGAGGAGGTGGTCGCGAGCATCGCCCGGCTCGAGCACACGATCGAGCGCGCCCGGACCAAGACGGTCCGGCACGTCGTCTGCCATCTGGACCTCCACGGTCTCAACCTGATCCTGGACGACAGCGACGAGATCGCCGCGATCGTCGACTGGGAACAGGCAGTCATCGGCCCGCGCGAGCACGACGTCTGGATCGCCGCCGAAGGTGCGCACCTGGAGGCGTTCCTCACCGAGTACGGCGCTCGCGACCTCGACTCCGACCACCTCGAGTACGCCCTGCTGGCCCGCGGTCTCCGGGACCTGGCCGCACGGGTGTTCAACGAGGTGGACCGGCCAGGCGTCGACACCTGGGGCTTCCGGCGGATCGCCAAGCTGGACACCGATTTAGCCCGATTCCGGCCGTTCTGCCGCTAACAGCAGGCCGCTCGTGAGCGCGCCCTGGCCGACGTTGACGACCGGACCAGCGCCGGGGACTGCGAAACGGAGGTAAGCACCGGCCGGCGTTCCGCCGAACAGGTAAGGCGCGATGCAGAACGGCACCGCGGCTTCATGAACCTCCCCGGTCGCCACCTCGACGAACTGCATGGTCAGCCGGTCGACCGGGACATGGGCCTGCAGGACGTACCCGCCTTCGGCGATCGCCGCGTCCAGCGCGGCGTGCCAGTCGTGCGCCGACACCTCGGGTCCGACGACGACACCGACGCCGCCGTACGAACCAGAAGGTTTGAGGACGAAGCGGCCCTGGTCGGCGACGGCCCGCGGACGCAGACCGGCCGACAGCACGAACGTCTGCGGGACGTGGCGCCGCAGCACCTCGGCGTCGTCGGCGGACAGCAGGTCGACGTCCTCCCAGAGCCAGGCGAAGATCGACTTGCTGGCCAGCAGCCAACTGGCCGACGCGGTGAACATGCGGACCGTCTTCGTCCGGACAGCGGTCGCCAACGCGTCCAGGCCGGCGCTCGGCTTGGTGCCCTGCGGGACGAACATCCGGAGTACGCCGTCGATCGGACCGTCGTCCACGCACAGCCGGCCGGCGTCGTCCAGGGTCACCCACTCGACCGGGTACACCCGCATGTCCAGCCCGAGCTCGCGACCGCGGTCGCTGAACGGCTCGAGCAGCTTGATCATCGCCCGCCCGTCCTGTGACCCCGGGTACGTGCCGCCGGTGGTGAACAGCATCGCCAGCCGGTCCTGCCCGGTCAGTTCGAGGGCCGAGCGCACCGCCTCGTAGCGGGCGTCGACGGCCGACGGCGGCGCGGTCAGCCCGATCCCGCCGAGCACCGGATCACCGTCGTACGCCTTCAGGAAGCGCTGCGCGACCCCGTCGGAGTCGTGCGCGCCGCCCAGCGCGCTGTCGATGTTGGCCTCGACCACGTACGGCGTCCCGCCGGCCAGCAGGATGTCCGCACGCACGCCGCCGATCAGGTCGTCGGTCAGCGGCAACGCCTCGTCCAGCAGGTCGATCGCGCCGTCCGGCATGCCGAGCGCCCGCCGCAGCTCCCCCGCCGTCGTCGCCCGCCGCAAGCACGTGGCCAGGATCAGCCGGGCGACCGTCGCCGAGATGTCCGTCATCGCGGTGTACGCCGACGCCGGCATGATCGGCGGCCGAAGCGGCCGCCACTCCTTGTTGTGCGTCGCGACACCGTCGTACACCCGCTGCCACGACTCGACTCCCCGCGCGACCAGCGCCGTACGGACTTCTTCGGACAAGTGGGGCCACAGGTCGGTCATGATTTCTCCAGTACGGCGTGGATCGCGGTGACCAGGTGGTCACGGCCGGGTTGGACCGCCCGGTCGAGCGCCAGGGCGAACGGCAGCACGGCGCCGTCCGGCCTGGTGACCCGGCGGGGTGGGGAGTCGAACTCGCACCGTTCGGCCGCGACCGCGAGCACCTCCGCGGCGAACCCGCTGGTCCGGTTGGAGTCGTCGATCACAACCAGCCGGCGGGTCCTGGCCAGCGATGTGGTCAGGCCGTCGACGTCGAGCGGGTAGACCGTTCGCGGGTCGAAGACCTCGACCGAGATCCCGACCCCGGACAACTCGTCGGCGACGGACAGCGCGTCCTGCACGAGGTGGCCGAGGGCAACTACCGTGACGTCGCTGCCGGGCCGGGCGACCCGGCCGACGCCGAGTGGGACCGGCACGAGCGTGCCGAAGTCGAGATCGTCACGGATGCCGAGCGCGCCCGACGGCGCGAACACCACGACCGGGTCGTCGTCCCGGATCGCCGAGACCAGTAAACCGTAGGCGTCCGCCGGCGTCGCCGGGACGACCGTCTTCACCCCGACGTGTGCGAACAGGCTGTACGGGTGGTCCGAGTGCTGGCCGGCCCAGCCGGTCCGTGAGCCCGAGCCGGGGACGACGTACGTGACCGGAACCTTGCACTGGCCGCCGGTCATCAGCGAGAACTTGTGCGCCTGGTTGGCGATCTGCTCGAACACGAGGAACAGCAGCGACGGGATCTGGAACTCGATCACCGGCCGCATCCCGGCCAGCGCCGCACCAGTGGCGAAGTTCGTGAAGGCCTGCTCCGACAGCGGGGTGTCGAGCACCCGGTCCGGACCGAACCGGCCGAGCAACCCGGCCGTCAGGCTGGACGCGGCGACCCGGATGTCCTCGCCGAGCAGGAAGACCGCCGGGTCGTCGGCCATCGCGTCGCCCAGGGCCCGGTTGAGCGCCTTCAGGTAGGAGAGCTTCACCGCATCACCTCCGGGGAGGCGTAGAGGTACTCGAGGGCGGCGGCCGGGTCGGGATGGGCGCTGCCCAGCGCGCTCCCGGCCGCCGCGTCGAGCAGGGCCTCGACCTCGGCATCGACGGCCGCCCGTTCGGCGGCGGCCACTCGTGCGCCCTGGATCTCCACTGGATCCCGCGACCACCCAGCGGAGACTTCTTCGGTCGAGCGGTAGGTGAGCCGCGTCCGGTGCTCGAAGGTGTGGTGAGCGTCGAAGCGGTACGTCGTGCACTCCAGGAACGTCGGCCCCTTGCCGGCCCGGGCCCGGTCCACCCCCGAGGCGGTTGCCGCGAGCACCTTCTCCGGGTCCTGACCGTCGACGGTGAAGGCCGGGATGCCGAACGCGCGGGCCCGGCCGGTGATGCTGCCGGCGACCGCCGAGGCGACCGGCATGGTGGTGGCGTAGCCGTTGTTCTCGCAGACGAAGATCACCGGTACCCGCCAGAGCGCGGCCAGGTTGAAGGCCTCCAGCAGCATGCCCTCGTTCATCGCGCCGTCGCCGAAGAACGTGGCCGCGACCGTGTCCCGGCCCTGCCGGCGGTGCGCCCAGGCGGCACCGGTCGCGATCGAACCGGCCGCGCCGACGATCGCGTTCGCGCCCAGGATGCCGAGACCGAAGTCGGCGGCGTGCATCGACCCGCCGCGGCCCTTGTTCAGTCCCGACTCCCGGCCCATCAGTTCGGCGAGCAACCGCGCCGGATCCGCCCCGCGCGCCAGCACGTGCCCATGTCCGCGATGCGTGCTGGTGATCACGTCGCTCGGCCGGAGCGCCGCGCAGACTCCGGCCGCCACGGCCTCCTGCCCGATGTACGGATGGATGCCGCCGACGATCTCACCGGACCGGACGAACTCGATCGCCCGCTCCTCGAACCGACGGATCAGTCGCACGGTCCGGTAGAGATCGCGGGTCATGGGGCGTCCCGGCCCGGACAGAGGAGCGCAGGGAGCGAAGCGACTGGAGCTATCAGGAGTGGCCGGGACTCGAAGCCTCCTGACCCGCCGGTGCCGAAGGCCCGGCACTGCAGCAGAGCCGTCATCGGTCAGCCCTTCACCGGTCGGCCCAGAGGGCCGGGCAGTAGTCGGGGTCGGCGTAGTCGGGGTGACCGTCGGGCGTCCGGCGTACCAGGACGTCGTGGTTGTAGGCCGCCAGGGTGCCGTCGGACAGCGGGAACTCGCGGTAGTGGTTGTCGCCGTCCTGCAGGTGCAGCGAGATCGCCCGGCGCGGACGGTCGCTGACGTTCGCGCCGCTGCCGTGGTATGTGCGGCAGTGGTGGAAGTTCACGTGGCCGCGCGGGATGGT
The DNA here is from genome assembly GCF_004348725.1 of Kribbella turkmenica. GTDB lineage: Bacteria > Actinomycetota > Actinomycetes > Propionibacteriales > Kribbellaceae > Kribbella > Kribbella turkmenica. The sequence goes on from NZ_SMKR01000057.1 coordinate 33,614, forward strand.
GATCGGGACCTTGGTCACCTCGGCGTGGTTGTACGCCGCGTTCTCGGCCAGCATCTGGTCGAGCTGCGACCGGTCCCGCTCGGCGAAGTGCCGGACGACGGTGTCGTCGGAGCCGATCTCCTGCCAGCGGTGACTGCCGTCGACCATGGTGATCGTGCCCATCTCCGGCGGGCAGTCGTGGAACGGGATGAACGCGGTCAGCATCCGGTCCGACGACGAGGACGACCAGTAGTGCTTGTCGAAGTGCCACGGCACGACGTTCGACGGTTCGCCCTCGATCGGCGGCTTGTAGATCAGCGTGGACTGGAAGATCCGGATCTCGCCGGTCTGCGCCAGCCGGGCCGCGACCGCGCCGATCAGCGGCTTGCGCAGGATCTTGGCCAGCCCGTCGTGCTCGTAGTGCACGTAGTCGTTGTGCCGCTGGACGTCGCCCTTCGACGGGTCCCAGTACGCCAGCTTCGGCGGGCGGACCGGCAGCGTCCGGTCGCGTTCTCCGGCGTAGTAACGCTCGCTGGCGTCGACCAGTTCCTCGGTCTCCTCGTCGGTGAGCAGCTTCCTGGACAGGTACCAGCCGTGCTCGTTGTAAAAGGCAACGTCCTCGTCGGTGGGAAGGAGCTCGACCTCTTCCTCCGAGAGCTTGAATTCCAGCGTCGTCACAGGTCGGCTCCTGCCAGCTCGCGTTCCTTGGCCTCGTAGAGGGCCTTGATGTTGCCGCTGCCGAACGTCATCGCGCCGCGCCGCTCGATGATCTCGAGGAACAGCGTGCGCCGGACGTGCATCGACTCGGTGAAGATCTGCAGCAGCTGACCCCAGTGGTCGCGGTCGACCAGGATGCCCAGCTCCCGCAGGTCCTCGATCGGCGTGTCCACCTCACCGACCCGGTCGGGCAACGCGTCGTAGTACGTCGACGGCGTACCGAGGAAGTTCACGCCGCGGCCGGCCAGCGTGCCGACCGCCTCGACGATGTCGCTCGTCCGCAGGGCGATGTGCTGCACACCCGCGCCGGCGTGCCAGCTGAGGAAGTCGTTGATCTGGCCGGGGCGGCGGCTCGCGTCCGGCTCGATCAGCGTGAAGGTGACGTGCTTCGACGGGCTCTGGACGACCTTCGAGTCCATCCCCTGCCCGGCCACCTCGATGTACTCCTCGAAGATCCGGGGAAAGCCGAACACGTCCTCGTAGAACTTCGCGGTCGGCTCCAGCTCACCGGACGGCACGCAGATCGCCAGGTGGTCGATCTCGCTGAACAGCTTCTCGTCCGGACCGCAGGTCGGTTCGGTGATGTGGATCCGGCCGGGCAGGAACTCGTGCCGCGGCCCGTGCCGCTCGACCAGCCGGTGGATCACGTCGCCGAACCCGGCCACCTCCGCGATCACCACGGTCGTCTCGCCGGCCTCGGACCGGACCGGCTCCTGCAGCCCCCGGGCACCCCGGGCCACCAGTTCACCGTACGCCGCGGTCGCGTCGCCGACCTCGATCCCGACGATCGCGACACCGTCGCCGTGGCGCTGCACGTACGCGGCCGCCGGGTGGTCCGCGGCCAGCCCGGACGTCAGCACGAGCTGTACGGCGTCCTCCCGCAGGAGCAGCGACCGCTGGTCCGGCAGTCCCGTCTCGGGGCCGCCCTGTCCGTGAATCTGCAGGCCGAACGCGTGTCCCAGGTAGAACGCCGCCTGCCGAGCGTCTCCCACGTACAACTCCACGTGGTCGATCCCGTAGATCTCCATCACAACCTCACCTCACTGTCGATGTGCCGCCGGTGCGGAGTACTCGCGCCGCCGAGAAGCAGGCTCACGTTCTGGCCACCGAACCCGAACGAGTTCGACAGCGCGTACTCCGGCCGGATGTCGCGGGGGTCCTTGCGGACGTGGTCGACGGGACACGCGGGGTCCGGATCGTCCAGGTGGTAGGTCGGGGCCACCACGCCGGTGTTGACGGCAAGCGCTGCCGCTGCCGCCTCGACCACGCCGGACGTGCCGAGCATGTGCCCGGTCAACGCCTTCGTCGAGCTCACGGCCGGCCTGTGCTCGCCGAACGCCAGCCCGATGGCGACGGACTCGGCGACGTCGCCGAGCTTCGTGCTCGTCCCGTGAGCGTTGACGTAGCCGACCCGTGCGGGATCGACTGTCCTGATGGCCTGTCGCATGCACTCCGCGGCGCCGGCCCCGTCGGGACGTGGTGCCGTCGGGTGATGCGCGTCGGAGGTGACGCCGTAGCCGACGACATCGGCGTAGCCCACTGCGTTGCGGGCGGCGGCGTGCGCGGCGCTTTCCAGCACCAGCAACGCCGCACCCTCACTCAGCACGAAGCCGTTGCGCCGCAGGTCGAACGGCCGGCTGGCCTCGGACGGGTCGTCCCACCCGCGTGCCAGCGCCCGCGCGTTGGCGAACGTCTCCGCGAACGTCGGGAACAGCGGTGCCTCGCTCGCTCCGCACAGTACGACGTCCGCCTCGCCGGACCGGATCAGCCGGACCGCGTCGGCGATCGCCTGGGCTCCGGAGGCGCACGCCGTACCGACCGACGAGGTGTAGCCGCGGATCCCGAAGCGGATCGCGACCCGGGCGGCCGGCATGTTCGGGAGCACGCCGGTGAGCAGGTACGGGCTGACGGCCGCGCGGCCGCGTTCGGCGCGCGCGAGGACCTGTTGCTCGAGGGTCGCCATTCCGCCCACGCCGCCGACGATCACGCCGATGCGCTCGGCCTGGACGTTCTCCCCGACGCTCAGGCCGGCGTCCGCGAGGGCGTCCTCGGCGACGAGCTGGGCGAGGATCACCGTGCGGTCCATCACCTTGCCGTCAGGGCCGGACGCGACCTTGCCCGGGTCGAACGGCGGCAGGATGCCGGCGAGTTCGACCGAGTTCGCGACCGGGTGGTCGGCCGGCGGTTTCACGATGCCCGACCGCCCCCGCAGCAAGGCGTCGTACACCTGCTGGGGGCCTCGGCCGACCGGCGTCAGCAGGCCCATGCCGGTGATCGTGACGGCGGGCGCACCGCCCGGGCCGCTCATGCGTCCGCCCCCGCGAGCCGCTTCTCCCGCAGTGCGACCTTCCGGACCTTGCCGGTCACCGTGACCGGCACGTCGTCCGCCGCGACCGTTGTCACGGTGCGGATGATCGCGGCGACGTCCTCGCCGACGGCCGACGTCACGTCCGCCGTCCGGTCCCGGTCCTCGGCGTCCGGATCCAGCTCCAGCATGACGTCGGCGACGTACCTGCCGTTCTCCTGGACGATCACGACCGTGCAGTCGGCGGCCTCGGGCAGCGCGGCCAGAATGCGCTCCTCCGACATCGAGGTGAACAGTTGCGGCCCCTCGAAGCCGGCGACCGCATCGGGGATCCGGTCGAGGTGGAAGTAGTGGCCGGTCTCGTCGCGGTACGCCAGGTCACCGGTGAGGAACCAGCCGTTCAGGCGGAAGCGGTACGTGTTGACCGAGTCGTTCCAGTACCCCGGCGAGACCGACGGCGAGCGGAAGCCGAGCAGACCGGCCTTGCCCGGCGGCAGTTCGTCGCCGGCCGAGCTCAGCACGGCCGCCTCGGCGAACTGGTAGGGCTTCCCGATGCAGCGGCCGTAGTGGTCGCTGTCGATGGTGTGCGTGATGTGGAAACCGTTGTGGCCCATCTCGCTGGACCCGAGCCCGTCGACGAAGTGCGAGCCCTTGACCGACGTACGCCCCTCCCTGGTGACGGTCTCGCGGGTGCCGACGGCAACGAGTCTGCGGATGTGCGGCTCGTGCGCGCAGTCACCGGTGTTGAACCACATCCGCACCGAGTCCAGGTCGTGCGCACCCAGGTCCTCCCGGGCGAGACCCGCCCAGGTGACCGCGAACCCGTAGACGGCCCGGGGCTTCCAGCGCTCGATCTGCCGCAGTACGTCGGGCGCGTCCTGACTCGACAGCAGCAGCATCTCGGCGCGGTTGCCGAGGACCTGGTTGACCATGAGGACGGTCGCCGTGTGCGGGATCGGCAGCGCGTTGAGGATCCTGTCGGTGCCCTGTGCCTGCGGCATGGTGAGCAGGTGCTTCAACGCGGCGTACAAGGTCGTGTGGGTGTGCATCACGGCCTTGGGTACGCCGGTCGTCCCGCTCGTGTGCGTGATCACGACCGGATCGTCGGCGTGATGCCGGTAGTGCTCAGGGGCCTTCCCGCGATCCCCGGTTCCGAGCTCACGTGGCTCCGCCAGGACGTCGGTCCGCAGGAGCGGCCGGTGCGCGGCGTCGGCCAGTACGGCGGTCACGCGCAGCCGGCGGATGTACTCGTCGGCGATCGCCGGCGTCATCTTGCCGTTCATCAGTGCCGGGATCGCACCGACCCGGGCCAGGGCGAGGAAGCTCAGCACGATGTCCTGGGCCTCGGTGGCCCAGATCGCGACCACGTCCCGTCGGCCGATGCCGTGCTCGTGCAACCAGGCCGTCCGCGCCTGCACCCTGTCGTCGAGCTCGCCCAGGGTCAGCGGATGCTCGGCCGGGAAGTGGTCGACGGCGGTGTCGAACGTCAGCCCCGGCCCGGCGGGATCGGCGCCGTGGGCAAGCACCCGCTGGAGGACGTTGCCGGTGCCGATCGCCGGATCGGCGGCCAGCCGGGCTCGCAGACTCTTCATGGTCGGACTCCCCCACTCACGATCCGGGCGGTCGCCCGCTCGGCCTGGATCTCCACGATCAGTACTTGGTCGGCGTCGCCGTCGCCGATCAGCAGGGCGGCCTCGTCGAGCCCGCCGTCGGTCACGCAGACCACCGGTCCGCGCAGCTCCCACTTCGCCGCGATCAGGCCGGCGACGCTGTTCGGCACCGACTGGAAGAAGAACAACGGGCCGATGCGTCTGCCGTCGGCAACGGCCTGGCGGACGTGCTCGGCGCTGATCCGGTCGCCGGCACTCACCAGGACGATCCCGGCGGACCCGGCCAACGGCTCCGGTAGCGCGCTCAGGCAACGATCGGCGACCGTTGCCGCCAACGGGTTGAACGTCGACAGCACGAACCCGGGAAGGGCCGGCGGGCCTGCCGCGACGTCGTCGCCCGGCTCCGGCCAGTAACCCTCGGCGAGCACGACCAGGTCATGGACCTCCACCGCCGCCCTCATCCCGCACGCACCACCAACGCGGTGTTGGCTCCGCCGAACGCCGAGTTCACCGACATCCCGTACGCCGACCGCGCGGGCCGCGGCGCATCCAGGATCAGATCCAGCGCGCAGTCCGGATCGGCGTCCAGGAACCCGGCGTTCACCGGCAACTTCCCGTCGCGCAACGCCTGGATCGTCACCACCAGCTCGACCAGCCCCGACGCCTCCAACGCATGCCCGTGCAC